>JAJRQC010000004.1 GCA_024280455.1 Deltaproteobacteria bacterium | reverse complement strand
TATTCAGGTAGACGTAAAAAACTTGGCTTTACCCGGGGATGTAACTGTTCAGGAGTGCCTCATATTTACTTATTTAGGGCTTTGAAGCATACTTGTGCTATTCGAGGAGGCCGAAATGAGTGAAGATGAGGTGCTCCTGAAGAGTTACCTTTATTCTTAAATCCGGCGTCTCTGCCCGGCAAGAGAGCGGAGTTCGCTATGGTGCAGGTGGCCGGGATCAGGAGAATAGGGTATCATGGCCTGAACTCGGGAACCTTGAACAGTAAATCTGCAACTAAAATGCTATGGCGCAGCGTAAAATCATCCATATCGACATGGACGCCTTTTTCGCCTCGGTGGAACAGTTGGACGCCCCCGCACTGCGGGGACGGCCGGTGATTGTCGGAGGTGATCCTGCCGGGCGCGGGGTGGTGGCTGCCTGCTCCTACGAGGCAAGAACCTTTGGTATTCATTCGGCCATGAGTTGTGCCGGAGCATACAGGCTTTGCCCCCGGGCTGAATTTGTCCGGCCGCGCAAGGAACGATATTCCGAAATCTCACAGCAGATCATGGCAATTTTCAGTAACTATGCCGAATTGATCGAGCCTTTGTCGCTGGATGAGGCCTTTCTTGATGTAACGGAAAATATCCGGGGAATTCCGTCGGCAACCTGGACCGCTCATGCGATCAGGCAGGATATTTATGCACAAACCGGCCTGACCGCTTCGGCCGGGGTGTCCTGTAATAAATTTCTGGCCAAGGTGGCCTCGGACCTGAACAAACCAAACGGTTTGACTGTTATCACCCCGGAGCAGGCCGTTCCGTTTGTCCGCCGGCTGCCGGTGCGAAAATTTTTTGGGGTCGGCCGGGTCACGGAACAGCGGATGCTGGCCATGGGCATCAGGCAGGGAGCTGATCTGGTTCGATATTCCCGGTCTGAGTTGATCGAGATCTTCGGTAAGTCGGGCAGCTTTTTTTATGAGATCGTCCGTGGGATTGATTGTCGGCCGGTGCGGCCTCGCCGTGGGCGAAAATCCGTGGGCAGTGAAGTTACCTTTAAAGAAGATCTGCAGTGCAGAGAACAGATGCTGCAGATTTTATCACAGCAGGCCAGTCGGGTTGAATCCGCGCTCCGGAAAAAACAGCTGCGGGGGCGGACCCTGGTTCTCAAGGTGCGTTATCACGACTTTGTGACAGTAACCCGCTCTCGTACTTCCGGTTGTTTGTTTTGCACAACATCGGATATAATGGCGCAGATTCCGCAGTTGCTGGCCGCGACCGAAGCGGGCAGGAAAAAAGTTCGTCTTCTCGGGGTAACGGTGACGAATTTTCAGACGGAACAAAACAAAAAAAGATCATTTTGCCAGTTGCCCTTACCCTTTCCACCACCGGCCGGTCGCCCTGGGGAAAATGAAAATGTTTTCTGAACTGTTTAATGAAATTGCCCGGGGTAATACGGTTGCGCCGGATCAGCTCAGGCGGATATTCGACATTGCCATCACCAAAAAACTGGGGGTGGTCAAGCTGCCGCCGTCGTTCTGGATGCAGGATCCGAAAATCAATCCCCGGGTGGATCAGCTGTTATGGGCCGCTCTGCTGCTTGATGACGGAGAACGGGTTGCGCTGGCGTTTTCAGCCCTGGCGGTTGAACATGAAGAGCAGCAGAAAAAGAAACCGCCTGAAGAGCGGGAACCGATCGGCCGGGTTCTTGACCGATATATGCAGGAGCTCCTGACCCTGTTACCGAAAGAAAACAGACATCAGCAAAAGATGATACGAAAACGTTTTGATGATGTGAAGCCATGAATGAAGCCACCCTTGCCATAGCCGTTCTTCTCGCCGCCGGACTCCTGGTTGCCAAGCTCGCCCAGATGATCCGTCTGCCCTCGGTGACTGGATTTATCCTGGCCGGTCTGGTGCTGGGGCCGTCCGGATTCGGCCTGCTGACCATGGAAACGGTCGGCCATAAACTCGATCATTTTACCCAGATTGCGCTGATGCTGATCGCCTTCGGCATTGGTGAACATATCGAACTGCGGCGGCTGGGTTCGGTGGCAAAAGATGTCGGGTATATTGCGGTTATCCAGGCCGTTGCAACCTTTGTTCTGGTTGCGGTTGCAACCTTTGTCACTGTTCTGCTGGTGGGGGGACCCGAAGGGGTCATCCGGGATCATCTTGTGCTTTCCCTGCTTCTTGGCGCGGTTGCCGTGGCTACCGCGCCGGCGGCTGTCCTCCATGTGGTCCGGGAACTTGGTGCCCGTGGATCGCTTACGGCCACGCTCATGGCCGTGGTCGCGGTGGATGACGGGTTGGCGATCCTGATTTTCGGGATGGCGGTTTCCGCCAGTCATCAGCTGGTGGGGCCGGGAGATGGTTCGGCCATGGGGGCGGTGCTGGCTTCTTTTGCTGAAATTGGTTTTTCGGTGGTGGCCGGGGTTATTACCGGTCTGTTGATTGATTTTGTCCTCCATAAACTCCATAATCGGGGAGAAATGCTCACCGCCGGTCTGGCTCTACTGCTGATCTGCGGCGAGACAACCCGTATGCTCAACCTCTCTCCCCTGTTGGCCGGTATGATGGCCGGTTTTATTATTATCAACCGGGCCGAGCGGGATGTGCGCCTCTTCAGGGCCATCAACGCCTTTGAGCCCCCCATTTATGTGCTGTTTTTTACCCTGGCCGGGGTGCATCTTGATATTGCCGCCCTCAAGCTGGCCGGCTGGGTCGGTCTGGTGTATTTTGTCGTCCGCATTATCGGGAAATATTTTGGTTCCTGGCTGGGCGCTTTCCTGTCCGGAGCCCCGCCCATAGTGCGTAATTACATGGGGCTGGCTCTGATTCCCCAGGCCGGAGTGGCCATCGGGCTTGTGTTCATGATTTCAAGTGATCCGCAGATTTCCTCATGGGCCACCGTCATAACTCCGGTTGTCCTGGCCGGCGTGGTGCTTTCCGAACTCATCGGTCCCCTGCTGGTCCGATATACGCTGGAAAAGGGGGGGGAAGTCGAAGGAGAACAGCTTCGGCCCGAATGCGGTGGTCGGACCGGACGGGCCTGTGATCTCTGGATAAAGAGTCCCGACGGGGTCAGTCTGGCACCCTGGGAAGGCGAGCCGCTGCATCCGGCGGCAAACAGTTCAGGTGTAGTCGTGTTCGGGGCCAGTCATACGACGACCTCCCGCAGTCTGGCCCGGATTGCGGTGATTCTCGCCCATTACTATCATGCCCATCCCATGTGTGTGCGGGTGTTTGACAAGTCTGAAAAGGAAACCCTGACCCATGAGGAAATTGAATCCCTGTTCCTGCCGGAAAAGGATGAAGTGGAAAGTCTTGGTTATTCCCTGCAGACCGAGGTGATTTATGACACCGTGGCTTCCGGGCTGACTTCAGCCGTTGAATACAATAACGCCCGGGCCGTGGTGCTCGGCTATCCGCTGGGAAGAAATCCCCTGGTCTTTCAGAAGGTGCTGGACCAGGTGGCCGCCAACGTGTTGTGCCCGGTTATTGCGGTTCGTTTTATAGGCACCCTGTCCTGCAAACGGTTGCTGGTCCCGTTTCTCTTTCCTCAGGAGCTTGAGGAGTTGCTGCCGGTCTGTGAGGCCATGGCTACAGTCGGGCATCCGCACATTACCTTTCTGCAGATGCTCCATGCCGACTGTTCCCGGGAGGAGATCGCAGCCAGTGAGAAACAGTTGAACCAGTGGCTGGAGATGCATCTTGTCGACACCGATACCCGGATTCAGGTGGAAGCCGCAGATTCACGGCTGGAAATCATTCTTGAGGCGGCCCGATATCATGACCTGATTGTGATGACTGCGGCCAGGCGGCATAAAATTCAGCGGATGTTTTTCGGCTCTCTGGCCAACAGCGTGGTCAGCAACTGTAAAAACCCGGTTTTTGTAATCTATACTCCCGAGGAAGGGCTTTCCGATGCGTGAACAGCGGCCGCAGGTTATCGTAATTGGCGGCGGTGCGGCCGGATTGATGGCCGCCGGGCAGGCTGCCGCTGCAGGTGCAGGTGTTCTGCTGCTGGAGAAAATGAAGCGACCCGGACGCAAGATCTGCATTTCGGGAAAGGGGCGTTGCAACTTGACCAACGTTGCCGATCTGCAGGAGTTTATTGATCATTTCGGCCGAAACGGTCGGTTCCTTCATCAACCGTTTCATCATTTTTTTGCCCCGGAACTGATTGCTTTTTTCGAGGAGCTTGGCCTTGCGGTGGTCACCGAGCGGGGCGGGCGGGTCTTTCCGAAAAGCGGCAAGGCGCCGGATGTGCTCAAGGTCATGCAGCAGTGGCTGAAGAAAAACGGGGTCCGGATTCTCACCTCTACCCCGGTGGACCGGGTACTTGCCCGGGACGGCAGGTTGACCGGAGTGCAGAGTGGATCAAAGACGTATCCCTGTGCTGCTGCAATATTGACCACCGGCGGCGCCTCCTATCCGGCCACCGGCTCAAGCGGGGACGGCTACCGGCTGGCGCAGGCGCTCGGCCATCGGCTTGTTGAGCCTCGACCGGCCCTGGTTCCACTGGTGACCGCCGGTGATCTGGCCGGAAAGATGGCGGGCCTGAACCTGCGGAATGTCGGAGTCCGTCTGCTGATCAACGGTAAACGGGCAGGGCGGTTTTTTGGTGAACTGGTCTTTATGGATTATGGCGTCAGCGGGCCGGTCATCCTGACCATGAGCCTGCAGGTCGTGGATGCGATCCGGGCTGGGAAAAAGGTTGTCCTGATTCTGGATCTGAAACCCGCCCTTGATGAAAAGAAACTTGATGCCCGCCTGCGGCGGGATTTTGAAAAACGGTGTCATGAACCCTTAAAAAGTGTTCTCCGCGGTCTGCTGGCCCGGGAGATGGTGCCGGTCTGCCTGCAGGAGACCGGGCTGGAGGTGGAACAACCGGTGGGGGAAATCCTGGCCGGACAACGGGTGCTGCTGCGAAGTTGGCTCAAGAGCTTCCGGCTTGAAGTAACCGGTTTCCGCGGCTTTGACGAGGCCATTGTTACTGCAGGCGGGGTGGACCTGCGTGAAGTTGATCCCAGGACCATGGAGTCGAAACGGGTCGGCGGGCTCTATCTCGCCGGTGAACTGCTGGATCTGCAGGGTGATACCGGCGGCTATAACCTGCAGGCCGCTTTTTCCACCGGCTGGCTGGCCGGCCGGTGTGCGGCAGGAATTCAGGTGGGTTGAATGTTTCTCCCCGCAACCCGAGCAGAATTAAAAAAACTGGGCTGGAAAGAGCTCGATATTATCCTGGTCACCGGCGATGCCTACATTGACTCGCCCTTTATCGGGGTGGCGGTTATCGGCAAACTGCTGGTGGCGGCCGGATATCGGGTCGGTATTATTGCTCAGCCAAACGTAGAGACCAAAACCGATATAACCCGTCTTGGTGAGCCTCGGCTGTTCTGGGGCATCAGCGGCGGTTCCATTGATTCCCTGGTGGCCAATCGGACGGCTTCAGGCCGCAAGCGAAAACGGGATGATTACACCCCCGGCGGTCAGAATACCCGGCGTCCGGACCGGGCGGTTCTGATTTATGCCAATCTTATTCGCAAATATTTCAAAAATACAAAACCCCTGGTCCTGGGCGGCATTGAAGCCAGTCTGCGCCGGGTCGCCCATTACGATTACTGGTCAAATAAAGTCCGTAAATCCATTCTGGTCGATGCCAAGGCCGAGTATCTCCTCTATGGGATGGCCGAATACTCTGTATTAGCCCTGGCGGATTGTCTAAAAAAAGAAATTTCGCCTAATCGTCTGCGCGGGCTCTGTTATCTCTCCCCTGAAGTGCCGGACGAGACCTTGCTGCTGCCCTCTTATGCTGAGGCGGCCGCAGACAAGGATGTTTTTTCCCGTATGTTCATGGAGTTTTACCGGCACAATGATCCCGTCACCGCTCAGCCCCTGGCCCAGCAGCAGGACACCCGTTTTTTGATCCAGAATCCGCCCTGGCCGACCCTGAGCAGCGAGGAGCTTGACCGGATCCATGAGCTGGAGTTCGAACGTGAAGCTCATCCCGTGGATGCGGAAATGGGCAAGGTCAAGGCCCTGGAAACCATCCGTTTTTCCCTGGCGACCCATCGGGGCTGCTATGGGGAGTGTAACTTCTGTGCCATTGCCGTGCATCAGGGACGGACGATCAGCCGGCGGAGTATCCCGTCCATTATCAGGGAGGCAAAACAGCTCACCCGCCACCCGGCATTCAAGGGGATTATCAATGATGTGGGCGGCCCGACCGCCAACATGTTTGGGTTTGAATGTACAAAAAAACTGAGCAAAGGGGTGTGCCGGAAAAAACGATGTCTGTTCCCGGCCGTCTGCCCGAGTATGCCGATTGATCATGGGCCGCAGATTGCACTGCTGCGCGGGATCAGAAAGATAAAGGGTGTACGCAAGGTGTTTGTGGCCTCGGGAATCCGCTACGACATGATCCTGGCCGATCAGAAAAACGGGCGCAGATATCTTGAAGAGATCGTCCGCTACCATGTCTCGGGGCAGATGAAAATAGCCCCGGAACACTGTGTGGATTCGGTGCTTGACTGTATGGGAAAACCGGGCACAAAAGACCTGCTCAAGTTTCGCAGGCTGTTTTACAGTCTGACCGAAAAAGCGAAACTCAAACAGTTTCTGACCTACTATATCATTGCCGCCCATCCCGGTTGCAGTAGAAAGGATATGCAGCAACTCAAAAGCTTTGCCTTAAAGGAACTTAAAATTTTGCCCCGGCAGGTGCAGATCTTCACTCCCACGCCTTCAACCTTTTCCACCCTTATGTACTGGACCGGCAAGAATCCCCTGACCGGTCGTTCCTGTTTTGTTGAGCGAAGCTTTCAGGGCCGGGAACAGCAGAAACAGGTGTTGACGGGTGGGGTACATAAAAAAAATCGGGGCGGGGATAAAAAGCTGTCTGCCGGCAGGTCCCGGCATCGGCGCAAATAGGCGGCAGATCTTTTTTTACGAGTCCAGCTCTACAATGGAAACACCGCCAGGCTTTCGTCCCCGAGTGCTGCCCTGTCCGTCATCCCCGAGTGCTGCCCTGTCCGTCATCCCCGAGTGCTGTTGTCGGGGATCCAGTAAAACTCGTTTGACATTTCCCGAAATAACTGCGCTGCAGTTTCAGGAGCCTTCCAGTACCCTGTGCACGGCTCCGACCAGATTCTTCATCAGGATCGGTTTCATGACATATTCACCGATGCCGATTGCCTTGGCCTTTTTCTCGTCAATCCGGTCGCTGAAGCCGGTGCAGAGAATGATCGGCATGTCGGGCCGTATTTTGAGCACCTCTTTAGCAAATATATCGCCGGTCATGCCGGGCATGGTCATGTCGGTGATGATCACGTCGAATTCTTCCGGATGCTCCTGGAAGAATTTCAGGCATTCTTCACTGTCGGTAAAGGGTGTGACTGTATAGCCCAGGCTTGAAAGCATCTGCTGTTCCATATGAATTATGGCCTCGTCGTCATCGACAATCAGGATCCGTTCACTGCCGGCGGGAAGAGGTTCGGGCGTACTCTCGGTAATCGTTTCTTCGGATGCCGTAACTGTCGGTAAATAGAAGGTAAATGTCGTCCCTTTGCCCGGATTGCTGCAAACCGTAATGTCTCCGTGCAGACCGGTGATTATACCGTGTGCCACGGCCAGGCCGAGCCCGGTCCCCTCTCCCTGTTCCTTGGTCGTATAATAGGGTTCAAATATTCTGCCGAGGACCTTTTCAGGCATGCCTTCGCCGGTGTCCTGTATTTCTATTTTCAGGTATGAACCCGGTTGCAGGTGCAGGGTCGAGCTGAAGGTATAGTCGTCCAGGTGGACCGGCTGTACAGAAATGGATAATACCCCTCCTGACCGGCGCATGGCATGATAGGCGTTGGTGCAGAGGTTCATAATCACCTGATGAATCTCGGTCGGATCGGCGAGGACGGGGTCACAGTCCGGGTTGATGTCCTGGGTGATCTCAATCGTTGTCGGCAGGGTAGAACGTAAGAGTTTAAATGCCTCTTTGATAATGGACTGAACGTGAAGTGGTTTAAGAATCCGTTCACCCTTTCTGCTGAACGTGAGAATCTGGTTCACCAGTTCTCTGGCCCGGTCGGCACCCTGGAGTATTTCCTTGATATATTTTTCAGCTTTCTCCGGTCTGGTTATCTCCATCCGGGCCAGTTCGGCATAGCCGTAAATCGCTGTAAGAATATTGTTGAAGTCGTGGGCAATGCCGCCGGCCAGAGTTCCTATCGATTCCATTTTCTGTGCCTGACGCAGCTTTGCGGCCAGCATTTTTTTTTCTTCCGCCGCCTGCTGATGCTCTGTGATATCTTCGGATATACCCAGGAGAAATTCCGGTTCTCCCTGTTCATTGAGAATGGGGATTTTTTTAGTATGCAGTATTCGTGACCCCTTGTCCCTGGTCTGTATAGTTTCTTCCGGGATGTCTACCATGATTTTATTTTGTAGAACGTCCCGGTCCTTTCGGGTAAAGAAATCGGCCTCTTCTTTAGGGAAAAGATCATAATCGTTCCTGCCGACAAAATCTTCAGTGGCATAGCCGAGAAGCTCTTCTCCGGTCTTGTTGATACGGACGTAACGGAGCTCTTCAGTCTCCTTGACAAAGATCATGTTGGGGATGTTTTCAATAACGGAATTTAAAAATGATTCATTGGCCTTTAAGTTTTTCTCTACTTTTTCTCGTTCTGTAACTTCAAGCAGGAGATGTTCAGTACGACTGGTAACCTGTCGGTTGAGTTTGCGGTTAAAGATCAATAAAAGTAGTGCCAGTGTAGCTATGAGCATGACTACACCGGTAAGCATCCAGACAATTCTCATGATCTTACCATTACCGGATTCAGGCGTCGGGTCATAGAGAAAACCATCCAGGGAGTACCCGGGGCTGAGCATCTTCAACTGAACAAGGGTGTCGGCGATATGTTTCCAGCGGCCGGGGTTCATATGGCCGATTTCTATAAATTTCGGCTGCAACAGCTCCTGCATGGCTTGTGCTTCAAAGAGCAGGGCCTCACGCGTAAGGCGGGTGCTGTATTTCTGCAGGATCAGATCAACAATCTCTTCCGGATGGGCCATTGCATACTCCCAGCCCTTGAGACTTGCCTCAAGAAAGGCCTGAGTACGTTTCGGGTGTTCTTTGACTTCTTTTACCGAGGTGAACAGGCAGTCGCCGTAGAAGTCGACCCCATATGTCAACGGGCGAATTATAGTATAGGGGACACCCCGTTTTCTCAGCATAAAAGGACGATCCGTGATATAGCCCTCTGCGGCGTCGACCGTGCCGTCAATCAGGTCGTTTATGTTCCAGGAATGCTCGACGATGTTGAGTTGTTTTTCAGAAATACCCTCGTTATAAAACATTGCTCTGGATTCAAGAGCTCCAAAAGGGCTCAACATGACGGTTTTACCGATCAGGTCGTGCGGGTTGCTCATCCCTGAGTCTTTGCGGACAAAAATCGCCTCCGGTGAATGTTGAAAGATGGCCGCAAGAACTACGACCGGTTTTTTGTGCTCCCGCTCCAGCAAAAGGCTGGGCATCTCAATGCCGTATTCCGTCATGCCGGCAACGACTTTATTGGTAAATTGCATTCCGGGCTGCCCTTCTTTGAGTACGACGTTCAGTCCGGCATCTTTATAATATCCTTTTTCAATTGCAGCATAATAACCGGCAAACTGGAATTGATGCAGCCATTTGAGCTGGAGGGTGACCTTCTCGATAGGCTCATTGCCAGCGGCGTGAACCGTAAACGGAATATATATGATCAACAGCAACAGGAATGGAAATAGCCGGTGTCTTTTAGAGATTCGGATCATTTGTATGTTTTCCTTGTCCGTACCCTTTTGTCGAATTTCATGAGCCATGAGCTATTCCTCAGTCACTAGAGCCCCTGCAGATGTAACCAGAAGAGCAGTACCATGTAGCTGAACGATGAGCATGCAGTGGCCAAAACAACGATAGCCCCTGCAAGTTCACTGTCCGCGCCCATCTTGCTTGCCATGATATAGGTGGCAACGGCGGTCGGAGCCCCGGCCATGAGCAGGCCGATGGCAAAGTCCAGGCCCGAAATATTAAAAAATACCATGAAAACTGCAGTCACAATCGGCAGCAGGATGAGCTTTATTGTGGTTGCAAGTGCCGCCTTCCAGATATCTCCTCTGAGTTTATCCAGTGAAAAGCTGCCGCCGATGGAGATCAGGGCAAGGGGAAGCGTCATGCCTGTGGCGATATTCAATGACCGGTCAAGGATGGTGGGCATGGGCAGATGAAAAAAACTCCAGGCAATGCCGACCAGTGAGGCCAGAATAAGAGGATTGAAAATGATCTGTTTTGTAATTTCCAGGTAATCTGTGCGCTGGTGCTGCTGCGGCAGGATAAGGGCCAGAATGGCAAAAAAGTTCAGGACCGGAACCAGAAAGCCAAGGAGAATACCGGCTTTGGTCAGGCCTGCATCACCGTAGGCATTGTAGACAATGGCCAGCCCTATATAGGCCAGGTTTCCCCTGAACGAGCCCTGGCAGAAGGCGCCATGCACCGGAGCAGGATATTTACGCAATGCTCCGTAAAGATAGGCAAGTAGAAAACAACAACCGACGGCACTGCTGGTGGCGACAACCAGGCCGATATTGAAACTGGTGGAAAAGTCCGCGGTGCCGATCTTGTAGAACAGCAGAAGCGGCAGGCAGACGTAGAAAACGAGGCCATTGGTCTTCTCGAAAAAATGGCCGTCCACCAGGCCTGTCCTTCGAATACCGTATCCCAGTCCAATCACCAGGAAGACCGGCAGCACTATTTCAATCACCTTCCACATGGTTTCAATGTATCTCAAAAAAGCAACCTGTACCAGCTTTAAGGAGTGGAAAGTGATTACTTGTGGCACACCCTTTTTGGAGTGGGAAAAACAGTCACTGGAACAGGGATGAAGTATTGCAATCAGGGACAGGTGGGGGAAGTGGACGGCGGGAAGATGAACTGGTGAACCATTACGAAATGTGCAGTGCAGTGGTTAAACACAAGAGCCCGGCATAGGCCGGGCTCTTGTGTTTTGGTGCTATTTTCCTGCCATGCTGTTATTTTGTTCTGTCATGATCTCTCTCCTGCACGATTATTCAGTTGTATTCGATTACTATACTTCTTGTCTGATTCAGCTGCCGGTAACTGCAATCCAGAATCCTCTCAGCAGGCCGCCGAAACCGTTGGTTGCCAGTCCGCCGATCAGGCAGGCCAAGCCCCAGAGCCCGATCAGTGCAGCCATTCCCATCCCGGCATTGAGTGCAAACCTGGAAGCTTCATAACCAACGTCGGTCTTTGTTTCGGTCCGTGTTTTTGTTTTTGCGCTCATGATCTCCTCCGTGGTTAGTTGTCTGTTTTTATTATTTTTTTATTTTGTTTACCTCTTGTATAGCATCAGCTGTGCCAGAGTTGATTTGAAGCGGAATATGAAGTAGCGATGCCATGTATCATGCTGATTTGATGGTATATGTTTTATATTTTTCTGCTGGTTTGGCTTCGGGTCCCCTGCAACAGCTTTGTGGTATTCAGGAGTGCGCAGCACAGGCCTGTTGCAGAGAAACGGTGCACCTGTTGCACGGGTCCTGCGGAAGTGTTGCATGCTGTTTTGGATAGGTTGTCGGTCTGTGGCAGGGTGGTACAGATATGTTGTGTGGAACCGGAGTGATGCTTAGGGGTCGTTCAGAAATAACTTCGCATTCTGAGGCGCACTCTGAACATTTAGAAAAGCGATCTTCAATTATGTAATCCTCGACGTAGCCCTGCTACGCCTGCGGTTGCATGCAATCAGATCACTTCTCTAAATGTCCATATTACACCTCATCTCTACGAAGTTATTTTTGAGCGAACTCTTAAGGTGAGGGCGGCGGTTTATCGGGGCAGGAGGGCGACAGCTTGGTTGAAAGTGATCCGGGGCTTCAGCCCGATACCTGTGATTTCGACAATATGTGCCGGAGCCGTTGTTCCATGTGCTGCTGGTGTGAGCCGCGCCAGTATATCTGGTCACAGTCGGGACAGCGGTGGAACCTGTGATAATATTTTCTGGTCAGGGGTTCCAGCCGGTGCAGGATGGTGGATTTCTGCACCGGTGGCAGCCGTGTGTTGCATTCCAGACATCGGCTGAAGGGCCTGATCATTTTTTGAAGGCCGAAAAGCGTTATGACTTCCAGCAGTTGCTTTTCGGGGTGTTCCGCCCGCACAAGATGCCCCCAGGTGACGATCTTCCGTTGCAGCAGGTCACGGTTGCGGCTGAGCAGGATGCGGTCACCGGCGGCCGCATGATCGGCAAGGTCAGTCTCGTCAAGTGCCGATTCATACCGGGTATCGATCCCGGACATCCGCAGCAGGCGGGCAAGTTTACCCACGTTGATATCCACCATGAATGTGGCCGTCGATAAAGGCTCAGGCCGGAGAACGCTTGGCCGGGTAACATCGGTGCCGGGAGAAAAAGAATACAGAAAAAGATGCTCCCCGGCTACCGGGATGTGCTGAAAGGATATTTGTGTTCTGTTGAGAACAATGGAGCCGATTTCGGTATGGGGAATATGAAGCGACTCAATGATGTCTTTTGTTGAGGCCCGGCGGATGAGTGGGTAGACTACCTCGTTTTGGTTGCGGAGGTTCCGGGGCAGGAGTTGTTGCAGGCCTTTATCCGGGTACAGAGTCAGGCTGTCCATGGTCGTTGTCAGCAGGTCAGGTGAAATCCGGCCGCAATCTTTTTTTGTCTGTACAGGTCATTGAATGTTTTCACCGCATCCACGGTCGGCTGTTGGATCAGTACGATGTCCTGTTGCTGAAGGTATTGTTTGAGCGCACTCGTGGCCTGCATCATTCCCGGTTTTCCCCGGCCAAGGATGAGGATGTCCGGGCAGTCAGCGAGAATGTCGACAACATCGTCAAGGTCGCAGGCATGGCCGTTTGTGCGCCACCAGTCAGGTAGAACCGTCCCGTCATTGATTCGCAGGTCGTGCTGGTACCAGGTTCCGTTGATGCATATTTTTCCGAAGTTGTATTGGGTAATCATGATGGCCTCGTAAAAAGGCAAATATGCCTGTTGCACAATACGGAAAATCATTCCATTTTCCGTAAGCGTTCACCAGCACCCCCTCTTCGTTCGATCAGGCCTCCTCACATAGGCAAGCTATCAAAGTCTCCGCTTCGCTGCGCTTATCTGATTCGTCTGCCTGCTCGAAGTCTACGTTTATCTACGACACCGACAATCTTAGTTGCTATTTGGTGAACGGTTACCATTTTCCTTCATGCCGCATGCTGCAGCGGCAGGTTGTCTGCAGGCTCGGTTGTCGTTGTATTCCCAGACAGGGCGACCAGATAGGTAACCCAGCATTGCCAGGGCCGGATCTCTTCCGTGCAGGCACGGGGACAGCCGAAAAAATTCGGTTCATGGATAGGGCAGGTGCCGGATTTCAAATCGCAAATGATCTTTGCCGCCTTAATAAGAGCCTTTTTGTCTGTTGAAATTTTCTGTTTTTGTCCCATGGTAACGTCTCCTGTATGGATGAAGTATCATACAGGCACAATAAAGACCAAGTATTGGGATTCGATCAGCAGTTGAATAGGTTTTCTTTCAGCTATTTTTATGATTTGGTGAGATATTTTCAACGTACAATACACATGTTTTTTTTCTCGATTTTAAATTGTTATGCTATAAGGTAAAAAGAGTGTATTTCCAGTGTCGGGTCAATTATGAAATGACGTCAAGAAGGACAAGCAAGATGCGTCGGAGCAGCGTTGATACGACACTGGAATAGAATATAAACATTCTTTGGATAAAATCCTACCCTTTGTTCCGGGCGTATTGCCATTTTGTCGTAAAGACGAAGGTGTTTATGATGTGAACTGTTTTTTGGTGGGCACCGCCCACCAAGCCAAAGCACGCTAAACATCGTGGCCTTCGAATGCCTGGCTAAAGAGATCCGCGTAAATATTGAAACGTTGTTGAGGGAAAAGACTATGCAGCCACTGCGGCAACCGTCCTGGATCCTGCCTGAACATTGTATGCTCTCTGATCTCCATGCTGCCCTGGACGATACATTTAATCTAAAAACCGGTCGGACGAAAAAATACAACCGCAGCTGGTACGATACTTTTGACTGGCGGCTGTTTCGTAATAAACGGTTGTTGACTCGTGAAGGAAGCCAATGGTTTTTATATGATTTTCAGGGCAATACTCTGCAAAACCTGGCCAGCCGTCGAAAATCATATCGTTTTTCCTGGGATTTTCCGGATTCTCCCCTTCGTGATGCCCTGAAGGAGTTCCTTGATATCCGCGCCTTGAGCGAACTCGGTGTAGAGGAGGTGCAATCCAGCGAGGTACGTATTCTTAATCGTGATAAGAAGATCGTCGCCTTCCTTGAATTGCAGACCTCAATCAATCGCAGCAGTGGGCATCGGTTGCAGACCATTCGTCTGCTGGAAGTCCGCGGCTACTCCAAATGGTTCAAGCAGGTGGCTGATTTCGTGCAACGATTCGGCGTGGCACAGCAGGCAGGTCCTGCCGAGGCCTTGCGCGTTCTTTTGCAGGGCAGTGGAAGAGAACCTCTGGATTACAGCTCCGGGTACAATGTTGCCCTGGATCCGCAGATGACGAGTATTGAGGCGGTTGGTCACATATACCGCTCTCTTCTTGAGAGTATGCACCGAAACGAACAGGGCGTGATTGAAGACCTGGATACGGAGTTTTTGCATGATCTCCGGGTGGCCGTTCGGCGAACCCGCTCGGCCCTGGCCCTGATCAAAGATGTCCTGGCTCCCGAGTTGTCGGACCGGTTTAAAAAAGAGTTTCGTTATATCGGCCAAATTACCGGTCCGGTCCGTGACCTTGATGTCTACCTGCTCAGTGAAGATGACTACAAGGCCAGGCTGCCGGAGCGGTTGCAGGAGGGGTTGGGTTATTTTTTTGAAGATCTTGCCGCCCGGCGCAAACGGGAACAGCGGACTCTGGTACGTTCCCTGCACAGTCAGCGCTATAAACAGATACTTGCCGACTGGGAGCAGATACTTGACCCGCAAGGGGAACTTGACGCCGGTAAAAATGGTGCGGTTCCGATCGGTATTCTTGCCGGCAAGATTATTCATAAGCGGTTTCGCCGGGTTCTGCGCGACGGCAGGAAGATTCATCAGGGGACACCGGATAGTGAACTGCACCGGCTGCGGATTGAGGGCAAGAAGCTGCGCTACAGCCTGGAGTTCTTTGCCTCGCTCTATGACCAGGAACAGATGAAGCAGATGATCAGGCAGCTCAAGATACTGCAGAATAATCTGGGTGACTTTAATGACCTTTCCGTTCAGCAGGAAATGCTGGCCGGGTATCTCTCACAGATTCGTCCCGGAACAAAAAAATCCAGAGAGCTGGCAGCTGCTATAGGGGGATTGATGACGGATCTAGCCGACCGGCACCGGGAAGTTCGAACACATTTTGAGGAAACGTTTGCCCATTTTGCCGGGAAGAAAAACCTGGCATTATACCACACACTATTTGGCTGATACACTGATTGCCGTTATCGGATATATCGCTGTTAACAAACCGTAAAATCGGGGGGATTATGGCTGTCATTGCCGTGTACAATATCAAGGGCGGGGTCGGAAAGACCGCAACCAGTGTCAACCTGGCCTACCTGTCTGCCTGCAGCGGTAAAAAAACGCTGCTCTGCGACATGGATCCGCAGGGCTCGGCCAGCTATTATTTTCGCATCAAATCGGCGAAAAAGTTTACCGCTGATACGTTGCTCAACGGCGGCAAGGCTATCCTTAAAAATATCCGGGGAACGGATTATCCTGAGCTTGATTTGTTGCCGGCGGATTTCACCTACCGGAATCTGGATCTGGCTCTGGATGATTTTAAAAAATCGACCCGGCGTATCAACAAGATTCTTAAGCCGTTGACCCGCGAATATGATCATATCTTTCTTGATTGTCCGCCCAATATTACTCTGCTGTCGGAAAATATTTTCATGGCTGCTGATATTCTTCTTATTCCCTTTATTCCGACCACGCTTTCCCTGCTTTCTTTCCAGAAGCTGCTCGATTTTTTTAAACGAACCGGTATAGATCGGAAAAAGTTGTATGTCTTTTTTTCCATGGTTGAAAAAAGGAAAAAGATGCATCTGGATATGATGGCCCGGTTTGCCGGGCGAAAACGGGTGCTGCGTCAGTCCATCCCTTATCTTGCCGACGTGGAAAAGATGGGAATTTTCAGAAAACCGGTGTTGGAGATAACCCCGAACTCACCTGCTTCCCGTTCGTATCGAATCATGTGGCGCGAGGTTGAAGACATACTGGCTGGGAAATAAATAAGCGATCAATATTCAATGAATGCTGCTTCAGGCCGCATGCCGGTTTTCGGTACATGAAATCAGGCTATATGCCCTGTGGTGAAATACAAAAAATGTGGAGACTCTATCATGCCTGTCGCTGAAGAAAATCTGATCTGGATTGACCTGGAAATGACCGGTCTGGATCCTGACCGCGACCAGATTATTGAAATAGCGACCATTGTCACCGGACCCGAGCTTGACATCCTGGCCCAGGGGCCGGTGCTGGCCATCCATCAGCCCAAAGAGATCCTCCTGCAGATGGATGAGTGGAATACCACCCATCATACCGATTCCGGTTTGCTGGAACGGGTTCGCAATACATCGGTCACCCCGGCGCAGGCCGAAGAACAGACCCTTGCCTTTCTGAAAGAATGGGTGCCGGCCGGGGCCTCACCCATCTGCGGTAACTCCATCTGCCAGGACCGCAGATTTCTTGCCCGTCTGATGCCGGAGCTGGAAGAGTTTTTTCATTACCGCAACCTGGATGTATCGACCTTAAAAGAACTGGCCCGGCGCTGGGCCCCCAAAATAATGGACGGCTTTTCCAAGAACAACACCCATCTGGCCCTGGATGACATCAAGGAATCCATTGAAGAACTGAAATATTACCGGCAGCATCTGCTCACGGTGTAAATCATTTTTTTCCTCTAAAAAGAATCAGGCCACTGTATCGAGCTGTGTATGATCCGCAAAATGATAATCGTTCCATCCTTTTCTATATATGGAACAATATATGGCAATCCACTGATAACCAGCTCTCTGGTACCGGCAACTCTACCTAGTCTGCCAAGGCCGGGTTGATATCTCAGTAGCCGTATGGAATTCCAGATTTTTTGAGCGACCTTCTTTGCTGCCGCTGGATTATCCGCAGCAATGTATTCTACAGCATCGTCCAGGTTGTCAAGAGCCGTATTGGTCCACCTAATCTGCATTCACATCCCATTTGGCAAAACGTTCTTCAACTTTTTCACGAGAGGCAATTTCGCCATTAGCGACTTCGTCAATACCTGATTGGACTTCCTGGACAAACCACTCTTCATAACTTAAAAATCGTTCAACAGCCTGATTGATAACCCACGTACGAGATCGATTTACACTTTTAGCCATAGAGTCAACCCGATCAAGCACCGTATCGTCCATTCTAATTGTTGTTGCCTTCATTGTACGCCTCCGGTAGGTGTATTCTCTTGTATTCATAGTGAATACAATACTGCCTTGTGAGAAAAAGGGCAACGATGGGTATTCCTTTTTTTCAGGTTCCCGCACAATACAACCTGGCATGGGGGGTACGAAAAGATCATCAACCCGGTTCCACACCCCAGATCTCGCGGGCATATTCACCGATGGTGCGGTCGCTGCTGAATTTTCCCATCCGGGCCACGTTGAGGATTGATTTTCTGGTCCAGGTGGTGGTGTCCAGATATTCCCGGCCGATGGTCTGCTGGCAGTCCAGGTAGGACTCCAGGTCCAGCAGCAGCAGGTAGGGGTCCTGTTCACTGAGCAGGTCCCGGACAATGGGCTGGAAAAGTTCAGTATCCCCGCCGCTGAACAGGCCGTTGCCGATCGCATCGATAATTCGGTGAATATCAGGATTGCTGTTATATATCTCCCACGGGGTGCGGCTCTTGTGCAGTTTTTCGTATTCCACCTCTTCTGCGGTCATGCCGAAAATAAAAATATTCTCCGCTCCCACCTCTTCCTGAATCTCTATATTTGCCCCGTCCAGGGTGCCGACGGTCAGGGCGCCGTTTAAGGAAAACTTCATGTTTCCGGTTCCGGAGGCCTCGGTGCCGGCGGTGGATATCTGTTCGGAGAGATCAGCTGCGGGCATGATTTTTTCAGCCAGTGATACGTTGTAGTTGGGAAGAAAGGCCATTTTCAGCCTGCCTTCTATGCGCGGATCCCGGTTGACGACCTCGGCTACCGAGGTGATCAGCTTGATGATCAGCTTGGCCCGCACATACGACGGGGCCGCCTTACCTGCAAAGATGACGGTGCGCGGGGCGGTCTGTTCCTCGGGGTGGCTGATGAGCCGGTGGTAGAGGGCGATCACATGCAAAACGTTGAGCAGTTGGCGCTTGTATTCATGAATACGTTTGACCTGGATGTCGAACATGGATTCCGGGTCAACGATAATTCCGCATTTTTTGTCGATCAAAGCTGCCAGCTGCTCT
Source organism: Deltaproteobacteria bacterium (assembly GCA_024280455.1). Lineage (GTDB taxonomy): Bacteria > Desulfobacterota > Desulfobulbia > Desulfobulbales > Desulfobulbaceae > DRLX01. The sequence continues at coordinate 23,222 of JAJRQC010000004.1, read as the reverse complement.
TTATTTTCCTGTTTGACCCGCTGCCATCTCTGTTGAAATGCAGGATCATCGGCATACGGCACAAGATCACGCAGCCGGTCAAGATCGGTGATGAATTCAAGACCGATTTTTTCCCCGATTAATCCGGCCAGGCCGGGATTGCATTTCAGCAGCCAGCGTCTGGGCGTGATACCGTTTGTTTTGTTATTTAAACGCTCCGGATACATCTCGTGGAAATGGTGGAACAGATTGTTTTTGAGGAGCTCGGTGTGCAGGGCTGCCACCCCGTTTACCGAGTGACTGCCGATTATGGCCAGATTGGCCATCCGTACCCGTGTGATGTCGTTTTCGGCAATAATGGATATCTCCCGGATTTTTTGCTCATTACCCGGATATTTCAGGGTTACTTCCGCCAGGAATCGACGATTTATCTCAAAAATTATTTCCATATGGCGGGGCAGGACCCGGCTGAGCATTTCCACCGGCCAGGTTTCCAGGGCTTCAGGCATCAGGGTGTGGTTGGTATAGCCAAACGTCTTGACGCAGATGTCCCAGGCCAGCTCCCAGGACAGGCCGTGTTCGTCCAGCAGCAGGCGCATCAGTTCGGGAATGGCAATGGCCGGGTGCGTATCATTGAGTTGAACCGCCACCTGATTTGGAAAATCGATAAAGTCTTCGTGATGCTTGGTATATCTTCGCATGATGTCGCAGAATGTGGCAGCCACGAAAAAATATTGCTGCTTGAGGCGCAGTTCCTGACCCTCGCGGATTTCATCGGACGGGTAGAGCACCTTGGACAGGGTTTCCGAGCGGACCTTGTCGTTGACCGAGCCGATATAGTCGCCGACATTGAAATGGGAGAGATCCAGTTCCCGTGAGGCCCGGGCCTTCCACAACCGCATGTTTATGACATGGTCGTTGTTGAAACCGGGCACCAGCAGATCACAGGCCATGGCCATGACCACCTCGGTATCGATCCAGGTCGCGCGGTAGTTGCCGTTTTCATCAAGAGCGCTTGTGACCCGGCCATAGAACTTGACCGGATAGACAAAAGAGGTCCGTGCATACATCCAGGGCGAGCCGAAACGGAGCCAGGAATCCGGGCTTTCAACCTGGTAACCGTTGATGATCTTCTGGTGAAAGAGGCCGTAGTCATAGCAGATGCCGTAGCCATAGGCCGGGATTTTCATGGTGGCAATCGAATCCATGAAACAGGCGGCCAACCTGCCCAGACCACCGTTGCCCAGCGCAGCATCTTCTTCCCGTTCCCGCAGCTCCTCCAGATCATAACCGAGCTGTTCCAGGGCCTCGGTTACCTCGTCGATCAGCCCCATGTTGATCAGGGTATTGCCCAGCGAGCGGCCGACCAGGAACTCCAGAGATAAATAATACACCCGCTTTTTGTTCTGGGTGTAAAAGGTTTTCTGGGTGTTGATCCATTTTTCCATCAACTGGTCGCGCAGGGCATAGGAGAGAGCCCGGTAGGTGTCATCGTCGCCGGCCCGCTCCGGATCACGGCCCTGAAAGCTGAGCAGGTGATGCTTGATGGTTTCCTTGAACCGTTCCACCGTATTTTTTCCGAAAATAGAGGTGTAAGGAAGGGGTGTGTTCAGAGAGTTCTGCATGGCTGGCCTCGCAACAGACAGGAGTGAATTGGAGGAAGAATGTGAATATACTACGCCGCTTGGACGGGGATGTCCATGGCCAATTGAACCGGGTGGCTGAATTGGTGGAAATCAGTGCTGTCGGTGGGAACTTGTACAGGGGTGCATTCCCATTTTGTCGCACCCTCATAGATGCAACTTTTTTCAACCACCCAGGATCCCCGATAACAACACTCGGGGATGACGGGTAGTGGTTATGCCTTCATGTTTAGCGGGGCCTTGCTTAGCCTTTGCAACAAAATGGGAATGCATCCCTTGTACAGGGGAGCGGGGAGGGGACCGGGAATCCCGGATGTCCCTCCCCAAAATAATAATAATAATCTACAGTTTGAATCCGCCGACCATGTTTTTCAGCTTTTCAGCCAGTTCGGAGAGCTCCGCCGCACTGGCCTGAACCTCGCCGCTGCTGGTCGCCATTTCACCGGCGGACTGACTGATCCCGGTAATGTCGCGGGCAATCTCCGAGGTTACGGTTGCACTCTGGGCAACGTTTTCATTGACTTCACCAAGCCCCTGAGCCGCCTGGGAAACGTTGTCCGCAATCGCATCGGTTGCCTTGGACTGCTCTTCCACTGCACCGGTAATTTCAGTGACTGTCTGGTTGATGGTATTGATGACTGTGGATATCCGCTCAATCTGATTGACGGTTCCAGCCGTGGAACTCTGGATACCTTCGATCCGGGTCCGGATTTCTCCGGTGGCCTCGGCGGTTTGTTTAGCCAGCTCTTTGATCTCATTTGCAACCACCGCAAACCCTTTGCCGGCCTCTCCGGCCCGGGCGGCCTCAATGGTCGCGTTCAAGGCCAGCAGGTTGGTCTGGTCGGAAATTTCATTTATAGTTTCTGTAACTTTTCCTATTTCCTTGGCGGCTGCGCCGAGTTCCTGGACTTTTTCCGACGCGCTTGCCGCCTCTCCAACCGCCTCACCGGTCACCGAGCGGGCCTGTTCAGTATTGTCGGCAACCTGGGCAATGGTTGCACTCATCTCTTCGGCTGCAGAGGCAACCAGATTGATATTAGTCGTTGCCTGTTCGGTGGCGGCAGCAACGGAATCCATATTCATACTCATCTCTTCAGCTGCCGTGGCCACGGTTTCAGATTGGCCGGAAACGGTGGCTGCGCCACTGGACATTTGTTCGGAGATGGCCGAGAGCTCGGTGGTTGCCGATGACATGGTTACCACGCCCTGGACCACTTCCTTGAACATTACCTGCAACTTGACGACAAAACTGTTAAAATGAGTGGAAAGGGCCTGCAGGTCGTCATAAACGGCTATGCTGTAGACTTTACATTCTTCACAGCTCTTGTAGGTGCCGCTGGTTATCTTTGTACAGTCCGGATTTTCAGACAGTGAGCCGGAAACCTCCCAGCATGTATTGCCTGTTTTGCCGAAACTCCTGCACTCCGGTTTGTCGCAGTTCATGATGTCGTTGCAGACCGGACAATCCACCTGGAGACGCTGGGTCAAATCACCCTCGCCCTGAGACAGGGTCTTCAGTTTGTCAACCACGGTTCGGATCGGCCGCATAATAACCTGCAGCATCAACAGCGCCACAGCAATGATGGCGGCGACACTGATAATTGAGATGAAAAAGATAAGGTTACGGATTTTTTTTACCGCAGCCAGGGCCTCGGATTTGTCAATTTCCGCCAGCAACGCCCAGGTGACTTCTCCGGCTTTGACCGGGCCATAGGCCGACAGAACCTGTTGACCGTTATAATCGGTAATGATTTTCATGCCGGATTTACCGGCCAGGGCCTCTCGAGAGGCCTCGGTGTCCACTTTTCCGGTGTCGGGATTATTAAAAGAAGCCTTGACCGAATGGTTTTTCGGATCAAGAAAAGAGTCTGAGCGCATCAGCATATCGGGTCCGACCAGATATGTCTCTCCTGTTGTACCCATGCCTTCACGTTGCTGCATAATGGTATTAATGGCATCTAGAGAGAGTTCCATTGCCACCACCATGTCCGGCTCGCCATCGGCTTTGTCAAGGATCGGTCGGGCCATGAAGGCGGCAGGCTCATCGTTGCGCGGGGAATAGGGAGCAAAATCGGCAACCCCGTATCCTTTGCTCTGCAGGACTTTACGAAACAACACTCCAAGGTTGGAGTCTTTGTACCGGCCGCTGAGGAGGTTGGTTCGATAGTCCGCCTCTCTGTTGACCGTATAAAAGATATACCCGTTGGGCTGGATGAGAAAGAGTTCATCGTAGCCATACTTTTCAATGTATTTCTGATAAAAAGACTTTCCCTCCTGATCCACCGGGTTGAGGGCCTCCGCCACTTCGAGTTCAACAATCATAGCCCAGGAGACACCGCCGACCGTAAAGGGCTTGAAGGCGGATATCACCGGCAGGTCTGCATAGTTGAGGCTGATCTCAGCTCCATCTTCTCCGGCCAGGGCCCGGGTAACGACCTCGGTATCCACCCTGCCGTTTTTCGGATCGGCGAAGGATGTCTTGAACGAGTGATGCTCGGGATCGCGAAAAGAGTCGGAGCGCATCAGTTTGTCCGGGCCGACCAGATAGGCCTCACCGGTTGTACCCAGCCCTGTACGCTCATCCATGACAGCTTGAATCTTATCCGTTGAGATCTGCAGGGCAACCACTCCGAGCCGACGATTGTCTTTGAGGATCGGTGCGGCCAGAAAGGCTGTCGGTTCATTCTCTGCCGGCGCATAGGGCGAAAAATCTTCAAAGGCTGTTTCCCCGTTACCTGCCCGGGCAAAGGCCCGGCCGAGACCTGAATCTTTGTAGGGACCGGTTGTCAGGTTGGTTGCATAATCCGCTCTATGTTGCTGGCTGTACACGATCCTGCCGTCCATGTTGATGACCAGAAAATCGGAATAGCCGGTAGCCTTGACGAAGCCGTCAATAATTTGTGCAAATCGTTGATACTCAGGAGACTTGATCCCGGTCGCAAGATAGTTTTCATACTGTTCCATGCCCCTGGTACAGATCGATCGATTCTGTTGGGCCTTAATATCAATGAACCACTGGTCGGTTAATAAACGCAGGGCCGCGATTTTATTATGTTGTACGGCCTCAACGGATTGCAGGGCACCCCGGCGGAATTGATCGACCGTTTCCATCAGCACCGCCATGTCGGCCCGGCGCTGGTTGAAAAAATTTTCTATCTGTTTTTGCTTGATGGTCTGGACGCTGTGCAGTTGGTGAAAACGCTCTTCCTTGAGGGCCTGGGCTGATTCTGAGGCGGTGAAATAGCTGCTGACCGCCAGCGGAATCAGGCCGATGGCAAGAAAGGCGGTAATAATTTTAACATTTATCTTTTTGAATATGCTCAACACGTTCATAAGGGGCTCCTGGTAAGCGGATGTATTACTGAGATTTGTTTTCGGGCGGTTTCATCTTGTCACGCTGGATAGGCAGGTCCCTTGGGCGGCTGGGTCCTTCTCTACAGGCCGGTCGTGACGGAGGAGTAAACATTTTGGTAAGCAGTTGTTGCAGGAGAGGGATGTCCCGGTCGCCCTGGCAGGCAAACCGTGGACACAGGGTATACCCCATGTCCAGCATGGCAGGGCTTACTCGTTCGAGAAGGAGGATGACCTGGAAATCTTCCAGGTCATCGACAAGGTCCAGCAGGTGCCGTATGTCGGCCGCATCTTGTGCAAAGAGCAGGAGAACATCTCCGCTTGAGAGCTGAAATGCCGCCGGGGTGTTGAACCGGCTGCCTGCAGGGATTTCGATGCATTCCGGTACATCCTGTGCGGCTGTTAACTTGTGATAATATTTATCTGCAGCCTCTGCAGGATGGGCTGCGTAAAAGAAAAGTCGCATGGGCATTCTCCATTTCATTCATTGAGCTGGATTCCGGGTGTCTTGATTTCTGCATACAGATGTATCTCTGCCATCAGTTGCAGGAAGCATGCCTAATGGCTTTAGAAAAAAGTTGGGAATAAAGTTATATGAAAACAACAGGTTGACTGTTTGGAGATGGTGGGCTCCTTGTGGCGGCAATCCTGTTTTGTCTGGAAAATCTGATTGTGTCCGAATGTCCGGACAGGGGAGGGAGGTTACGAGACCCGGATCTGGTGTTTCTTGAGGAGCTCGTAAAGCCTGGCCCTTGAAAGCGTTGAAAGACGGCAGGATGCTTTAATATCACCGGCGGTGGTTTTGATCAGGGCGTTCAGATAGTGTTGTTCACACTGTTTTTTATACTCGGGCCATGTGCGCACGGAGAATGGTTCACCGTTTTGTTCCGGTGGCACCTGGCTGGAGAGACCATTCTGGGTATGGAGGATACGGAGCTGTTCGGGCAGATGGTACCCGTACAGGGTGGGAAAGGAACGGGCGCCGGCAAAGGCCTGCTCAATGACTTGTTTTAATTCCCGTACATTCCCCGGCCAGTTGTAACCGGCAAGACAGTCGAAGAAATCGGGGGAGATACCCTTGCCGTCCATGGAAAACCGGTCGCAGAGCTGACCGACAAATGCTCTGCTCAGTTGGCGAATATCCTCCATCCTTTCACGCAGAGGGGGCAGTTCAATGGTGAAGGTGCGGAGGCGAAAGAGCAGGTCCTTGCGAAAGGTTCCGTCCCGTGTCATCTGATCAAGATCACGATTGGTGGCGGCAACCAGGCGAAAGTTGCTCTGCTGTTCCGTATCCTCGCCGATACGCCGATAGGAACGTTCCTGGACGACCCGAAGAAATTTTTTCTGTATTTCCATAGGCAGCTCCCCCACCTCATCAAGAAAGAGGGTCCCGCCGTCCGCAGCCCTGATCAGTCCGTCCCGGGTTGAGTCCGCGCCGGTGAACGCACCCCTGATATGGCCAAACAATAAACTTTCAAACAGGTTTTCGGGGAGTGCTGCACAGTCGACAACCACGAAATTGCCACCGGCGCGTTCGCTGTTGCTGTGGACGGCCTGGGCAAAGAGCTCCTTGCCGGTACCGGTTTCACCGGTTATCAGGACACCGGCATCGGCAGGCGCGGCCAGGGCGACCTGATCGAGGCATTTCTGCAGGGCATCACTGGTGCCGATAATATTCTTTCTCTGCAGAGAGACCGGTATTGTCTTGATTTTCTGTTTTTCCCCCCGAAACTGGAGAGCCTGGGTCAGGTTGAGGTCGATTTCCTTGATGAAATTCTGTTTTTCAATATAGGACCAGGCCCCTTCTCTGATAGCTCTGGCCACGCCGTCAACCACCCCGTTGCCGGTGAGGATAATAACCTCGGGTTCCGAGGGCAGAGCGCGGAAGGAGTGGATAAGATCAAGGCCGTTGCCGTCCGGCATGTCGACGTCGAGCAGGACTATGTCGTAATCGTCTACGTGCCCGGCCTGTTTCCCCTCGGCCAGGGTTGCGCAGGAGGTGGTTGTGAAGCCGGAACGTTCAAGGTACCTGCTTGCCAGTTTTAAAATGGACGGATCGTCATCAACGAGGAGAATGTTGGTCATGGTGGAGTACCTGGTAGAGCGTTTGGGCCAACTGTTGCATGTCGACCGGTTTCATTAGGTAGGTCCGAATTCCCTGGGCGGCTGCCTGTTCTTTATTTATCTTTTCACTGAAACCGGTGCAGAGGATTATCGGTAGCTCCGGTCGAAGGGCAAGGAGTTTCTCGGTCAGAACCATGCCGGTATATTTCGGCATGGTTATGTCGCTTATCAGCAGGTCAAAGCCGGTTATGTTGTCCTGCATCCAAGCCAGGGCCAGTTGACTGTCGGAAAATGGCGTGACCGTATAACCGAGAATCGTGAGCATTCGTTCGGTAAGCTCGACCAGCAGTTTTTCATCATCGACCAGGACAATATGTTCACTTCCTCTAGGAAACGGATCAACGATCAACTCCGAAAGCTCCTCCGGCCGATCTTCAGTTGTCGGCAGGTGGATGTAAAACGTCGTGCCCTCACCCGGTGAGCTTATCACGTTAATTTTGCCGCCATGCTGTCTGATGATACCATGGGTAACGGAGAGGCCAAGGCCGGTGCCCTGCTGCTTGGGTTTGGTGGTGAAGAACGGGTCGAAAATGCGGTCTTTGGTCTGTTGATCCATGCCGCAGCCGTTATCCGTTATTTTCAATTCAAGGTATGGACCATCCGACGGCAGGGGGGGGAACTCTCCGGCCTTGGCGGTGTCGATTGTTTTCTGGTGCAGGGAAATGGATATCTCGCCCTGTTGTTCGCCGATGGCATGCTTTGCATTGGTGCAGATATTTAAAATAACCTGCTGCAGCCGGGTCGGATCTCCGAGGATCGGTTTGCAGGAGGCATCGATGTGTTGTTTCAGTTGGATTGTCGAGGGCAGTGAAGCCTTGAGCAGTTTGAAGGTTTCCTTGAGCAGGGGCTGTATCCTGATAGTCTGGAATGTCTCTTTTCCCTGACGGCTGAATGTCAGGATCTGTTTGACCAGTTCCACCGCCCGCTGTCCGGCAACGATGATTTCTTCGACATCCTCCCGGGCCGAACAGGTTACGGGTATCTCCAGTCGTGCCATTTCCGCAAACCCTAAAATCGCGCCGAGGATATTGTTGAAATCGTGGGCAATACCGCCTGCAAGCGTGCCTATGGCCTCCAGTTTTTGCGCCTGCTGCAGTTGCTGTTCAAGCACACGTTCATGGGTAATGTCCCGCTTGACGGCTATGAAGTTGATGAGTTTACCGTCGGCATCGGTTACCGGTGAAATGGTTGCCTCTTCTTCAAACAACTCACCGGTTTTTTTTCGGTTAATGAACTTTCCCTGCCAGGTTCTTCCGGAAAGAATGATCGACCACAGTTGGTGGTAAAAGGATTGGTTATGCTTGCCGCTCTTGAGGATATGCGGGTTTTTGCCCAGAACTTCCGCCCGGCTGAACCCCGTATGCCGTTCAAAGGCCGGGTTGGCATACTGGATATTCCCGTCAAGATCGGTGATGATAATGGTTTCGCTGCTCTGCTCTATGGCTGTGATGAGGAGAATACGTTTCTGCTCCAGGGCAAGATCTTTGGTGATGTCACGGGCGATTTGTACAACCTGAGTCACCGTATTACCGTGAGAAAAAACCGGATGACTGGTCGCCATAAATGTCGTGTTTGATTTCTTGTCTTTGACAACTGCGCAATGGGGTTGACCATCGAGAAATGTTTTGGCCACCGGGCTGTCGGGCTTATCTTTGCTCTGTCCACGGAGTGCTGAAGAATATTGTCCGTCGTCCGGATTCTCTGAGTTGAAAAACTTGCGGGCAGCCCTGTTCGCCTGCAGAATGTGCATGTCGGCATCCCATACGATAATGCAATCGCCTATGGCATCAAAGGTGTTCCGCCAACGCTGTTCAGCTTTCCGTAACTTCTTTTGTTGTTTTTTATAGGTGCTGATATCCCTGGTGATGGCGAGAATATGAGGCACGCCGTCAATTTCCATTATGGTTGCCGATATAAGTCCGGTTACAGTGGAACCATTTTTACACCTGAATTGGGCCTCTATGTTTTCTACATGCCCTGTTCGTTCAAGGGTGGTGAGGAGCCTTTTTCTGGCGGCCATATCCCGCCAGATATGTAATTCGCTCGGGTTCTTTCCCAAGACCTCTTCGGGGCTATAGCCGATAGCTTTACAGAATCCCTTGTTGACCTCCACGTAGTTCCCGTCCAGGCTGCTCAACGTTATCGAATCAGGACTGGTATGGAATAAACTGCGAAATTTTTCCTCGCTGTTTTGCAGGCTGTGACGCAGCTTTTTTTCCTGGTTGAGGAGATTCTGTAATGCCGTTGTCCGAAGATATACCTGCCTGCGGGAATAGATGATTATGCCGATTGCCAGGAGGAGCAGCAGTACGGTCGCGGTCAGTGCCCATTTGAATCGTAAGATTGTTTTAGTCTGCTCTGTTCCTGAAACGAGCGGGGCTGTCGATTGCCCCTGCCTTCCCAGTGCACTTTCGGGCAGGGAATCCGTTGCGACGTTTTGAACGCCTGGCCGGTTGTTGGTAAGAGTCACCGGACTGTTGCTGAGCAGCACTCCTCCTGCTTTGCGGGGGGCGGTAAGGTGAGCCGATGTCGTAATGAGAATCAGCAGCAGGAGAAGGACATATTTTTTCGACAGGGTACTGAGGAAGAGTGCCGGTTTGTGCACTGCTCTATCCCGAAACAAACAGGTCATACGTATTCTCGCCTCTGGTGATCGCAAAATGCACCTGATTTTATCCAATGAGGAAACTGATTCTTCTGAGTGGCCGCGAGTCGTTGGACTTTCCTCCATGCGGACGGAATATGTATGACGACAGCTGACCCCGGTTTCGCATATCTCTCCAGCTGTTGATGCTGTTGCCGAGATAAGGAGCGATTGAGAAGTTTTCTTTAAAAGGGTAGCTGATAGAGCTGATTGTGGAGAATGATGTTGCGTTTTTTTTTCATTATGCTGGCAGTAAAGAGGAAAGTCAATTGAACTTTTCAGGGCGTTGTGCGCTCTTCGGGGCGGTACCGGAAGGGAACCGCTCTCCTGCAGTCTTTTTCTGTAATCAGACGGTTGCCGGGGGGGGGGGATTATTTTGGCCTGCCGGCAGGGACGGAACAGCGGTCAGCAGTCGTTCTATTCTTCCATGGCGATTTTTTGCGACGGAAAAACGGGATTGCCTGCGATTTCATCGGTCAGATCCGACAGGGTTCCATATTCCAGCATCAGGGTGTGATCGGCCAGGCCGCGGCTCTGGGCAAGATAATGGGTGGCCAGAATTATGGATGTCCGGTGTTCCCTGTTGATTCGTTGCAAAATCTGCAGGATGATTTCCTGGTTTTCCTGGTCGACATTGGCTGTGGGTTCATCACAGAGCAGGACTTCCGGTTCTATTGCCAGGGCCCGTGCCAGCGCAACCCTCTTGGTCTCGCCCCCGGACAGCGTGTGGGCATCAGCCTGTCGGAATTGCTCCATGCCGACCAGTTCCAGTGCCTGTTCGATACGATGTGCCCGAAGTTTTTTTGAGATCCCCCGAACCTTGAGGCCGAAGCCCACATTTTTCCAGACCGAGCTGGTGAAAAGAATCGGATACTGATCAACCAGCACGATCCGGCGACGCAGCTCCAGCAGTTGTTGCCTGTTGTACCTGACAACCAGCCCTCGGAACTGTAACGTGCCGGTAGTCGGCCGGTCCAGGAAGGCCAGCAGGTTGAGCAGGGTCGTCTTGCCCGCACCATTGGGGCCGATGAGGGCATATATTGCATGGGACTCGATTGCAAGATGTTCAAGGTTCAGAACCGTTCGTCCCTTGAATGTCCTGGTCAGCCCGGTGGCTTCATATAACATCAATTTTTGTCTTGCCCTGGAAGAAATGAAACAGCATGTTGACCCCGAAGGCAATGGTCATCAGGGTCAATCCCAGGGCCACTGCCAGCACAAATTCACCTTTATCGTATTCAAGTGCCATGGCGGTGGTCATGGTACGGGTAAAGCCTTTGGCGTTGCCGCCGAGCATCATGCTGATCCCGACCTCGGCAATCACCCGGCCAAAGGCGGCAATAATTGCAGCACCAATTCCGTACCGCGCCTCTTTGACGATCACCAGGGCCATCTGCAGTTGCGTCGCCCCGAGAGTCAGGGCTGTTTTTCGATAACGGTTATCTATCCTGCTGATGGCGGCAATGGTCAGTGAAGTGACCAGCGGGATGATCAGGATGACCTGACCGATAATTATGGCCTTCTGGGTATAGAGTAATTCCAGAGGGCCGAGTATTCCCCGCCGGGAGATAAAAGAGTAGACCAGCAGGCCGATAACCACGGTCGGCAGGGCCAGCAGGGTATTCAAGCAGGTCAGAACCAGTCGTTTGCCGTAAAAGTTGGAGTGGGCAATGAAAAAACCGCCTGGAATACCTGCAAGCGATGCAATCAGGGTCGAGGAACAACTGACGCTGAGTGACACGCCGACAATGTTCAGCAGCTCCGGATCCAGGGAAATCAGGAGGGAGAGGGCGGATTTGAGACTGTCGAGGAGGAGGGACATTGAGTTCCTGGTTCCTGGTTTCGAGTTCTAAGTTTCGAGTTTGGCGTGTTAGAATTCGATGGAATCGAAAAGATCCGTGTCTGCGTTCATGTCACATTCTCATCCCGTCATGCCCGAGGGCTGTTGTCGGGCATCCAGCCCAAAAAACAGTGGAGTGACAGAATCGAAAACTCTTTATCAGGTTTTCTTTTCCGGGTTTCGGGTTTATTACAGCTCGGGCACGGTAATCTTATCTGATTACATCAGGATAAAAAAGTTGTTTTCCTTCCAGCCGGTATGCACCGATCAGTTTCTGGCCTCGCGGGCCGGTGATCCATTGGACAAGCTGCATGGCCTTCTCGTATTTGACCTCTGGATATTTTTTTGGATTAATCGGAATGATGCCATATGGGTTGGCAAGTTTTTCGTCCCCTTCGACAAGAACCTCAAGCTCGACCGGCGGAGTTTTTCCATATCTGTATTTTATATAGGTGCCGCGGTCGGAAAGGGTGTAGGCCTGTTTTTCATCGGTATAGGTCAGCGCTTTTCCCATGCCCTGGCCAATGGAAAGATACCAGCTGCTGGAGTCGGCCGGCCATTGTGCAGTGATCTTTTTCATCTTTGCCTTCTTGACGATTGTCCGGGTTCTTTCAGCCAGCTTAATCCCGCTGTCAGCCCAGAGCGCCTGTTCTTTGGTATGGGTTCCGCTGTCGTCACCACGGGAAATGAAGGTGGCCTTTTTTTCGGCTATTTTTCTGAGGGCATCGGCGGCACTGGTTTCCCCTCTGATACCGGCAGGATCTTCTCCAGGCCCGATTAGCACAAAATCATTGTGCATGACCGGGAATCGCTTAGTGCCGAAACCGTCTTGGACGAATTTCTCCTCACGTCCTTTGGCATGAACAAAAATAACATCGACGTTGCCGTCCATACCGTCCCGGATGGCCGCGCCCGTCCCCTTGGCAATGACCTTCACACCAATGCCGGTATCCTTTTTAAATTCAGGCAGGAGTATGTCCAGCAGTCCGGACGACTGGGTACTGGTGGTGGTGGACATCGTCAGTATTCTGTCTCCGCCCCAGCTGTTTGCAGTCAATATCAGGGAAATCGTGAGAGCTCCCAGGGTCATAATCATGCATCGCATCATTTTTTACTCCTTGTCTTTAAAGTTGTCTGGAAAAAGCATCTTTCCGCACAGTGAGACATCATAGCCCTCAAGAGACCCGGCCAGCCGGCGGAATTCTTCTTCATGGAGCAGGCTGATAAAGTTCTGGATGCTGGGTTCAAAAAAACGTTCCCGCCGGATGAGCAGGTCAAACCGCTCCCAGCGCAGGGGGATGAAATCCAGTCCAAGCATCCCGGCCACCGTTCGGATGGCCGGTGCCGCATCCGCCCGTCCGGACAGGACCTCGAGACCGGCATCAAGATGACGTGACACCTCTGTATGATATCCGGCAATATCCTTGGTCGAGATCTTTGATTTTGCTATTTCGTAGTCGAGGAGCAGGCGGGTTCCTGTGCTCAGGGGGCGGTTGACGATCCTGATATCGTCCCGGGCAAAATCGGTGACCGAGGTAATGTTTTTCGGATTACCCTTTTGCAGAAGTATCCCCTGTTCCCGTCGACTGAAGTTGACAAATACCGGCATTCTGTCCAGCTCCTGCTCGGCAAAACCGAAGTTGTATTCGTTGTTGTCATCCTGCAGCAGGTGGCAGACCCCGATATGACATACTCCCCTCCGTATACTGGTCAGGCCGCCCATGCTGCCCAGGTTGGCAAAAAAGGCAACTGTGTCCTTGCATTTGCTGTTGAACAGGGACAGGGTCTTCTGAAATAGAGGGTCGTCACTGCCGGCCAGGAGCAGGATGCCGTCATCGGCGGGCAGATCGGCATCAAGGTGTTTATAATTGAGGATATGCGCTTCCAGCCATTGTTCAACCAGTCGGCGCGGAAAGAGCCATTTTCCGGTGACCTTGGTAGCCGGCAGACCTTTTTCGTTGACGAGTGAATACACCATCTTCTCATTAACATTGAGGAGTCGTGCAACCTCTTTGGTGGTGAGGAATTTTGTGTTTGCAGGTGTTGTCATGGTGCTTTTGCTCCTCATCGGACTGTTCCGGAAAACGGTTGTTTCTTACCATGTGGGGTTGGTAAACGCCAGTTGTTGCGTAATCCGGAGTGTAACTAACTATAAATAACCTGTGATGATACAAAAAAGAGAGGAAAAATTATCGTAGTATTCGCGAAGGTGGAGGGGATGTCTGTATGGTCGGGCCCGGTCTGATTCGGGGACCAGGTAGCGAGGAGTTCCGCTCGGCGGGTTGACCCCATAGCCGTCAAGCTAAGGCAAACTACTGCGCATACATTAGGAAATTTTTCCGTAGCCTTCACCCGAGCGATAACCAGGTTTTTGGGTGGGCACCGCCCACCAGCAGGAAGTGGGTTACAATAAGCGCTGCTTCGCCGGAAGGACGTTGCTACATTTAGAGTCCATCGGGATTCGGCAGCTTTCTTGGTGGGCAATGCCCACCCTTTTTTGTTTCTGCCAATGACAATTTTTCCTTAGCTTGACGGCTATGGGGGTGACCCGGGGGAATCTGTTTTTTGGCGCAGGGGTCTCTATTCCGTGTCGCCGGGCAGGATGAGGGTAAAGGTTGAGCCACGGCCGAGTACACTCTCCACTTCCACTGTGCCGCGATGGGATCCGGCAATGTGTGTGACAATGGAAAGGCCTAGGCCGGTGCCGCCGTGTTCCCGGCTGCGGGCCTTGTCACATCGGTAGAATCGTTCAAAGATACGTTTTTGCTGTTCGGTGGAGATGCCGGGCCCCTGGTCCTGGAGGCTGATGCGGATTATTTTCCGACCTTTCGTGGTCTGCTGTTCCGCCCGCAGCTCGACGGTTTTCTTTTCCGGGCTGTAGGTAATGGCATTGGTCAACAGGTTGATGATGGCCTGTTCAAGCATGGGCCTGTTGACACGTCCTTCAAGTGATGCAGGACATTCCAGGTTGACAGTTATTTTTTTCTGCTCGGCCTGCGCCATACAGGTCTGAACCGCTGCCTCAAGAATGGGGCTTATCTTTTCCAGCTGCAGGACAATCGCATTTTTTTCCGCATTGTCTTCAATGCGGGCCAGGATCAGCAGGTCATCGACGATGGCATCAAGTCTGGCTCCCTGCCTGTCGATGATCTGAAGAAATTTCCCGGCATCGTCAGGTTGATTCAGGGCTCCGTCGAGCAGGGTTTCCACATAGCCGCGGATGGCGGTAATCGGAGTCTTCAGCTCATGGGACACATTGGCCACGAAATCCTGGCGCATATTTTCCAACTGATTGATCCGGGTCAGGTTATTCATGATCACCAGAATTCCCATTCTTTTTTTCTCACCGTCAAAGAGAGGAACGGCATGGGTCCGCAGGGTTATCTGACGGCCGTTTTCAATCAGGACGAGATCCTGTTCGTCAATGGTTTCACTGTCCAGGGCCTGGCTGATAAACTGTTGCAGAAGCCTGTTGCGGAGCACTCCCTCAAACGGTTTGTTGCGGACATTCCGACTGTCGATGGAAAAGATTTCGGCGGCGGCCTTGTTTATTCGAATGATCTGGTGATCGGTACCAATTGCAAGGACTCCATCGGTCATGCTGGTGAAAACGGCTTCCAGTTCGTTGCGTTGCTGTACAATAATATTGATACGTTTGTTTATCTGCTCGGCCATGTGATTCAATGAACGGGCCAGCTCGGCCATCTCTTTGGAGACGTTGGTCTCATGTATGACAATGGGTTGATTTGTTTTGCCGCTGGCCAGTCGCTCTGCTCCCCGCCGCATCTCTTCAAGAGGTCTGCTGATTCTGTGGGCCAGGAAATAGGACAGCCCGCCTGCCACAAGGGCAATGAAGAGGGCGCCCAAAAGAATTTCCCTGTGAATTTTCGACAAAACGGCATTAAGAGTGGTTGCCGGGACCGAGAGCCGGAGCACACCGGCTCGTGGTCTGTCGGTATGGAGAGGGATTGCCACATACAGCATATTCTGATTCAGTGTCTTGCTGAATCGCAGTGAAGAACCGGTCGTGCCGGTCATGGCTGTTCGTATTTCCGGTCGGGTGCCATGGTTGTCCATCTGGGCGGGGTTTTCATTGGAATCAGCCAGAACCGTGCCGTCGCCGTCAATAACCGTGATGCGGGTGGTGGCGGTACGTCCGGTTTGACGGCAGAATTCCTGTAGTTTCTCACTGGATCCGCTCAGCATCTGGAGAATATGGGGTCTCAGGAGCAGGGCCCGATCACCGATATCTCTCTGCATCTCCTGGTAGTAAAAAGATTGAATCATCCTGGTTCCATACCAGGTGGTGGCGAAAATCGAAGGAATGATGATCAGCAGGGCGGCAATAAAAATCTGCCGGAAGAGGCGTATATTTTTCATGGGTATATTATTCTTTATCCTTCTTCTTTGAGACGATAACCGATGCCGCGGACGGTTTCAATATGGGCTCCTGCCTGACCCAGTTTTTTGCGGAGGCCGAATATCTGGACGTCCACGGCCCGTGGCGTAATCAGGTAGTCATAGCCACGGATTCTGTCAATGATCTGCTGGCGGGTGAAGACCCAGCCCGGCCGTTCGGCCAGCTGTTCAAGAATGGTAAACTCGGTGGCGGTCAGGTGGATCTGGCTGCCCTCAACCAATACCTCATGCCGGCCGCGATGAATGATCATGGCGTGAAGGGTTATGGTCTCGATGTCCGGATCGGCATCGTCGAGAAGTTTTTTCTGTTTTCTTCGCAGCAGCGCCTGCACCCGTGCAATGAGTATTCGCGGACTGAAAGGTTTGGTTACGTAATCATCAGCCCCGCAGGCCAAACCGGTGATAATATCATCCTCTTCGCTCTTGGCAGTCAGCATGATAATCGGCAGATCGACGTTGTCCGGTTTTTCCCGGATAATGGTGCAGACCTCCATCCCGTCTTTATCAGGCAGCATCAGATCAAGGATAACCAGGTCAATGTGTTCCTGGTTCAGAATCTGCAGGGCCTCTTGGCCGGAATCGGCGCAGCTGACGTTCAGTCCTGATTTGATCAGGTTGTAGCTGACGAGTTGCTGGATATCTGCGTCGTCTTCAACAACAAGGATGCGTGCTTTTCCCACTCTCTTTCCTTTTCTCTTCGGTTGGTGAATTATCCTATCTCCTGCAAATTTCGCTAATCCTACACCCTGCCGGTCAGCATGCAAGAAAAAATCATCTCCTAACGCAATCCTAATATTTTACTAACCAAAACTAAAACAGGCCGGGTAAAAAGGGGGCATTACAAAATGGAAGATCCAGGGAAGGGGCTCTTGCTCACCTCTGGATTTTCACTTAGCTCAAGCTGGGGCCTGAACCCGAGCCGGGGAACAAAAAAAAGGGAGATTGTTTTGGTTCACCAACTGACCTTTCATCGCGAAATCGAAACCCTGAAAAAGAAGGTTATGATCCTGGGCTCACTGGTAGAAGACCGGGTGCGGAAGGCCTGTCTGGCCATGCAGAGCAGGGATGAATCCCTGCTTAAAGAGATCATTGCTTCGGATTGGGAGATTGATGATATGGAAGTCGAAGTGGAGGAGGAATGTCTGAAAATTCTTGCCCTCCATCAGCCGGTTGCCAGTGATCTTCGTCTCCTTATAACCGTTATCAAAATTAATAACGAACTGGAACGGATAGCAGACATCGCCGTGAATATTTCCAAACGGATACAGACGATCAGCAAGGATTCGAGTTTACATTTTAGCATTGATTATCAACCCATGGCCGATAAGGTACAGGGCATGCTCAAGCTGAGCCTTGATGCCCTGATCATGGAAGATGCCGATCTCGCCCGAAGGGTTTTTCTGGAAGATGATGAGGTGGATCAGCTGCGCAACCAGGCCTATAAGGGTGTTATTCGGGAGCTCAATAGTGAGCCCGGCCATGCCGCCTGTCTGGTCAATCTGTATCTACTTGCCCGTCACCTTGAACGTATTGGTGATCGGACCACCAATATAGCCGAAGAGGTTATCTACCTGGTTGAGGGGGAAATCGTGCGAGGGGAGACTGACTGAGATGTCACCGTTCTCTTTTTTGGTTATTTTGCTGGCTGCGTCCTCTTTTGCCTATATGCACGGAAAGCGGCGGGCTTTTTCTTTGACCGGTTCCGGTTCCGGTTCCAGTCGACTCCATTCACTACCCGGCTACTACGGGATGCTGACCGCGTTGTGGTGCGCACTTCCGGCTCTGGCCATTTTTGTTTTCTGGATGTCCTGCTCTGAATGGGTATTGACGGATCTGGCAATGAAAACGCTGCCGGCGTCCATGCTGAATGTTCCGGTCGATCAGGCCAACCTGTTGGTGAATGACCTGCACAACCTGATCGCCGGTCATGTCGCAGCCAGGGATATCAATCCGGTCCTCCAGCAGGCCGCTGATCACTATCTTGCCATGGAACGGATTAGCTACATGGCTCTGGCCGGGATAATGTCGGCTTCAGCTCTTTTCTTTTCCGCTTTAGTGTATAAACGCATTCGTCCCCGGATGCGTGCCCGCAATCATGTGGAGCGCATTATACAAATCGCACTTGTCCTCTGTTCCACCATTGCCATTATCACCACCATCGGTATTGTTCTCTCGGTTTTGTTTGAATCGATCAGGTTTTTTCAGCAGGTTCCGTTGACGGATTTTCTCTTTGGACTTAAGTGGAGCCCACAGATGGCGATGCGGGCGGATCAGGCCGGCAGTTCCGGAAGCTTCGGTGCAATACCCGTTTTGGCCGGTACTTTTATGATCTCCGGGATTGCCCTGGCCGTGGCTGTCCCCGTTGGCCTTCTGTCGGCTATATACCTGTCCGAGTATGCATCTTCCCATGTCCGTACCTGGGCCAAACCGACCATGGAAATCCTGGCCGGTGTGCCCACCGTAGTCTACGGTTTCTTTGCCGCTCTGGTCGTCGCCCCTTTTATCCGTGATGCCGGCGGTCTGTTTGGCCTGGACGTTTCTTCGGAAAGTGGACTGGCCGCTGGTCTGGTTATGGGGATCATGATTATTCCATTTGTTTCGTCCCTTTCCGATGATGTCATTAATGCCGTGCCCCAGACCCTGCGTGATGGTTCGTATGCACTTGGTGCAACCAGGAGTGAAACCATCCGTAAGGTCGTTATTCCAGCGGCACTGCCAGGTATTGTCGGTGGAATCCTGCTGGCTGCCTCCAGGGCTATTGGTGAAACCATGATCGTGGTCATGGCTGCCGGCCTTTCCGCCAATTTGACCGCAAACCCTTTGCAGGCCGTAACTACGGTTACCGTACAGATCGTAACTCTGTTGGTCGGTGATCAGGAGTTTGACAGCCCCAAAACCCTGGCTGCCTTTGCCCTGGGGCTGCTGCTCTTCACTATTACCCTTATTCTCAATGTAATCGCTCTCTATGTGGTGCGAAAATATCGCGAAGAGTATGAGTGACGGGTAACCGTTCACCAAATACTGAGGTGCTTCTGAATAGTTACGAGTGAAATTGAGATCAGAGATCAGGGACCGGGAATGAGGATTAAGGATAAGGAGAAGACATGCAGGTAGGAAAGAGAGAAACAACAATGGAACGGGTTAACCGGGGATTGGCCAGGCGATACCTGCAGGAGCGGCTATTTCGTTTATTCGGCCTCGGAGCGGTTATTCTCAGTATTTGCTTACTTGGCCTGCTCTTTGTTTCTATTGGCCTCAAAGGCTGGCCTGCCTTTGAGCAGACTGAAATACTGCTCGATATCAATTTTGATCAGGAGTTGTTTGCTGTGGATAATCTCATGGGCGCCGATTACGGCGCCCTGGTCAAAAGCAGCATGCGTTCACTGTTTCCGGAGGTCAAGGGCAGGGCGGATAAACGAAAGCTCTATCGTCTGGTCAGTTCCGGCGCCTCTTACGTCCTTCGTAAGATGGTCATGGAGGATACAGCTATTATCGGTTCCAGCAGAAAGATCTGGCTGCCGGCCGATGATGAGGTGGATATGCTTCTCAAGGGTCATATTCGACGGGATGTGCCGGAAAGTGATCGACGTTTGAGCGATCAACAGATTGGCTGGATTGATCAATTGACGGAAGCCGGACTGCTGAAGAAAAAGTTTAATACCACCTTTTTTACTGCAGGGGACTCAAGAGAGCCGGAGCTCGCCGGCATTCACGGTGCAGTAATGGGTTCTATCTATACCCTGACCATCACCCTGTTACTTTCTTTTCCCATTGGCGTGGCCACAGCTGTCTACCTTGAAGAGTTCGCGCCCCGCAGTCGCTGGATTGATCTTGTTGAGGTGAATATCAACAATTTGGCAGCAGTCCCTTCCATAATATTCGGATTGTTGGGATTGGCGGTTTTCCTCAATATTTTCGGGATGCCCAGGTCGGCTCCCCTGGTCGGCGGGCTTGTTTTGACCCTGATGACTCTGCCGACAATTATCATTGCTTCCCGGGCTGCGCTTAAATCGGTGCCGCCATCCATTCGTGAGGCTGCATTTGGAGTGGGGGCATCCAAACTACAGGTTGTTACCCATCATGTTCTGCCGCTTGCCATGCCGGGGATGATGACCGGCACCATCATCGGCATGGCCCAGGCTCTTGGTGAGACTGCACCGTTGCTCATGATTGGTATGGTTGCCTTTATTGTTGATGTCCCGACTGGCTTTACTGACCCCTCCACAGTGCTGCCTGTTCAGATTTATCTATGGGCTGATTCCCCGGAACGGGCTTTTGTCGAACGTACCTCCGCAGCTATTATGATTTTACTTGCCTTTCTTATTTCCATGAACGCAATTGCAGTTTTTCTACGTCGGAAATTCGAGCGTCGCTGGTAGCTGCACTGGAAGGATATTGATAGCTGTTACCGGTAATGACGTTATTTAATTATCCCTTAATGTGACTCTAATGAAAACGTAACAATTGTAAGGTAGTAAACAAGTCGAATATGTTCAGTTCCCGTTTACTAATTTAAAGGAGAAAAACAATGTGGAAGAAAGCAGTATCGTTAGCAGCTGTTTCAATTATTCTTGGTTCGTCGGCTTCAAGCCTCTTTGCCGCCTCTGGTCGTGATTATATCGCGATTGTCGGTTCATCAACGGTCTATCCCTTTGCAACCACGGTTGCCGAGCGGTTTGGAAAGAGTACCAGGTATAAAACGCCGAAGATTGAGTCAACCGGTTCAGGTGGTGGACTGAAGCTGTTCTGTGCCGGATCCGGTATTGATACCCCGGATATTACCAATGCTTCCAGGCGGATTAAAATGTCCGAGTATGAGAAGTGTCAAAAAAACGGTGTGAAAAAGATCACCGAGGTGAAAATCGGTTATGACGGAATCGTCCTGGCCAATTCCAAGGCCTCCCCAAAGATGCAGTTGACCAAGAAGGATATCTACCTTGCCTTAGCTAAGGACGTGCCGGATCCCAATGGCGGCGAACATTTGGTGCCCAACCCGTACTCCACCTGGAAAGAAGTGAATTCAGCTCTGCCGGATACTAAGATCGAAGTTCTTGGACCGCCACCGACTTCCGGAACCCGTGATGCCTTTGTTGAGCTGGCCATGGAAGGTGGCTGCAAGCAGATTGGCTGGATCAAGGCCATGAAGAAAAAAGACAAGAAAAAGTTCAAGTCCATCTGTCATACGGTTCGGGAAGACGGTGCCTATATTGAAGCCGGAGAGAACGACAACTTGATAGTGCAGAAGATTGTTGCCAGCCCCACGGCCCTTGGTATCTTTGGATTCAGCTACCTGGATCAGAACGGCGATAAAATTCAGGGCTCCACTGTCGGAGGTGAGGAACCCACCTTTGAGAATATTGCCAGCGGTAAATATCCTGTTTCCCGTCCGCTCTATTTTTATGTGAAAAATGCACATGTCGGAGTCGTTCCCGGTATGAGCGAATACCTGGCCGAATTCACCAGTGACAAGGCTTGGGGTGAGGAGGGGTATCTTTCCGACAAGGGACTTATTCCAATGCCGACCGCGGAACGTAAACAATTTGCTGCCGCTGCCGCTGCACTCACACCGCTAGTCTTGAAGTAAGTAATTTTTTATTTAATCAATCTTGCCGGGGCAGCTCTTGCCCCGGCATATAAGGAATCGAATATGGAATCGATGGATGCATCGTTTGGTACAAGTGAGGTCTCTTTTCTGGCACCTGAGGATGTAACACCTGAATACGTCAGTGAGGCGGATACGGCTGGGACTTATGTAGAGAATCGGTCGACCGTCGGTGAGCAGTTTGTGGATGATGCCCGTATGACCTGCCGGGATGTTAATGTGTATTACGGCGACAAGCATGCCATTAAAAATATTTCTATTGATGTTGGTCGCAATGAAGTGCTGGCCATGATTGGTCCATCCGGTTGCGGAAAATCCACTTTTTTGCGCTGTTTGAACCGGATGAATGATACCGTGGATACGTGCAGGGTCAGCGGGGATATTTTTCTTGATCAGCTCAATATCTATGACAAGTCCGTTGATGTCGTTCCGCTGCGGGCGCAGGTCGGTATGGTCTTCCAGAAGCCCAATCCATTTCCCAAGTCCATCTATGATAACGTCGCCTATGGTCCGAAAATTCATGGCCTGGCCTCATCGAAATCAGAGCTCGACGGTGTCGTGGAAAGTTCTTTAAAGAAAGCGGGTTTGTGGAAGGAGGTCAATGATCGTCTTGATCAGCCGGGAACCGGACTGTCGGGTGGGCAGCAGCAGCGGCTCTGTATTGCCCGGGCCATTGCGGTACGACCGGAGGTCATCCTTATGGATGAGCCCTGTTCAGCCCTTGATCCCATTGCCACCGCCACGATTGAAAACCTTATTTCCGAGCTCCAGGAACAGTTTACCATCGTGATTGTGACCCATAACATGCAGCAGGCCGCCCGGGTTTCACAGCGGACGGCCTATTTTCATCTGGGCGATTTGATTGAGGTGGGGAGTACCGACCGGGTTTTTACCAATCCCCGTCACCGGCTGACGGAAGATTATATTACCGGCCGGTTCGGTTGAAAGGCAGCGGATCGGGTGGAACACTCTCTGGTTTTTTTTCACCAGGGGTTGGATTACGTAAAGGGTATTCGTGTTTCGCGAGGAACAACTCGGCAGGCTAGGCGTAGGTATCGATGGTTCTGCCTTCACCCTTGGTGACCCGACTGGTTTCCGGACGTTCGACGCTCTGATTGCTGCTTCTTGCTTCTTCGGCTTTTGCCAACGTTTTCTGGAGGATATCCTCTCCGGCCTGGGCCTTGTTCAGCGACATTTCCTGGGTCGCCAGTGCATTCATGTTGACTTCCATAATTGGTCTCCTGATACCATGCGGGAATACATCTTATGAGTATAATAGCAAGAACCGGGCCTAACGAATAAGGTTAGATTGTGTGAGGCACCAACCACAATCTGAACCGTTTGTTGGACAAGCCCGGCTCTTTTCCCAGCCCATGCGGGAGCTCTCCCGAAAATATTCCATTGTCCAGTCTGCCATGGCCTCTGCTGTGCGTATTTTTCAATTATTGCCCCCCCCCTCAGCATAGCCGTCAAGATAAGACTAATACAGTAACATATCAAAGAGTTGCACCACGTAGGAGCCCGCCCTGCGGGCGATAATTATGCGTCAGGATGTCTCTGCTGTCACCAATCGCCCGCGGGGGCAGGCTCCTGCATTGCAGCTATCCTTCGATGTTATTG
>JAJRQC010000042.1 GCA_024280455.1 Deltaproteobacteria bacterium | reverse complement strand
TAAAAAGTGATTGATTTATAATAAAATGCTATAGCATTAATCACAAAATGAGCCTTTTCTGTAGCCGATCTACCTGCAAATGGTCGATTGAAATGGCAGAACGTTCTCAAGTTGAGAAAGACTTTCATTATGCGACAAAATGGGATTGCACCCCAGCCAAGCTGTCATACGATATTGTACATAGTATTCCTTATCTTGACGGTTATGCGGCACAATCCCCTCATTCCACCTCTGTAACAGTAAAATGTTCGGGAATCCGCAGGGTGAAAATTTCATCCGGCAGTCTGGTTCCCCGGTAGAGTTTATTCAAGGTAATCTGCAGGGATCCACTGAGATCCTCTCCCTCTACCGTCAGTCGACCCGGCACGGCACAGATGGCGGCCCGAGACTGATAGCCCTCGTAAAGGGCGTCCAGGACAATCCTGTTCTTCTGATCCATCAACACCTGCCTGCGAACCAGTCCTCTCTCCGGGTCAATCTCGGCCTGTCGGGTCATGCCGTCACCAAGGTCAAAAACAAACCAGAAGTTTTTATTTTTTTCGGTTCGGGCGGACCAGACAAGGGGTATTCCCTCTCCAGGGAGTTGGGCGGTAAGAAAGGAAAAGCAGGTGGTCAGCTGCAGACCAGCCGGAATATATTTTTGTAAAAACGATGAATCAACCGCCCCGGTAAAGCCCCTGCCCTGCAGATTATCCACCAGGGTAAAACGACGGCCATCGATGACCAGAATAAAAAAGGGACGGCCAAGGGGATCCAGACCGCTCAGGCGAAAGGCACCGTTTCGGGTTGCCTGCAGGGTTGCATTAATGACCCGACGCTGTCCGTAACCCCGCCAACTCAAGCTCAGGTCGGCGTCCAGAGTGTCGGGGCAGTTACCCTGCCGGATCTTCTGCAGCAGGATAAAGGCGTCCTGCTCCTGCGCAGCGGTCAGGACAACCGTGGTCGGAAGTTTTCCGGCACAGCCGGAAAGGATCAGCACAAGAACAAAAAATATCGCCCAGGAAATACCCTGGTCAGTTGGATATCTGTTCTTCGACAGCACGAATTTTCTCACGAATACCTGCCTTCTCCTGCTCTTCAGTGTACTTGTCCAGCGCCCTCCGGTACACCTGCAGCGCCTTGCGCGGCTTACCGGCTTCCAGATATACATCCCCGAGATGTTCCAGGATTGCCGGGTCATCCGAAGAAAGGGTGACGGCTTTTTCCAACTCCTGCTGTGCCTTGTCAAGATGACCAAGTTGAAAATGGACCCAGCCCAGGCTGTCGCGGATATATCCGTTTTCAGGCTTCATTTCCACCGCACGTTTGATATATTCCAGGGCCTGATCAAGATTTTCTCCCTGGTCGGCCCAGGTGTAACCGATATAGTTAAGGGCGGCGGCATTGTCCGGCTCCAGGACCAGAACCTTCTGCATCATGGCTATGGCCTGGTCCTGCTTACCTGCCTGCTCCAGAAACAGCCCGTATTCATAGAGCAGTTCTGCTTTGTCGGGATGCAGGGCCAGAGCGCGGTCATAGACTTCCTCACCAAGCTCATTATTGCCCTGCACCTGATACAGGGTGGCCAGTAATATATACAGATCAAGATTGCTGACTTCTCTGTTTGCCAGGGCTTCTTCAAGAACACGAACCGCATCCTCCGGTCGCTTCAGCAGCCGCAACAGTCGAATCTGCAGGAACACACTGTCTTCATACACCTCTGCATCACGCGATATCTGCTGCAGCTGGGTCAGGGCTTTCTCATATTCTTTTAACTGGAAGTATATTATGCTCAACAGGTACCGGGTCTGGGGACGATCTTCCCGTGTCAAAAGATCCTGCAGGATGTCAGCAGCCTTGGCATACTGCTTGTTTTGCGCGTACACCCTGGCAATGGCAAGTTGAATACGGCCGGGATTGTCGGATTGTTTTTTTAACCGTTTGAGTTCACCAAGTGCGGCGGCTTCCTTTTTCTGTAAAAGATACACCTGAACCAGGGCAAGCCCGGCCTCTTCATTATTGCTTTCCCGCGCCAGAACCTTCTTGAACAGGGTCTCGGCCTCGGCGTAATCTTTATTCTGCAGATAAAGCTCGCCGGCTTCCAGTTCCAGCTCCGACGACCAGTTGATAGCCAGAGCCTCTTTATAGTGGCGCACGGCGTTACCAACCTCTTTTTCCTGAGCATAAATCCGGGCAAGTAAAACGTGGGCGGGATAGGTATCATCAGTAAGGACTAGAACCTGGAGCAGAACCTTACGGGCTGAATCATACTGTCCGCGAGCCAGATAGAGTTCGGAAAGAAGGAGCAGGGACCGGGTTTCACCTGGGTGCTGCCGGTGGATTGTCCGGTACTGCTCGACGGCTCCATCGTAGTCCTGCTGTCTTATCAGAATTTTGGCCAGCAGCATCCGGGCACCGGTCGCAGACGGATGTGTCTTTAAATATTTCTGCAGCTGATCCCCGGCCTCCCGGTCCCGATCCAGACGCAGGAGCAGAACAGGAAGCTTCTGGGCGATATAATCGGCGGACGGATCACAGATCAGGGCCTTTTCATAGGCCTCAAGCGCTTCATTAAAGCGGTTCGTCAATTCGGCATACCGGCCCCAGAGAAAATAGAAATAGCTGCATTCCAGATCTGTTTCTTCAACCTGCGGCTCGGCCACAACAGTCGGGGACACATTCTGCTGATTGTTAGAAGTCCCCCCCTGCCGGGCACAACCACTCGCCAGAAACAGTAAACAGAGAATAGATAAAAGCCTGATTGTTTTCAATGGATTGCTTTCCTTAAAACATTTCAAAGAAGATGATGAACACGTATGGGTGCCTCATATTTTGATTCCTGATTACGTACACTGCTCAGTTTTTCAAAAATCAGGGATACCATCGCTTGTTCATCCGGATTGCAGGTCCCAAGATGCATTATAAATTCGCTGGGTTTGAAATTCCCTTTGGTATTCAGCGATGGTATCCCTTGCATCAAGTTGAAGATTGTAGGTAATCAGATTTCGATTTGCTACCCGTTTGCATGTAGAAGCTGTTGTGGAAACGGCTTAACATTCAACCATTCTTTGGATTCATGCTCCGCATTCCAGAGGTCATAATTTTTCTGAAGGGTCAACCAGAACATAGGGGTCGTATCAAAAGCCCTTGATAACCGCAGGGCCATATCCGGGGTTATCGCACCTCGCTCATTGATAATTTTTGAAAGTGTTTTCCTGGAAACGCCCAGGGAGGATGAGAGCTCGGTAATTGTTATCGAGAGGGGGCCAAGATAATCCTCTTTTATAATTTTCCCGGGATGGGTAGGCTTTCTAAGCATTTTTTTCATGGGATTTCTCCTGGTCAATGATAATCGTCATAATCAACTATATAGGCGTCCCCATCAATAAATTCAAAAAATATCCTCCAGTTGCCGGACACATTAACAGCATATAGGCCTTGCTTGTCGCTGGTCAATTTATGGAGATGTGCACCCGGATAGTTCATATCCCTGATATCATCAGCGGCACTTAAGCGGTCAAGTATTCTTTCAAGCCGATCGGCCTGTTCAGGCCTTATTCCTTTTTTATTGCCGGTATAAAAAAATTTTTCCAACCCTTTATGCTTAAATGATTTGATCATGGACAAAGCGTAACCGATCAGGTTACAAAGATCAATACAAAAGACTCATCCCTTGACGGTAAGCGAGCCATGCATTCAACCTCTCTCCTGTCTTTCATGTAATTCGTGGTCAGTTCCCAGGTTTATGCCATAAAAGAGTCCTTACTTCCATGCTTCCAATAGTTTTCCACCGGGGTGGAAAAAAAGGGTAAGATGTCCCTGGAATTCAGTCCATGAGCGAAACAAGAAGTATCTGCATGTCCTATTTTTTTCTTTTTGTAGCAATGAGTTAAAGCTTAATAGCCTTAATGCCAAAATCGCATTCTTTTTTTTCAATTTGAAAATAGTCAACAGTATATCCCGCACTGTCTATTATTTTTCGAACTAATTTTTTATCTGATGTTCATCAGCATAATGAGACCATAATAACGGTTCTTCCAGAGTTAGAGAAAAAGAGCATATTCCTATGTGTCCTTGTCAAACACTTTCATAGATTAATTCCTGACACTGAAAGATACAGAAAAGCCTCCATCTTTCCAGCTAGTCTGACTCAAACTGACGTCCAGTGTGAGCCGTTACTACCAAAAATAAATTTCAAATAGATT
>JAJRQC010000041.1 GCA_024280455.1 Deltaproteobacteria bacterium | reverse complement strand
TGTGCTTAACCTTTGGGATTACTCCCGCCAGCCCAGGGTTCTCTATCCGGTGGCTGGTCTGCCTTACCGGAGCGGGACTTCCACCCGATGGAATAAACGACCTTGCCCGGCCGCACTAGGAGTCCGGCCCTCCGGACGAAAAAAGAGGGCATTCCCATCGTCCACAGGGGTGGGCTCCTACTGTCAAAACGTCAGGACAATTCCGCCATTGTTCCCGCCGCAGGCGTTAACTGTTCCAGCTTCTGTTTTCGGATAAACCAGCATGGCTGGCCAGTTTTTTCGGCTCCAGCCACAACGAACCATGAAAATAGCCTGATACGACATACCTCACGGGCTATTTTCGGATAAACCAGCATGGCTGGACCAAGATTTTTAACGTCACAGCCACAACCAAGGATGAAAATAGCCTGAATCAGCGTACTTCGTGGGCGATTTTCGGATAAACCAGCATGGCTGGACCAAGATTTTTAACGTCACAGCCACAACCAAGGATGAAAATAGCCTGAATCAGCGTACTTCGTGGGCGATTTTCGGATAAACAACGTACATAATCGGCTTGAAGCATACCACTCATGGCGTGCAGCGCTCAACTAGTTTTTTCACTGCCGCCTGATTCAGAACCCAGGGTCTGTTTCAGAAACATTCCGGTATACGATTCCGGACATTCGGCCACGTCCTCAGGTGTTCCGTAAGCAACAATCCTGCCGCCGCCGTCACCACCTTCCGGGCCGATATCGATGATGTAATCCGCAGTTTTGATCACATCAAGGTTATGTTCAATGACCACCACTGTATTACCGCTGTCAACCAGGCGGCCAAGGACTTTTAACAGGTGCTGGATATCGGCGGGATGGAGTCCTGTGGTCGGCTAATCAAGAATATACAGGGTCTTTCCGGTCGACCGCCGGCTCAACTCCTTGGCCAGCTTGACCCGCTGGGCCTCCCCCCCGGACAGGGTCACCGAAGACTGCCCCAGGGTGATATAGCCCAGCCCGACATCATATACAGTCTGTAACCTGTTCTTAATCGGCGGAATATTCTGAAAAAACTCCAGGGCCTCCTCCACGGTCATGGCCAGGATATCTGCTATATTCTTGCCCCGGTACCTGATATCCAGCGTTTCCTGGTTGTATCGTTTGCCCAGACAGCGCTCGCAGGTCACATAGATATCCGGCAGAAAATGCATGGCGATCTTGAGTACCCCGTCCCCTTCACAGGCCTCGCAGCGACCACCCTTGATGTTAAAGCTGAACCGGCCGATCTTGTAGCCCCGGGCCCTGGATTCCGGCAAACGGGCGAGCAGTTCCCGGATCGGGGTCAGCACGCCGGTATAGGTCGCCGGGTTGGAACGTGGTGTCCTGCCGATGGGACTCTGATCAATATCAATAACCTTGTCGATATTCTCAAGCCCGACAAGAGCACCTTTGGCCCCCCGCCAGCTGCCGCCATCCTGGAAAAAACGGCGGGCCTCGTTAAACAGTGTTTCAATGACCAGTGAACTCTTGCCGGAACCGGAAACCCCGGTCACACAGGTCAAGACGCCCAGGGGAAAACGAACCGTCACCTCCTGCAGATTATTGGTTGTCGCCCCCTGAACAACAAGGCCGTGGGCTTTACTCTTTTTGACCTTTCGCCGTTTTTTCGGGACCGCTATTTCAAGTCGGCCCGACAGGTAGCCGCCGGTCAGGGAATCCGGGCAGTCAAGCAGACCGGCAACATTGCCGGAATACAAAATCTCCCCCCCATGAACTCCGGCTCCGGGACCGATATCAAGAACATGGTCGGCAACGGCGATGGTGTCGGTATCATGTTCAACCACGATCACAGTATTGCCGAGATCCCGCAGCCTGAGCAGAGTTTTAATCAGTTTGTTATTATCCCGCTGATGGAGGCCGATACTTGGCTCGTCAAGGATATACAAAACTCCGGCCAGTTGGGAACCGATCTGAGAGGCCAGCCGGATCCGCTGGGCTTCGCCGCCGGAAAGGGTACCGGATTTTCGATCAAGTGAAAGATAGCCCAGGCCGACCCCCTGCAGGAAAGACAGGCGCTCCAGCACTTCCTTGAGGATAGGCTCGGCAATAAAAGCCTCACGGGTGGCAAATTCTATCTTGCCCAGTTCAACAATCAGTTGCTCAATCGACAGCGCCGTCATCTCCATAATCGACCAGCGACCGATTCGTACAGCAAGAGCCTCCGGCTTCAGGCGGGCTCCGTGGCAGCCCGGGCAGGGTTGTTCGTTCATGAAACGTCCCACCTCTTCCCGTACCCGGTTGGAGGTCGTTTCTCTAAAGAGACGATTCAGGCGGGGGATAATCCCTTCAAAGGGAATGGTGGAGATGAGTTTTCTTCTCCCCCGCTGGTGCTGAAACTCTATCTTTTCCCGGCCGGTTCCATATAAAATTTTCTTTTGAATTTTTTGGGGCAGCTTGTTAAACGGCGTATCCAGGTCAAAGCCGTAATGACGGGAAAGGGCCTCCTGCCACTGACTGGAATAGGTGGCAAGTTTTCGCCTGTTCCAGGGAGCAATAACACCCTGATGCAGGCTGAGTTCATCATCGGGAACAACCAGCCGTTCATCGACAAACTGATTGGCGCCCAGCCCGCTGCAGACGGAACAGGCACCCTGAGGATTGTTGAAAGAAAACAACTGGGTCGAAAGATTCGGCACCGAAATACTGCAGCGATGACAGGCCGCGGATTCGCTGAACAGAATATCTTCACCGGTTGCTGGCAAAAAAGCCAGCATGGTTCCTTCACTCAGTCCCACGGCCGTGGTTACGGACTCATCAAGCCGCCGCCGCAGGCCCGGTTTAACGACCAGCCGGTCAACCACCACCTCAATGGTATGGTGTTTATTTTTCTCCAGCGCAATCGTCTCTGCCAGAGGAACGATCTTGCCGTCTATCCGAACACGGACATATCCCTCTTTACGCAACCGCTGCAAAACCTGCTCATGTTGTCCTTTTTTGCCGGTGACCAGTGGTGCCAGCAGGATGAGCTTCTCGCCTTCGGGACGGGCAAGCAGGGTCGTGACCATATCCTCAATCGACTGAGAGCGAATGGGGTCGCCGCATTTGGGACAGTGGGGCTGACCAGCTCGGGCAAAAAGCAGGCGCAGATGATCGTAAATCTCCGTTACCGTACCCACGGTGGAACGGGGATTTTTACTGGTGGTCTTCTGTTCAATGGAAACCGCCGGAGACAGCCCCTCAAGCAGGTCAACATCCGGCTTATCCATCTGACCTAAGAATTGCCGGGCATAAGTGGAAAGCGATTCTACGTAGCGCCGCTGCCCTTCGGCATACAGGGTATCAAAGGCCAGGGTTGACTTGCCAGAACCCGACAATCCGGTAAAGACCACCAGTTTATTACGCGGCAGGTCAACGGATATATTTTTCAGATTATGCATCCGGGCACCGCGGATGCGAATATGTTTTGGTTCCATGGAGCTTGAGTTCCGGGTTTCTGGTTCCGGGTTTCTGGTTCAGGGTTTTAGTTTCAGCCTTCCGGCACCTGCAAACTGCATATGGTCCACCTTGAGGCAGCGATCCATGATGACCGTCAAACCGGCGTTTTCGGCCAAGGCAGCCGCCTGCTCGTTGACAATGCCCTGCTGCATCCAGATCACCCGTGCACCAATGGGAACGGCATCGCGGACGATGGGCTCAACCTGATCGGCACGACGAAAAATATCCACCACATCAACCGGTCCTTCAATGGCAAGCAGATCCGGGTAACATTTCCGGCCAAGTATTTGTTTCTGGCCGGGATTGACGGGAATAATCGTATACCCGGCTTCCAGTAGATAGCGGGCAACCTGGTTGCTGGGCCGATTTTCCTTGGGCGACAGACCGACTACAGCAATATTTTTGGTGTCGGCAAAGATTTTTCGCAGTCTCTCCACCGGCGGCAGCACTATCATTTCCAACACTCCTCTTCGCAGGTTATGAAAATGTATTTACCCTCGTTCCTTGCTATGGTATACTGGCATGTTATTGTAGTCATCATTTACAAACTATCAACACGGAAAACTCTTTTATCATGTATTTTCAAGATATAATTGCCGCCCTCAACAGCTACTGGGGATCACAGGGATGCACCGTCCTGCAGCCCTATGACATGGAAGTCGGGGCCGGCACCTTCCATCCGGCCACCCTGCTTCGTTCCCTGGGGCCTGAACCGTGGAAGGCCGCCTATGTCCAGCCATCCCGACGTCCGACTGATGGCCGTTACGGGGAAAATCCCAACCGGCTGCAGCATTACTATCAATATCAGGTCGTCCTCAAGCCCTCCCCGAAAGAGATCCAGGACATGTACCTTGAAAGTCTGCGGCAATTCGGTCTCAACCTGCTGGAACACGATATCCGTTTTGTCGAAGACGACTGGGAATCCCCGACTCTCGGAGCCTGGGGTCTGGGCTGGGAGGTCTGGCTGGATGGTATGGAAATCACCCAGTTTACGTATTTTCAGCAGGCGGGTTCCATAGATCTCAAACCGATCACCGTTGAAGTCACCTATGGCCTGGAACGGATCGCCATGTATCTGCAGAAGGTGGACTCGGTCTACGACATCCGCTGGAATGAGCAGATCACCTATGGACAGATATTCCAGCAGGCGGAACGTGAGTTCTCCGCCTTCAACTTTGAAGAGGCCAATGTCGACGATCTGGTCACCGCCTTTGACAACTATGAACGGGAAGCACACAAGCTGGTGGGTAAAGGACTTATCCTGCCCGCCTATGATTACTGTCTCAAGTGCTCACACAGCTTTAACCTGCTTGATGCCCGCAAAGCGATTTCCGTGGCCGAGCGTACTCGGTATATCGGTCGAATTCGTCAGATTGCCCGGGCGGTCGCCGGGGCGTATGTGCAGCAGAGAGAAGAGATGGGCCATCCCCTGCTGAAAAAAGACACCAAAGCAGAGGTCGCGTAGGGAAAAAAAAGAACTGGCGGAAGTGCATGGGAATCGAACCCACCTAACGGGTTACTCACCCGTTACACCGGATTTGAAGTCCGGGAGAGCCACCAGTGCCCTTTCCACTTCCGCATGACGTCATGTAATAACTATTGACCTGAAAAACAACTTTTTATTATAATCAATGTTTGATGGACTCGAAAAAAGTCAAAACCGACATTTGCACAGCATGAAATTACAAGACGATACGACCTTTTCGCCGTCGGTTTCGTGGCTTTTCGAAGTCTCGCGTACTCGCTATCTACGACACCGACAATGTATTTTCAGATTCACAATCATCATTTTTTCAATACCCGGGTCTTACCGGGAATGAAAAGTAGACCTTCTTTTTAGTATGGAATGCAAGCAACTGATACGACTGGCTAAGGACTGGTACACTCGAATTCAACAGGAGACCATGGCTCCGGCACGCATGATGGAATTTGTAGATCGTCATGTTCGGGACTGCCCTGTATGTCAGGCTGAAGAAGGGCTGAGCGCTGAAGTTGAAAAAATTCGCGACTTTGTCCTCCCGGAATCCAAGATTCCTAAGGCTGTTCGGGAACAGCAGAACAGGCCGACACCGGAAATTTCCCCTGCAGAACACAACGAGATCGAATCTGATGAGGAAACAGCTCCGGAACATAAACCGGATCCGGATGCAACACCCTAAGCTCGTGCCCGGAGCAACGAACCCGCAGGCTCAAGCGGCTGGCTTTCCTGTTGCAACGTGATGCTCCGGCCGGGCTCACCGCTCTTCTCCCTGCTGCTCTTAAGCGGAATTTTTTCTCTTAATTTCTTTTCCCGCATTTTTTTTGCTCCGCTGCTGCCGGAACTTGAACAGAACCTGAGCCTCTCCCACGGCCAGGCAGGTCTGTTCTTTTTTATTATAAGCTGCGGCTATTTTCTTTCCCTGTCCGGATCAGGTTTTGTCTCCGCCCGTATCGGCCATAAACAATCCATTGTCCTCTCCATGGCCGGAACAGGTTTCGCCCTGGCCCTCCTCTCCATGGTTACGTCCCTGTCGATTATCAGGCTCTCCTTTTTTCTCCTGGGCCTGTCTGCAGGGCTTTACCTGCCATCGGCGATCACAACCATATCCACCCTGTTTAAGCACCGCCAATGGGGCAGGGCATTCGGCGTCCACGAACTGGCCCCCAATCTGGCCTTCCTGATGGCTCCGCTGTATGTCGCCCTCCTGCTGCCCCATATGTCCTGGCAGCAGACAGTGCAGATTCTTACTTTTTTTGTGTTTCTGGCGGCCGTCCTGTACGGTGTTTTCGGGTGCAGCCTTAAAGAAAAACCCGCCCCGCCGGACCTGAGCCTCTGCCGCAAGCTCATCGGAAAACGGGAGTTCTGGCTCATGATTATCCTTTTTTCACTGGGCATAACCGGAACCCTGGGCATCTATTCAATCCTGCCGACCTTTCTGGTCAGCGAACACAATTTCAGTGAACAGGCGGCCAATCTCCTGGTCGGCACCTCACGGCTTCCGACCCTTGCCACCGCCCTTGCCGGTGGATTTCTGGCCGATCGTTTTGGTAATCGACGGACCATCACCCTGGTTTTACTCTGTACCGGCACGGCAACCATCCTCCTGGGACAGGGACAGGAATTGCTCAAATTCTATGTCGTTCTGCAGCCGCTTATTGCGGTCTGTTTCTTTCCGGCCGCCTTTGCGCTCCTCTCTCATATCGGTCCTGTGGAAACCAGAAGTGTTATCATCTCGTTCACGGTTCCCCTCTCTTTTGTTCTCGGCGGCGGGGTTATACCGGCATTTATCACCAGGATGGCGGACAACGGTCAATTTGCAACCGCAATACTGTTGACCGGCGGCCTGATTGCATCCGGCAGCCTGCTGGTGCAGCTGATCAAAGAAGAAACTCGCCAACAATAACCGGTTGATTTAAAGAGCTTTACACCTTATAAAGTTTAAGCAGGTATAGCTGTCGACACGCTGAACACCGGCAACCGCCACTCATGGACGCAAGCCTCTCTGCAATCTTCTGCTTTTTCACTGCAGGGTATATCGAAACCGTTGAAACCATGTTGCAGTGGAACAGTCCACACAGTATAGTGAATAAGAATCCATACTGAACAGATTTTTTTTCTCGTGATGACCTCCCGCGCAACGGCAGAAAGGATCAAATCAAACTATGAAGAGAACACCATCTAAAAACCTGTTTGAGCGCTTTCTCCACTCGCAGAGTTCAAGCTCCATCGTCCTTATCCTCGCAACCCTGACTGCCGTCATCTGGGCGAACTCACCCTGGGCGGATCTCTATCAAAAACTCAGCCACCTGGATATCGGAACCTACTTTAACGGTAAACAGTATCACCTCTCCCTTGATTATTGGGTTAAAGACGGGCTGATGGCCATCTTTTTCTTTGTGGTCGGCCTGGAAATCAAACGGGAGATACTGATCGGCGAGCTCTCATCGCTCAAAAAGGCCATACTGCCGGTCATGGCGGCATTCGGCGGCGCGGCAGTACCGGCCCTGATTTACTTCTCGTTCAACCCGGGAGGGGCGGCAGCCAGCGGCTGGGGCGTCCCCATGGCCACGGACATTGCCTTTGCCCTCGGGTTGCTTGCCCTGTTCGGCAAACGGGTTCCGATCGGCCTCAAGGTCTTTCTAACCGCACTTGCCATCGTTGATGATCTCATGGCCGTGCTGGTTATAGCGCTCTTCTATACCGATCAAATCAATATACCTCCACTTATTGTCTCTGCTGTTCTCCTTACTCTGCTCTCCTTAGTGGTCAGAAACCATATCCGGCGGCCGGTCTGTACATTTCTCCTTATTTTCGGAGTCTGGCTCGGGGTGTTTCTCTCGGGAATCCATGCAACTATTGCCGGCGTCCTCCTGGCCATGGTCATTCCGGTCAAGGCAACCATTGAACCAAAAAAATTCTTCAATATTCTAAAACAACATAAATCCTGGCTGATGGGAAGCAAGGTCACCCGCCAGTCCGTGGTCACCGACCGGCAGCAACGCCAGGCCATCGAGCAGATTTACATGGCCTCAAGAAAAATGATCCCGATCGGAATCCATCTTGAAGAACATCTGCATCCGATCCAGGCTTTTCTCATCCTGCCGCTCTTTGCCCTGTTTGCAGCCGGAGTCATCATCGACAACAATACCATAGCTGCATTTCCCAGCTCGGTCAGCCTCGGTATCATCGCCGGATTGCTGGTCGGCAAACAGATCGGTATATTGGGTTTCAGCCTCCTGGTGATCAAGAGCGGCTGGAGCGAACTCCCGACCGGAGTAAACTGGGGACAGATCTGGGGCGTTTCCCTGCTCGGCGGGATCGGCTTTACCATGTCCCTTTTTATCAGCGAGCTTGCCTTTTTCGATGACGCCATGATTGCCGATGCCAAGATCGCCATCTTTATCGCCTCGATTCTGGCTGGAATAGGTGGATTTCTGATTTTAAACAGAATGCTTCCCCCAAAAAAATAAGTAATAGTTCACCTGGGTATACGAAGCCGGCTATATTCTGGTACTGTAAAAGTTTACCAGATACGCGCAGACTTCGGTGCTCTATATTCGTTCAAGCAGGCCGACAAACTATAGCCCGTCTATGTAAGGAGGCCTGATCGGACGAAGAGGTAGGTAAGCCTAGACTCCGGGCGTAGACTCCGTGGGGTGCGGGTGAACTCTTACAAAAAAAAACGCCTTATTTCCTACGACAAACAATGAAGCTCACAACCAACCAAAAAAAAATCCTTAAAAATAAATGGACCCTGACCGCAGCCGGAACAGCGCTCTTTCTCGGCATTGCCCTGCTCCTCCTTCCGGTAACAACCAAATATTATATAATAAAGCAAGTGATTGAAAATGGGGCGGACACAGCAGTCATAGACAAACTCCGGATCAATCTCTTTACCGGCCGGATATCTCTGGGAGGCGTCGACGTTACCCTGGGTGGAAGGACCGTTCTCTCCAACCAGGACATTTATTTTGATGTCGGCATAATGTCCCTGTTTAAAAAACATGCCGTAATTGAAAAGGCTGTTCTGGATGGCGTTACCCTTGAAATTGAACTCTACCAAGACGGCAGGATGCGTTTTGGTTCTTATACCACCGACGCTCCGACCGACACCACCCCGACTCAACCTGAAAATCAGGCGAACCCCTGGATCGCCCAGGCTAAAGCCGTAACCATGTCCAACTGCAGGATCCATTTTAAGATGCCCGACCTGGACATGACTCTGCAGGTGGACGAGGCCTCTTTGGTTAAATTCACCACCGCCCCAGGGGATAAATCAGGCACCTTTTCA
This sequence comes from Deltaproteobacteria bacterium, assembly GCA_024280455.1. Taxonomy (GTDB): domain Bacteria; phylum Desulfobacterota; class Desulfobulbia; order Desulfobulbales; family Desulfobulbaceae; genus DRLX01. Next base: position 31,117 of record JAJRQC010000041.1, on the reverse strand, counting down.
CTCAGCGGTTCGGTCAACGGCACTCCTATCAAGCTCAACCTCAACACGCTCCTGGTTGAACCCGACTTCATGGTCGGGGGCAGAATTCAGGTTGACGGTTTTGAGCTCGACAATCTGGCAAACTTTCTCAAATCCTATCTGGCCCCCTTTACCGGCCGCGCCTCGATAGACGGAACAGCAATGTTCAAGTATTCGGACAGTGGTGATCTATCCGTAGACTATAACGGCATGATCGGCCTTGAGCGAGGACATATCGGCGGGAATTCTTTTTCCGTTCAGGGGGCACCTGTGCGCTGGGAAAAAGGACCGATTCATTTTGAGCTCACCGAAGAAAAAGGAATTCTCATTGATGTAGACGGCAGCCTGACCGGCAAAGACATCGCCGTCGATATCCCGGATCCGGTCATCAAGATCAGAGAACCGGCGGTGGCCATTGACGGCAGGGTGCAGGTCTTGATTAACGATGAGGTCACGGTGGACACCTGTGCCGGGTTCACTCTCAAACACACAACCTTTTCCATGCCGCCCCTGCAGGCTGAGGCTGCCGATGTCAGCTGGCAGGGCAATGGGGAGTGCATAAAGTTTAACTCCGGCACCACGGAGAAAGAGCTGTCCGTCCGGGCACAGGGTGAACTGGCTGCCGCAAATCCGTCCTTTGCCGACCGCGATGAAACAATTGAACTTGCAGTGAACGGTTCGTCGCTGTCCTGGAACGGAGCAGTATCATACCTGCTCGGATTAACCGACAAAGCCCCCTCCATCGTGGAAACCAACGGCAGGCTGAAAGGTACAAACCTGGCTGTTCAGCGCAGGGATTTCATGGAATACAAACAGGGAGCACTGACTGCCGAGGGAAAAGGCAAGGTCAAGCTGGCATCGAAAATCTCGGTCAACTATGACGGCAGCCTTAGCCTTGAGGAAACGGATCTGCAGATGGAGGCGGTGAGCAGCTCCGGTGCGACCATTGACTGGCAGGGCAAGAGTGCCTTTTCTCTAAACGCCGACAACGACGTGCAACTCATCCTGGACGGCAGCCTGAATACCACGGAGCTTGCGGCTCAATTAAAAGAACCGGCAATATCCTTTGCCCAGAAATCCCTTACCCTTACGACAAAGGGATCGATTGACCTCGGCCGGAAGACCGCGGTCCAGGGCACAGCCTCTTTCGAGTCCAATGGTTTTACCATAGTGAACAACACCTCTGATGTCCCGCTGCTCACCCTGGAGCAGTTCGTCATTGACACCATTGAGGCCCCGGGCGGAGAAAAAATCTCCATCAAACAGGCCCTGGCTGATGGGCTTGAAATAAATATTCAGGGAAACATGCCCTTAAAGATCACGATCCCATCCATCGCCATGACCGACATCCAAACGGATGACCTTGCCACCTTTAAGACCCGCGAACTCTCGGCCCGGTCACCGGTCGTGGTCGCGACAAAAAACAAGAAAAATCTGGCCGGGCTTGAGAGCTTGCAGATACGGAACATACAGGCCGGGCTTGACCAACGGATTACGGTTGACCGGGTGAACTTCGACGAACTCTTTTTTCTCGGAGAATCGGCAAAGAAAAAGGACAACATCTGCAGTATTGCCGGGGCCCGGTTGTCAAAACTCGGCTGGAGTCCGGAAAAGGGCATGACCGGAGAGTCCCTCTCCTTTGCAGACCTGTTCTGCACCCTTATCCGGGATAAGGACGGCAACCTTGTCCTGAGCAAAGAGCTTGCCGCCATGCGCACAGCAGGAAAAAACGAGGAAAAACCGAAGAACGCCGAAGCCTCACCGGGAACGAATATTCGCCTGAACCAGATTACTCTGCGTGGAGAAAGCGGCCTTCATTTTGAAGACCATACCCTTGCGGTTCCCTTTATCAGCGATCTGGCGATCACAACCCTGCAGATCAAAAATATTGATTCCGGCAACCCATCTGAACCGGCCTCGGTGAAGATGATCGGCTCAGTGGATAAACGAGCGCCTCTTGAGCTCAGCGGTACGGTTGCACCATTTGCCGCCCCCCCGGCGGTCAACATGAAACTAAAACTTAAAAATTACCCGCTGGCCGATCTTTCCTCCTATACCGTTCAATCGGTTGGTGTTGCCCTGGCAAGCGGCCAGCTCAAATTAAAGAGTAAGGTGAAACTCAAAGATAATAAGCTCGATATGAGCAACGAAGTGGTGCTCAAAAAGCTGGAGACCAGCACTATCTCCAAAGAACTTGCCGCAAAACTCGACAACCAGTTGCCCATTCCGCTTGATTCCGCCCTTTCCGTGCTGCGGGACAGCAACGGTAATATCACCCTGGATGTCCCTTTACAGGGCTCGCTTGACCAGCTGAATGTCGGGATCTCGGATATCATGATTACCGCCCTGAGCAAGGCGATAGTACCGGCCGCCTCCGGTTATCTCATGTACACCCTCGGGCCATACGGGGCCCTGGCCTGGGTCGGTATGAAAGTCGGTGAAAAAATGCTGGAAATCCGGCTGCCGCCGGTTGACTTTCCCCCGGGAGTGAGTGAGGTGCCGGAGGGACTCAAAGACTATGCCGACCGACTGGCAAAGATCCTTCAGGATAAACCGACGGAAGATTTTCAGCTCTGCCCGAAATCATCGGCCTGGGAGTTTATCTCCGAATCGGCGAAAGAAAAGCTTGATAAAAAGGGACCTGAACTGAGTGATAAAGCCCGAGAAAAGCTGATGGCCCTGGGCCAGGAACGAGCCAATAATATCAAGGAATACCTGATCCGGAACTATGGAATAGATAAGGATCGACTGCTTATATGCATCACCAAAATAGAAACAGAAAAATCAGCCAAGCCAAGGGTGGACATACGGATGTAAAGTGAAATGGAGGAGGGCTGCTACGGGATTGTAAGGAAATAACTAACAATAGTGCGCCGATTTTTTGTTCATTTCCAAGGCGTGCAAAGGGGCGCATAGCCAGATTATGTAACTCTTTACGCAACACAGGAAATGGGCAAAAAGGCAAACAGGATGTTACAGCTATTTTTGCAAAGCCTCTAAGGGTTCCGCACTTTTTATGGCCAACCGGCCCGCCGAGAAGGGGTTTACCAGAACCGTACCCGGCCGGTGTCCAGATGGACGAAATCGGACTTGGCGTAGAAACCGACTCCGCCGCGCTTCATTCCCAGCGCGCATTGCTGAAGTTTTTTTGTTTTTACCCCGGTCAATCGGATATCAATGGCCTTACCAACCATGTGCAGACTGTGTTTTGCCACCCCGGAACTCTTCTGCTGCAGCTGCTTATTGGTCTTTGGAGAACGATACCCGGAAATGACCTCAAAGGTTCCGCCGCCGAATTCCTGTTTGACGGAGCAGAGGAGGTCAAGGAGCCTGGGATCAATCGGGTGTACATCGCCGGTTCGAAAATCCCTCAGAAAATAATTAATTTCCTCCAGAGCGCCCGGGTTATAGAGACCGGACCGACTGTAGGTAATATCGAGTTTTTCCCCGGTATGGGTATGATGGAAAGCAAGGGAACGGCAACCGGTCGTCGCCCAACTCAGTTTCGGTGGGTTGAGAGCCAGAGCGGCTACAGTCAGCGTAGCGGTTGATAAAAATTGACGGCGATTCATGAAAATGTTCAATTTCTCCCTGCACATGATACTGTTTGGTCACCTCAACATAGTTTCTTTACCTGCTGTTTTGCAGACTCTGTGAGAGTTACCTGATCATCACCATCCTGTCAACCCATCCTCTGCTTTTTCATGCATTATATGTGCCCACACGACCCCTCTTCCCAGAAACAATTTCAACGGGAACGAATGATTCGGCTGCCGGTTGACAATTCGACTTGAAGCAAAACATCTGATACGGTATCTTCTGGAACGGGAAAATACTTTTATCCATTCACTTCCAATCGCCATGCTTATACGAATTTTCACTATCATATTCCTTAGTTTCCTGCTCCCCCCCCTGCTGCCCGGCCATGGGTTCTGTGCACCTGCCGACCAAAAAAAACCGCTGACGGTCTTTGTCTCTATCCTGCCGATGGTCGATTTTGTCGGGGAAATTGCCGGAAACCGGAGCCGTGTTCTGCCCATGGTTCTCCCGGGACAGAGTCCGGCAACCTATACCCCGACCCCTAAACAGATGGCGGCTCTTGCCGAAGCCGACCTCTACTTTCGCATCGGTGTTCCCTTTGAGAACAGCCTGCTTTCAAAACTGCAACACAATATACCAGAACTGAAGGTAATCGACCTCCGCACCGGAATTGAACTCATTGCTGAGAAAACGGGTGCAACAGGCGCACCGGATCCGCATATCTGGCTCGATCCGGGCCTGGTCAAACAGATGGCCCTGTCCATTCGTGACGCACTCATTCGCCTTGATCCTGAAGGGGCGGAAATATACCGAACCAACTGCAGACAATTTCGGACAAAACTCAATCAACTCGATCAGCAGCTGCGTCGTATTCTGCAACCGCTTGCCGGGCAGACAATCTACGTCTTCCACCCGGCCTACGCCTACTTCTGCCGGGCCTACAACCTGGTACAGAGGCCCATTGCTCCCGGCGGAAAGACTCCCGGTGCCCGGTATCTGGCACGCATCATTGAGCAGGCAAGCCGTGACCAGGTGCGCTTTATCTTCATCCAGCCGCAGTTCTCCAGAAAAACAGCCCAGGCCATTGCATCGGCAATAGGGGCAACGCTGATCCCGCTTGACCCTCTGGCCAAAGACTACATCGACAATATGGAAACCATGGGCCGCAGGATCGCCGAAGCCCTACGCCGGAACCCAACAACAGGTAACTAACTAAAAAAGATCATGGAAGAAAAAATCCTTCTGCTCATCGCCCGCCTGTACCGGCAGGCCAGCCGCAGCACCATGTACGCCCTGCGGGCGGATAAAGATAAACGGCCGGAGATGGCTGTTTTCTTTCAAGCCCTGGCCGAGTCCCACATCCGTCAGGCCCGGCGTTTTCTTATGCAGTCACGGGGCCACCTCAGCGAAACCAAAAAGAATACAAAAACAGCTAGTGATGAGGAACTGCCGACCTTTATCGAGACATTTGATGCACTGCATCAGGAAGCACTGGCCCTGGACAACAGGAGCATAGCCACAGGCTGCAGACATTCGGCAGGAATAGAACGGATGAATCGCAACCTGATACAGCGGCTTGCCGACGACCCTGAAGTCCGCTGCTACCATGTCTGCGAGTTTTGCGGTTTTGTCTCTCCGGACACCCCGCCCGAGTCCTGCCCGATCTGTTCGGCCCCGAAAAAAAGATTTATTGATATCGCCCCCTGACGAAGTTTCCTGATCTGCGAGTTTTGCCATGTACAATCAGATAACTCAACAAAGGACGTTGGCCCGGAAGTGAGAAATAGACGATGAAAATAATTTCCGGCGGCCAGACCGGGGCCGACCAGGCGGCCCTTGATGCCGCTATCCACCTTGGGCTCCCCTATGGCGGCTGGTTGCCCCGGGGCCGCAAAACAGAAGCCGGTCCGCTGCCGCAGACGTACAGGCTCAAGGAGTTACACTCTGCAAAATATCGTGACCGGACCCAAAAAAACATCAAGGAGAGCGACGGCACCCTGATCGTTTCCTTTGGCCCCTTAAGCGGAGGTTCCGCCCTGACCGAAGCCCTTGCCATCCGCTATGATCGCCCCTGCCTGCACCTGGATCTGACCCTGATGGATCAGCCCATGGCGGTTACAACCATAAAAAAATGGCTGGACGAGTACCGAATTGAGACCCTGAACGTTGCAGGATCACGGGCTTCCGGCGAACCACGTCTCTATCGGGCGGTCTTTGAGCTGTTGACTGCCGTGCAATGGGAGGATGGGCAAGGGCAATGAACATCCTGAACAATCATACCATGTTGAACCGCCGTCAAGTCCTGCAGATGCTCGGCATCGGGGCGGGTTCACTTGTCGGACAGTCGCTTCTGAGCGGCTGCGCAGTTGATCCGGTCACTGGAAAAAAAGAGTTTATTCTGCTCTCGGAGGACGACGAAATCGCCTTGGACCGGAAACAGTCTCCCTACCAGTTTTCCACCGATTACGGTCAGGTCCAGGATCAGCGGCTCAACAGCTATATCAACCGAGTGGGCCTTAAACTGAGCAAACGTTCCCACCGCCCGCAGGTGCCCTACTCGTTCAGGGCAGTTAACGCGGCCTATATCAATGCCTATGCCTTTCCCGGCGGATCCATTGCCGCCACCCGCGGCATTCTGGTTGAACTGGAAAGCGAAGCCGAACTGGCCGCCCTGCTCAGCCATGAAATCGGCCATGTCAATGCCCGTCATACCGCCGAGCAGTCCACCAAGGGCATGCTGGCCAATCTCCTGATTGCCGGGGCCACGGTTGCAACCGGTGCCGCCGGATATGGCAGTGCCGCCAATCTGGTTCAGAGCCTGGGTGGATTATCCGCCGGGGCCCTGCTGGCCCATTACAGCAGGGACAACGAACGGGAAGCCGATGCTCTCGGCATGGAATATATGACAAGAGCGGGCTACAGCCCGAAAGGCATGGTAGGCCTGATGGAGATCCTGCAGAAGAACGGCCGCAAGCGGCCCGGGGCAATTGAGCTGATGTTTGCCACCCATCCCATGAGCAGAGAACGGCTGCAATTTGCCAGACAGCAGGCACGATCCACCTATGCCCGTTTTCTCTCCGGAGCGGAAAACCGGTAACGGTACATGGACCGGACCGCAAACCTGCGAAAGATAAAACCGGCAATTACAGCCATCCAGCAGGCCAACACTGCGCTGGCTAAAAAACAATATGAAAAAGCGGATGGCCTGCTCAACCGTGCCCTGCAAATAGCACCCAACGACTACACCGCCCTGGTCATGCGGGCCAAAAGTCAGCTGGCCATGAAAAACACCAGCCAGGCCAGACAACTGGCGCTCAGATCGACCCAGGTCTACCCGGAAGAGGCCCAGGGGCACCTGGTCACAGCCATGGCTGATTTCATCGATACAAAATACCGCCCGGCCTATGAACAGTTCAACCGTTATGACATAATCCTGCCCGGCAATCCGGAGATCACCTTTTTCAAGGGACGATGCCTTGAAGGCATGCAGCGTCAAAACCAATCCGCCAGGGAATATCACCGATACCTGCAGCAGGTACGACGCGGAAATAATGCCCGGTATGCCTACAACCGGTTGAAAACCTGGGGCTATATCAAATAAACCAATAACTGTACCAGAACTCTGAACTTAAGACCCGGAACCGAGAACCCGGCCTCTTGAATCCAGTGCTTCACGAATCATAAGGGCAAGATCACGCAGATCGGCAGGTTTCATCAACAGCCCGACCCCGCCGACGTTTTTGACGCTCTCTTCGTTGACCCTGTCGGAGTAGCCCGTACAGAGGATGACCGGAAGATTCGGCTGCAGTCGGTGCAGTTCCTGGGTAAGTTCGAGTCCGGTGAGATGCGGCATGGTCTGATCGGTGACCACCAGGTCGCATGCAAAGGTTCCTTTTTTTATCTGCTCAAGCATGGCTGCGGGATCTTTGCTGACGCTGACGGTGTACCCTAAATGGGCCAGCATCATACGCGAAGTCGTTAAGATATCCTCTTCATCATCCACAACCAGAATATGCTCCGTTCCCATGGGCAGAGGTGAATTTGCCCCCTCATCTTCTTGTTCAACCGGATCTGTAGAGGGCAGCAAAACGGTGAACGTCGCTCCACTGCCGGGTACGGAATCCACACTGATCTCACCGCCGATGTCACGGATAATCCCGTGAACGACACTCAGTCCCATGCCCGTCCCCTCGCCCGGTTCTTTGGTGGTGAAAAACGGATCAAAAATACGTTCCAGGACGGCAGGGTCAATACCGGTACCGGTATCGGCAACCGTCAGCCGGATACACGTATCGGTTTTCAGCTGCAGCGTCTTACCACACTCTTTGAAATCCAGCTCTTCCAGCCGGAGCGTCAACTCACCGCCATGCTCACGCATGGCCTGAAAGGCATTGGTACAGAGGTTTAGGACAATCTGCTGCAACTGGGTGGCATCGGCCAGCACCAATGCGTCTTTTGCCTGCAGATCCTGATGGATGGTTATGGTGGATGGCAGCGAAGCCCGAAGGAGCTGCAAACTTTCCTGAATAAGAGGCGTCGCGGCAATCTGTTTTTTCTCCGTACTCGACTGCCTGGAAAATGTCAGAATCTGCTGGACCAGATCAGCTGCCCGCTTACCCCCCTTTCGGATATGCATAAGCGACTCATGAGCCGGAGAGTCGGGATCACTCTGAAGCAGGGCCATGTCCGCAAAACCAAGTATTGCACCCAGGATATTATTAAAGTCGTGGGCAATACCACCGGCCAGAGTACCGATGGCCTCCATCTTCTGAGCCTGGCGCAGTTTCTTTTCAAGGTCCACTTCATGGCTGACATCACGTTTGACCGCCACATAATGGGTAATCTTACCGGTGGCGTCACGTACCGGCGAGATAGTCGCCATCTCGGTGAACAGTTCACCATCCTTGCGGCGGTTAACAATTCGCCCCTGCCAGACCCTGCCGTGGGTGATGGTCTCCCAGAGCTTTCGATAAAACCGCCTGTCCTGTTTCCCGCTGCTGAGCAGGCTCGGGTTCCGGCCCAGGACCTCTTCCTTACGATAGCCTGAGGTCTCCGTGAAGGCGGGATTGACATATTCAATCAACCCGGTCTGATCGGTGATAACCACTGACTCATTGACCTGTTCAATGGCCGTCACCAGCCGCCTTTGAGTCGCTTCCTGCTTGAGCTCCTCGGTTACATCACGAAATACGGAGATAAAGCTGGCCTGACCGCTGAATATAAAAAGGGCGGAACTGATCTCCACGTCTTTGACCGCCCCGCCGGGTGTGATCAGTTTAATGGTTGCGGCCTCATTACTTTGCTCCACAACCAGACTGGTGAGACGGGTGGCAACAAACTCTCGAGAGTCGGAATGGACAAAATCAAATACGGTTGTCCCTAAGATATCCTCCTCGACTTCATCAAGAATCTTAAGCCCTTCCTTGTTGACATAGGCGACCTTGCCGTCATTTTTATAGTAGACGATGATTCCCATGGGCGTAAAATCCAACAGACGAACCAGCTGTTCTTCCACCGCCCGGCGATTCTTTTCTTCCCGGTTCCGGGCCAGGGTTCTGGTCAACAGGTAGCTGAGCAGCAGAACTGCACAGATGGCTACGGCCGTAACCATGAACCACTGATTTCGAAATCCACGCATAGCCGCCAGCACATCGTTTTCCGGGCTGATAACAACCAGCGACCAGAAATTATTCCCAGGCAGATTCACCGGAGCATAGACCGCATAACGGGTTACCGGTGGGCTGTCGCCATCTATGGGCAGAACGGCCTTAATGGTCATGCTGCCCTGTTTCCGGTTCATCATATTTTCGCTCAACCGCAGCATTTCCGGCTCTTCTTTGAAACACTCGGCAACCCTATGCCCCAGATGTTGCTTCATAGGACCATACAGGCCCATACCGCTGCTGCTGAGCATCATGACAAAGCCGCGGTCGGCCACCCGGATCGGCTCGAGATATTTATCGGCAATATAGGCAAATGGGATCAAAAAATTAATGCTGCCGACATACTCCATAGCGTCAAAAATCGGGTAGGCAAAGACAATGAAACCATTGCCCTGAACGGTGGTAAACACATCACTGATAATCGGCCGGTGCGTCTCCAGAACCCGTTGACTATAGAGCTGCTCGGAGATGTCTTTTCCGGTGATGCCCTCCCCGGGCGCGGTGGTATACAGAATTCGGCCGGCTGCATCAACCCTGGAAATTGCAGAAAGTTCAGAGGCATGGATGGAGAGGAAATCATCCATCAGAATCCGGCCACTATCGTCAAGCCGGATAATGGCGGCCTGGCCGGCAAAATAACGCAGAGCCTTGGCATAGGTGTCAAAAAACAACTCGATTCCCTTGATCGCCTGATCAGCAAGAATCATCTGTTCGTTGTCAAAGGCGGCAATAGTTTTCTTACGCACAGACCAATAGGGCAGGTAAAAAAGGCCCAGCAGGACGGTGGCAGTGACAAAAACCAGAACGGCGCTGAAAAGAGTGTTACGCTTCATCAATGTCGGCTATTACCGAAAAGGAAACAGGAATTATTAATATTGGTTAACTATAGCAGAACGGAATGCCTTTACCAAAACATAATATCCTGCTTAGTCGGGAAAAGAGTTGGAGGACCTGTTCAAAATTGATAAGCTGACGTGATGGTATTGTAGACTCTTTTTGGTTCCCCTTGCAGGAGAAGCCTTTTCTTGTATCTCTATCAATCAAACCGACTTGAGGTGTTGTTTGACACCCTCTGCCGGATTTTTACTACACCGCTGGATGATCCCCTGACCCAGGAGATTATCGTGGTCCAGAATCCGGGCATGGCTCGGTGGCTGTCGCAGCATATTGCCCAGCAAACGGGCATTGCCGCCAACCTGGACTTTCCCCTGCCGGCGACATTCATCTGGGACATCTTTCGACGTACCCTGGGTGAGCTGCCGGACCTGTCCGCCTTTGACCGGAGCATTCTCCTCTGGCGGATCATGGCCCGACTCGAGGAGATGCAAGCCGATTCGTCCATGCAGGAGATTGCGCTCTACCTGGAAGACGACGGCGACGGCGACAGGCGGTTCCAGCTGGCCGGGATGATCTCCAACCTTTTTGATCAGTACCTGGTCTACCGCCCGGACATGCTTCTGCAATGGGAGGCGGGAAAAGAAAACCACTGGCAGGCCGTACTCTGGCGAAATCTGAGCGCCGACGATGCCATGCACCGGGCCACCCTTCTACAGCGATTCAACCAAGCTGAGGCGACAGGCACCCTGAACACCAACACTCTGCCGCAAAGGGTCTGTTTTTTCGGCATTAACTCCCTGGCTCCGGCCTATCTCAATGTGATTGCCCGGATCAGTACACTGACCGATGTTCATATCTTCCACCTCAGCCCCTGTCGTCAGGTCTGGGACGATATCCTGCCCCAGCGGTTGCTGGCCATAAAACGACACTCCTGGCGCAACCAGGGCCTCGATGATATCAGCGACTATTTTACCTCCGGCAACCCGCTGCTTGCCTCCATGGGAGGACTGGGACGAGAATTCTTCAGCCTGCTCATGGAGATGGATCCGGTAGAGATTGATCTCTATGAACCGCCGGACCCCATATCGATCCTGAGTATAATCCAGGCCGACATCCTTGACCTGCGGGACCGCAGCCAGGAGGAACCGATTCCCCTTGACCAGGATGACGCCTCCATCCGCTTTCACTGCTGCCACAGCCCCATGCGTGAGATCCAGGTCCTGCACGACCGTCTGCTCGATCTCTTTGCCGCCGACCCGGCCCTGAAACCGGCCGACATCCTGATCATGGCCCCGGATATCAACCAGTACGCACCCCTGGTTGCCGGAGTTTTCGGCTCCGCTCCTCAGGAGCAGCGCATTCCCTGGTCCATTGCCGACCAGTCCCGCCGCGGCAGGCAGCCGGTCATTGACGCCTTCCTCGGCCTGCTGGAGCTTGCCTCCAGCAGGTTCACCGCTCCCGAAGTGATGGCCCTGCTGGAAAACCACGCCATACTGCGTAAATTCGACCTGTCGGCAGACGATTTCTCCGCCCTGCGGGCCGGAATTGAGGAAGCCGGAATCCGCTGGGGCCTGGACCGAAACCAGCGCAGGCGGCAGGGTATGGATGATTCTGATTTCCATACCTGGGAATTTGGTCTCAAACGATTACTGCTCGGCTATCTCACCGGTCCCCTTGACGCCCCCTTCCAGGACATCATGCCCTGCAGCGCGATGGGGGGTGATGCCTCTTCCTGGCTGGGATCGCTAGCCGAATGTATCCGGAAACTGCAGCAACTGCAGGGCCGTCTGCATAAAAAAAATACAGCGGAAGCCTGGAGCCGGATTCTCCTGCAGATGGTGGAGGACTTCTTTGATTCCGGCGACAGCCCCTCCGACCAGGAAGGATTGCTTCTACTGCGGGAAACGATCAGTCATTTTGCGGACTGCTGCACAAAGGCCGGCTTTAATGACCCGATCAACCTCTCCATTATCCGCAGATATTTCAGTGAACAGCTGGCGGAACCTGCAGGCGGCCAGGCCTTTCTCTCCGGCCGGATCACCTTCTGTAATATGGTGCCCATGCGCTCGGTCCCCTTTAAAATACTCTGGCTGCTGGGCATGAACGATATGGATTATCCCCGTTCCCAACGCCCGCCCGCCTTTGACCTGATCGCCCGAAAACCTCGGCTCGGTGACCGCAGCCGCCGGGATGATGACCGCTACCTCTTTCTGGAGGCCCTGCTCTCGGCCCGTAACCACCTCTCGATCTCCTGGGTCGGACGCGACCAGCAGGAGAACACACAGTTGCCCCCATCGGTGGTGGTGGCGGAACTGCGCGATTATATCGACCGGGTCTGGCTCTCGGATACGGAAGGAAGAACCGCCGCCGAACTCCTCACGATCGAATATCCGCTGCAGCCGTTCAGCAGACGCTGTTTTAACGGCAATCCGAAAACCGCGTCCTACGCAGATGTCTGGCTGCCGGCAAGTGCCCCCGTCGGCGGAGATACCTTTTTCACCACCCCGCTGTCGCCGCTTGACCGGAACAGGGATCAGATGGATGTCATGGATCTGGTTCGCTTCTGGAATCACCCGGTTCGGTTTTTCCTTCAACAGCGATTGGGACTGCGCCTGGGCCGACAGGACGACCTGTTGCCTGAGAGTGAAACATTCCGCCTCGACTCCCTGCAGAAATACCAGCTGTGCCGGGAAATCGTAACAACCCTGAAGGCTGAAGAAGATGCAGCTCCGCTCTTTCTCCGGCTGCAGGCAGCAGGTGCCCTGCCCCGGGGAGAATTCGGCCACATTCTCTATCAGGAGATGCTGGAGACCGCAGCCTCTCTTGCCCAAAAGCTTACTCCGCTCACCCTGATCCCGGTTGCCCCCTGTGAGGTCGATATCCACTTACCGGACATCCACATAAACGGCTGGCTGACGTCACTTTTTAATACCGGCAGGGTCAGCTACCGGCCGACAAAACTCAAAGCTCAAGACCTGCTCCAGCTCTGGATCCATCACCTGATTCTGCAGATGGTCCAGCCTGAAAATGTCGCTCAGCACTCCACCCATGTGGCCACGGACACCATTGTCTCATTTGGGCCGGTGCATGATCCCGAAGCGGAACTTGCTCCCCTTATCAGCTTCTATCAGCAGGGGCTGTCCGAGCCGCTCCACTTCTACCCAAAAACCAGCTATGCCCGGGCAAAAGCCAAAACAGAAACCGCTGCCATAAACGCCGCCCGCAAAACCTGGTATTCCGGCTATTACCGGGGCGAAGAAGAAGATCCTGCCTACTCCATAGCCCTGCACGGTCAGGATCCGCTGGATAAACAATTCGAAGAACTGGCCGCTTTGTTCCTGCCTATCCTCGCCCACAAGAATGATCTTAGTACAATTGTCTGAAATGTCGCAGGGAATGCCCGCCTATACCTGTAACACCTCAGCGGCAAACCGGGTAAAGGGCAGCACTCTTGTTCGCAGGTCGGAAATTTCATAGTCGTCGTTCCCCATGTGGACCTGGTAAAAATGCGGAATCTCCGTACGTTTGGAAAAATAGGCGATATGTTTGCTTATACCCCGTGCCCCCCCGGTTTTGCATTCCACCCCGAAAATCGGCTTGCCGTCACGAAGAACCACAAAATCAACCTCACGTTTATGGGTGTCGCGTAAAAAGCATAACTCCATAGCATCGCCACGGGTATCCTCATGAAAATGACAATATTTCAACAGATTGGAAGCGACAAGATTTTCAAACCTGCCCCCCGGGTCTTGACATAACGACCAATCCCATAAGTAGAGTTTTCGATCTTTTTTCAAGGCCTTTATTTTTTTTGCAGCAAACGGTCTGATCCGAAAACAATAATACAAATTTTCAAGAATCCGCACCCAGCGATCAACCGCCTCATGCGATGCCGACAAATCTTCACGTAATGCATTGATCGACAACAGGGAGGCCACCCTGTCCTGAAGCAAAACAGCCAGCAGGTCCAGCTGACCCACGTCCTTTACCTGCTCAAGAGAGACAAGATCCTCGTGGATAACCCGGGAGATCCGCTCCCGCTGCCATCGTTTCCAGTCCCGTTTCGACTGAGAAAAAAATGGCTCCGGAAATCCACCGAAGGCGAGCAAGGTCTGAAGATCGGCAGGAGAAGGCGACGGGTTCAGTTCATAGACGGACAACGGATGGAGCCGATAATAATGATACCGCCCCTGCAGGGAATCCCCCCCCTTGCGATAGTAATCCAGGCGGGCAGAGCCGGTAATTAAAAAGGAAGTCTGCGATTTATTTTTATCATACAGCCCCTTTATGAAATTTCGCCACTGCTTGTACTTGTGGATCTCGTCCAGAACCACCAGGGGCTGATCCGGCGGTAGACCGCCTCCCAGAAGTATTCTTTTGTCATCGGCATAGTCCCAGTTAAAATAGGCAGGATGCCGCTCGTCTCCGCCGAGAATATCCAGGGCCACGGTTGTCTTCCCCACCTGCCTTGGACCACCGACAAACACCATCTTTTTCTGCAGATCCTCTACAACTGCAGACTGAATATACCTTTTCACCCGCCACCTTTGGAAGAATTTTCAGGTCAACCTGATTATATATTAATTATTTTTCGAGTCAACCCGAAAATTCCCCTCATGCCGGTCGCAGTCGCCCGGATGCATATCACGCCAAAGCCGGACTTGCACGTTTCTCCGAAAATAACTCACGAAGCTATGCCGTCTCAGGCTATTTTCATAACAGTGCAGCGGTGTCATCGTTGTGGATGTGACCTGAAAATCCTGATCCAGCCATGCCGGTACAACCAAATTCGACACAGCTGTTTTTCACGCAACCGCTTGAGCCCCAGCACTTTCCAGGGAACCAACGCGCTGTTTCAGCGGAATTTATTCTCATTCTCCATTGACATTAACCGCTTGAGCTTACTATATGTATTGAATCGTTTCTAAATCAGGAAGGGGGTGAAATGCTTGCTCGGACAACCACTGTTGACCAACCCTTTTCCTGTGCCCTCCAGTTGCTGCCCGTTGCCAAGTATCTCTTCCGCCTCAAAACCAAGACCCGTATTCAACTCGCCTCCTATAAAGGCTCCGCCCTCCATGGCGGGTTCGGCCATGCGCTGAAAAAAATATCTCCCTATTATTATACAAATATCTTTGAACCGGGGCAGGACGGTGCCCGGCCCAAACCCTTTGTTCTCCTGCCGCCGCTGGACAGCGACGAAACCTATCTCCCCGGCCGCGAATTCACCTGCGAACTGACCCTGCTGGGCAGCGCTATCCACGATTTTTCCATCTGCCATGCCGCACTTGATTATCTCGGCCGGGAAATGGGGTTTGGCAATAACCGGGGAAAATTTTCCATTGAAGCCATGGAAACGGCCCTGCCCGTAAATCCAATGCAACAGGATAATCCAAACCAAAGTATTACCGGCCATGATATTGCCGCCGCCAGGGCTCTTCCCACCAACCGGATCACTCTGCACTTTCCCACCCGGCTGCGCCTCAAGGCAGATGGCCACCTGATTCGTCAGGCACCGCCCTTTCAACTCTTTTTTGCCCGATTGCTGGGACGGCTCAATACCCTGGCCACCTTTTACGGGGATGGCAAAATAGCGCAATCCGAACTTCGTCAAGAGTTGCTGAATCTGGCGGAACACATCAACCTTGTCCGGGATGACGTACACTGGAAAGATTTACCCCGGTATTCCGGCCGCCAGAAACAGTGGATGAAATTCGGCGGCCTGCTGGGGTCCGTCACCTACGAGGGAGATTTAGAGCCGTTCCTGTCCTGCCTGGCCGTGGGTGAGTGGATTCATGTCGGCGGCAAGACCAGTTTCGGCCTGGGAAAATATGTGATGGATCCCGCCGCCAATACACATGAATAGGAGCTAATAAAAAAAATGGATACTGTAAGGGCAACATTTAATGTGAATACCCCTCTATTTATGAGTGGCGCAAAGCAAACAAAGGCTGAAATACGAGCGCCTTCGATTAAGGGAGTTATTCGGTTCTGGTGGCGGGCATTACACTATGCCGAATTGGGAACCTTATCCGCCCTGAAAACACGAGAAGAAGAACTGTTTGGCTCCACCAAAAAACAATCATGCGTTCGCTTTGCTATAGAGTCTCGGTCAACGCAATTGGCCATTGCCAGCCCAACTTCAACCCCTGCCTGGCTCAGGGGGAAGAAGGGATGTGTTTACCTCGGGTATGGGGTTATCAATGTTAAAGAAAAACTGGAACACCCTTATATTCAACCCAACCGGAGCTTCACCCTCAGGATTGCTTCCAAGGATGAGATCGACCCATCCATAATTAATGCCGTCAAACTGTTTGGCCTGATTGGCGGAGCCGGGGCAAGGTCCAGAAAAGGATATGGCAGTGTTACCCTTGTTGACCTGCAAAAAAACGGCAAGAAGATCCCCTGTCCGCAAGACCCTGAGAGTTATGGAACAGAGCTGAATTCGTTACTAAGCCAGACAAAAAACTTTTCACTCCCTGACGAACATTCTTTCACCGCATTTTCAAGCGCATCAAGAATTGATGTACTCCTGACCGGCACCGACCCAACTGCAATTTTGAACAATTATGGTGAAACCATGCAGTTATATAGGAGCTGGGGGCGTGAGGCAAGAGGCAGACATGAGCTGCCTACTGGAAAAAAAGCCGAGCAAAACTTCAAAGATGATCACGACTGGTTCAAAAATGAGCATTCATTTCGTTCGGAAAATCCTGATTTCCACCCCGAACGCGCCCTTTTTGGACTCCCGCATAATTATTTCAAACATGTTCCAAATGGTTACCCTCTCAAATCCAATGTTGAACCAGCTGAAAACTCATTGGAGCGCCGGGCAAGCCCACTTTTTTTTCATGTCCATAAACTTGCCGACAAGAGTTACATAGGTGTTTCCATTGTACTCCCGTCTTTATTTTTACCAGGCACGAAAGAACAAATTTCCGCCGATGGAAAACCTGTAAATCTCGTCGAAAATAATTACCATGTTTTAACGAATTTCCTAGAGGGAACAAGAGGGCACCGAAACGCAAAAACCGAGAAAAGTTATTTCCCTGAACGACAACCAATCTGGCCGGCTAGAGAGGAACAATAATTATGGCACAAATCCTTCATTACACCATTGGTCCGGTGCAGTCTTTTGTCGGCCAGGCCCGCCGGACACGCGACCTCTGGGCCGGTTCTTTTATCCTTTCCTGGTTGGCGGGTCAGGCAATGGCCGCCATAATTCAGGAGTTGAACGGCACTATTGCGTTCCCGATTGTACGGCAAAATGCAGTGACCAGCGATGAATTACTCAAGGCGATCATGGAAGAACAAGGCCATAGGTCACCACAGATCGGTTCTCTGCCGAATCGTTTTAAGGCGATTTTCAATGAGCCGGTTAGGGGATCGGATATTCACAAAAAAGTCAGCAGACGTGTTCTGGATAAATGGCAGGATCTTGGCACAGCGGTCTGGAAAGAGTTTGTAGAGCCGACAGCAGATAAAGGGTGCGGCACGCAAAGGATATGGGAAGAGCAGGTAAACAACTTCTGGGAAATCAACTGGGTACTGGCTGAAGATTCCCCAGGGGAGAAGGATGGCGGCTGGCTGGATATCCGGAAAAACCTGCGCAGTCACTGGCCAATTCCCCAGGGCGGAGATCATTGTACCCTGATGGGGGAGTGGCAGGAGCTTTCCGGCTATATCCAGACGCCATGGCAGGGTAAAAACAAACAGCTTACATTTTGGCAAAGCATACAGGCCCATAACGACCTTGGCCCCCTTGAACTGCGCGACACAGAACGCCTTTGCGCCATCTCGCTGATCAAGCGGCTGTTTCCAAGGCTTTCAGCCAAGGCATTACATTCAACCATTGGCTGGATACCTGGAGGCAGGCACAGCGCGATCGGCAATTGGCCATCCACTGCATATATGGCGGCAATCCCCTGGCTGAATACGGTTATTGCTGCAGAAAATCACAAGGCAATCAACGGGTATGCGGCAACTGTACAAACCGCTGTTGGCGAGAAGTTTTACAAACGGTTGAAAAGCGAACAGGCGGCTAAAATTCATGCTCTTGAACCATTGGGTGAGGCAGCGCAACTTGACGGCAACCTGTTTCATCCGGATGCGTTGAAGAATCATCGATCGACCCCACTTTCTTTTACGAAAAGAGAAGACCCGTGTAAAGAACCCTTACAAGAGCAAACAGCCAGAAAAACAATTGAAAAAAAGCTGAAAGAACTTCATCAGGCCCAGGGTAACAGGAATGCCCAACCATTTTATGCGCTGCTCGTCATGGACGGCGACAATATGGGAAAGCTGCTTCAGAATACAAAGATAGACAAGGACAATACGTACATCTCAGCAGCCTTGATGGCATTTACCAGATCAACAGCAGATATCGTCCGCAGGCACCAGGGTGTTTTGCTCTATGCCGGCGGGGATGATGTGCTTGCAATGGTGTCCATGCAGACGGCCATTGAATGCGCAGTGGAACTGCACAGGCAATATACGGATACATTTGCAGACAATGCTGTATTAGCTCCCCACAAGAAACTGTTTACTGCTTCCGCTTCCATTATTTATGCCCATTTTCACACGCCGTTGAAGTCAGTCCTCCAGTTTGGGCATCAAACACTGAACTCCATAGCCAAAGAAGCAAATGGGCGGGATTCCCTGGTGTTAACGGTGTTGAAACCCGAAGGCATTACCTGCCAATGGGTTGGCCGTTTTTCCATGGCCCCATCCATGCTTGAGCTTATCGCTGCTGTAAAACAAGGCGGATTTACAACGAGTTTTTTTTATAATCTGCGGCCCAGGTACCCATTCTTCCATAAAGAGGAATATGACCCACCTTCGGAACAGGATAAAGTTGATCTGCTCCTGGCAGAATACTGCAAAGGGAAAAACATCAAAACAGAGATGCAGAGAGAAGAGGCAAAACACAATGTACGAGTTTTACTCCGGGCCTGCGGTTATCAAACAGGAGCAGATGAAACAGTCGATGTGACCGGCAGACTGCAGCTGGATGGCGCGTATATAGCCCGTTTTCTGGTGGACACCTGCCATAACTTTGGCCGGGAAAGGGGGGAGGAATGACGCATCTGCAAATACGGTTCAAGCCTCTGGATACCTTATTTTTCAGAGATGGCAGTCCTTTTAACCGTGAAGAACTGCAGGCCAATGTAAATACAATCTTTCCGCCATCGCCCACAACCCTTGCCGGTGCAATTCGTGCCGCCTGGGCACGGGCAATGGGGTGGGATGGAAAAGGCCGGGGAGGCAACTGGGCAGAGTGCTGTAAAGAACGGCTCGGCGCCAGCGTTACCCTGCCGGAAACGATTACCTTTAATGGCCCGTATCTTTTCAGGAATAATGAGCCGGTTTTTCCGGTACCCGCCCATGTCCTAGGTGTTACGCCCCTTGATCCACAGAAACAAAAACCATCGGATCTGGTTTTGCTCGCACCAGGCAGGGAGATGGAAACAGATCTGGGTAAAATTCTCCTCCCTGTTAAACCTTCCTCAGGTACTGTTGAAGCTCGCAAGGCACTGATTTCCGAGTGGTGGGTTTCGGCCTGTGGATTACGTCAAATTTTGCGGGGTGATCCTCCGGGCAGAGATACGTTAATGCACCAGAGCAAACTGTGGACGGTAGAGCAGCGGATTGGCAACTTCCGGAAAGAAGGCCGTGTAACCGGGTTGATGGCCCTCTATTCCCCACAACATATCAGATTACAACAGGGCGTTGAGCTTGCCATGTTTTCCAGTGGACTGCCGGATATTGATATTGAAAAAATCATATCCCGCCCAGCAGTTACAGGGGGAGAGGCCAGGGCATGCTGGCTTACCATAGAGGAAGGTGGAATTGAGGAATACCTGCAGATAGGGAGCCCCTCCAGCAGCATGAGATATACGCTGGTTGCCCTTACCCCCACACAGGTGGATAGCCTGGGAAATATTGCCATCAAAGGCAGGCAGCCGGTTTCGTACTGCAACCAGCGACCCCTTATGCTGGGAGGATGGGATTGCAATAAACCCCGCGAGCTGCGTCCCTGCCTCAGGCCGGGATCGGTACTTTTTATGGAAACGGAACATGAGACGGCAGCAGGAAAAATCATCTCATACGGGGAGAAAACCCAGTGGGGATTCGGCCGCTTTGTCACAGGAATTTGGAAATAACGGAGGGAGTTATCATGGAAAATATTGTTGTCGGCATGTTTGCGGAAACATTCATCCATCCGGGCAGTGTGCAAAATGATGGTGTTATTGATCAGCCGGTGGCCCGTGAGCGTGTAACCGGTTACCCATTTATTGCCGGGTCCAGTTTGAAAGGGGCATGGCTTGATTATACCAGACAAAACGGTGCTGATGAAAACAGATGTAATCAACTGTTCGGTAATAAGGATTCTGCCGGGAGACTGCTTATTTCCGATGCCCGTCTTCTGCTGCTGCCGATAAGGAGCCTGAGCCGGAGTTACTGCTGGCTGACCTGCCCCTTGATCCTTGAACGGTTGGCACGGGACCTTGCGCGTGCTTGCGGAGAAACAGACTGCATGACAGACATACAGGTTAAGAAAGGCAAATTTTACGGGCTGTCGAAATCAGAGCAGACGCTCTTTCTTGAAGAACGAAACTTTCAGCACGCAGGAGGCGTACCCGCTGACGTGTTGGACGTGTTGGGCAAATTGATCCCCCATGAAAAAAGCCGTCAGCGGCTGGCTGATCAGCTGGTTGTGGTCAGTGATGGTGCGTTCCAGTGGTTTGCGGAAAATGGTCTTTCCATCCTGGCCCGCAACAGTCTGGATAAGGACAAACAGAGTAAAAATCTCTGGTACGAAGAAACCCTACCTCCGGACAGCCTCATGACCTCCATTGTTGCCCAACGGGATTCCGACAATGACAGCCTGAAAATTTTTCAACAAATGCTGCGGGAAAGAAACTATCTTCAGGTCGGCGGCAATGAAACCATAGGCCAGGGGTGGTTCCAACTTGGTATATATCCCATTGACGGCGCAACAACAGTTCAGGGGGGCGGAGAGAATGGCTGATCTGGACAGGCAGCGGGCAGCGGATGCCCTGGATAGAATACGGATGTTACAGGAAAAGGGTGAAAAAGAGTACGGCAACTATGTCAGTTTTGTTAAAGCGCTGCCAGCGGTTATTCTGCAAAATGGACTCGGCCAGGCGCTTGCCGCAGAACTGGCGTCTTCAGGCACGGGAAATGATACAAAAAACGGGCATAGATATTTATTTCATGATGTGAATCAATGGCTTGGCAGGAATGATGCCATGGCTCCCTTTCCTGACCAGTACTCAAAAGAGACCGGTATTCTTGATGCACTGCTCAAGGGGAAGGAGGCTGTATATCTTCAGGCCCAGCATGAAGCCCTGGCCTATGTTGCCTGGCTGAAGAAATTTGCGGTCGCCCTGCTCATTCAACCAAAAGGGGAATCTTCATGACGAGAGTACCACTTTACGAAATCAGCCGGAATGTAAAACCTTGTAACAGTGGAAATACCGGACTCTGGTACAACAAGTTTTGTAACCAGTGGCGTAAAGATACCTGGTCTCTGCAAACATATTCAGTTGGAACGGGGAAAAACAGACAGGACTTTAACCCCAAGCAGGGCTGGATCGACACCGTTGCCGGTCGAAAAGCAGGTGATGATGGATTACTCCTGGATGCGGCGGAACGTCGTCAGGAGATGGTTGACAAGGTATCCGGCATTGTCCTGTATTTTGAAACAGTATCTCCGCTTATTACCGGCCTGGGCAACCCCCATCCCATTGAAAATGGCTTTACCTGGCATCACCTGTTCGGCACACCGTTTCTCCCAGCCTCATCCGTCAAGGGTCTTATGCGTGACTGGGCGACAACCTGGGCGACAACCTGGGCGAACGATAAAGATCAACACCATAAAGATGTCACCAGGATATTCGGGCCGGAGGACAAGGAAGAGAACAGGAAGACAGGGAGTATCATCTTTCTTGATGCCATCCCGGGGAAAGCTGTCCTGTTGAAATCCGAGATCATGACGCCCCATTATGGAGACTATTATCAAAGTTCTGTGGAGAGTCCTGTAACTCCCGCTGACTGGCTCAGCCCCACGCCCATTCCGTTTCTGGCGGTCGCAGAGCAACAGGAGTTCCAGTTTGCACTTGTCAGCAGAAGCGGAGATGCCGAGGATACGGACTTATCCATGGCTGCCGGCTGGTTGACTGAAGCACTGCAAACAGTTGGTGCCGGCAGCAAGACAGCGGTCGGGTATGGAACATTCCGCAGGAGTGGCAGGGAATTACCGAAAGAAGAACAATGGCGCCTGAAATTAAAGCAATTAGAACCCGACGACCTCATCAAGAGTTTCAGTAGAAATTGGGGTACAACAAAAAAACAGTACGGTGACGATCTGGTTCTGTATGTAAAATTGATTCTTGAAATCCATGGAGATTCCATACGTCAATGGAAAGAATCGACAAACAAGAATACAAAAAGAGCCTTTAAGAGAATATTCCCAGGAAATTGAAAGAACATAATGAACGAGGACAGAATATGACTGCCGTGTTAGCTGATATTGCCCGGTTTACTTTCAAGACAAGACGACCGTTTTTAATCGCGATCCCTATCATCGCCGTGTTTGCTTTGCTTGATATAGGTTTTCATGGAACGATATTGAGCGCAGAGGACAGCCTATTGTCAAAAACGGTTAATCCATGGATCAATATCGCAACACTTGTTGTTGCAGCTGCTGTATGGTTTGGTGAGATGTATCAAGATTGGAAAAATGACCTTCCCAAACGCCTTACTGTTCTCTTTCAGTATCGGGAAAACGGTATCGGGGCGTATCGTACTGTTATGCGATGTGAGAAATCATACTTGGCCGATATGGCCGATGTTCGTGCCTTGGGACAGCAAATCGGGAGTCAGCTTGTCAATCCGGACGAACCGGATCGAAACCTAAGTTTTATTGCTCCACGTGTTAAACAAAGTGGCAGGAATATACTGCATGAGGATAACAGCGGATTTTTCCAACATCAAGTCGTGATCTTCACATTAAACAAACTGCCGGACAATTTAAACAGCGGTGAATGCAAGATTTGGAGACATCCTTTCACAAAAAATGATATATCAATAATAAAGATATGATTGTACTCAATCTGTCAACCTTTTTTGAAACAAATGCCAAACTCGATGTCCTCGACGATTATGTTAATCAGGCCGTGGAGCTTGCCGGTCAGGGCAACGACGTGGTGCTCACCGGGGCTGCGCCGGTATGGATGTATCTGAGCATTGCCCATGCCCTGCATGGTAAGGTGAAGCGACTGGTCTATCGCTCACCGGTGACCGGTGATGTGGAAATTTTTAACCATGATCCGTTTTAGCCGCCCTGGTTGAGAAAAGTGTGAAAAACAGTAAAAATAAAAATATCAATAAAATCAATGACAACGGCCCGGTATTTTTCGATGGCTCAAAAAAGGAGGCGAATCGCAGAAAACAACGTTTAATCAATAAGTTATATTAATATTTTGTAGTGAGACGGGCCGCACGTTGAAATCATTGAGGAAATCGGTAATTTCAGGGGTGTGAGGAGTGACGGCAAAGGTGCCCAATGGGCACGGGCCGCAAACGACCGGCTAACCGGTTGAAAAGGCAACAGAAAAAAAGGGTACTGTTGCGGAGTTGACCGGTTTTGGAACGGGGTTAAAACTGTTTCGGTTTAGCCCAGGCCGACGTTACCGATTAATGTTGCGGAGTTGACCGGTTTTGGAACGGGGTTAAAACGTGTTATTCCAAATTTTTTTTACAAAACTTTTCAGCCCGTTGCGGAGTTGACCGGTTTTGGAACGGGGTTAAAACACGCATATCCAGCAACAAAGGGATAAGTCTCTCTTGTTGCGGAGTTGACCGGTTTTGGAACGGGGTTAAAACCTGTATCTTTTGGTTATACGTATTTATCTTTTGTACGGTTGCGGAGTTGACCGGTTTTGGAACGGGGTTAAAACTTAATCAAGGAATCTCTTTCCCCTATCCAGGGAATAAGTTGCGGAGTTGACCGGTTTTGGAACGGGGGTAAAACACAGGGGCACCAACCGTGGCTACAGGATCCGGAAAGGGTTGCGGAGTTGACCGGTTTTGGAACGGGGTTAAAACAGTTCTTTAATAATTTCAATCTCCACCTTCCACTGATAGTTGCGGAGTTGACCGGTTTTGGAACGGGGCTGGAGAATTAAGAATTAATTAAGGAATAGACAATAACGAGTTCCTCGTCATCCTCGAAGGTAGTTATCGGGGATCCAGTGCGCTGGAAACGTCCTGGATCCCCGCCAAAAGCATGCGGGGATGACGGAAAAAAAAATATGCCGGAGTTGTCCGGTATCCTCTCCTTCAGTTTCCGGTACGCTGACCGGTTTTGATACGGGGCAGACTTGATTCCTCCGATCTTATCGGTTATCATAATTGATATGGTTATATCAATTATGGAGGCTAAATATGTTGCAATCGGTATCCGCGATGGAGGCCAGAAAAAAATTTGGCGAACTCTTGAACAGGGTTTCTTTACGCCGGGAGGAAATTATCATTGAACGGGCCGGTAAAAAAATTGCCCGACTTCTGCCCATTGAGCAGCAGGAACAACAACATCACGGGAAAATGGATTTCCGCAAGGCCGCCGGGTTGGGAAGAGAAATCTGGAAGGATATAGACGTGGACAAATATCTTCGCCGGGAGCGCAGGGAATGGGAGTAGAACTGCAATCCGACCATATTCTTTTTCTCGACACCTCGCCCTTTATCTATTTTTTTGTACGTCACCCGGACTATTTTCCCTTCATGGAACGTTTTTTTGATCAGGTCTATTCCACATCCGCCCAAGTCATCACGTCCATGATTACCTATATCGAATTAACTACACAGCCGGCAAGGATCGGTGAACATCAACTGGTTCTGAAATACCGGAATTATCTCGCTCATTCGGAAAACATCAGCCTGTTTCCGCTTGACCTGAATATTGCGGATCAGGCCGTAACCTTGCGGGCGCAATACGGTTTCAAGACGCCGGATGCCATACAGCTGGGCACTGCCATTGCCTGCGGTGCCGATTATATCGTAACCAATGACCGGGAATGGAAGCGATTTAACGCTATTCCCGTTATTCTTGTCGAGGAGCTGTAAACGACCGATCTCCACCACCGGCAACCGGCTCAGTCGCACGCTCATTGAATTGGGGGTTCCATGGTTGAACAGACGATCACCATTGAACAGGTTCTAGCCGACCACAACCTGCTGCAGGCCTGGTACAAGGTACGGGCCAATAAGGGTTGTGCCGGTATTGACCGTGAAACCACAGCCGATTTTGAATCGCACCTGATGTCTGGTCTGGCCTTGCTCCGTGACGAGGTTATCTACCGGACCTACCGGCCGCAGCCATTGTTACGTGTTCATGTCCCGAAAAAAAGCGGCCATGGTCTGCGCAGCCTTTCCATCCCCGCAGTGCGCGACCGGATACTCCATACCGCCGTTGCCCTGGCGCTGACCCCGCTGTTTGAGGCCGAATTTGAAGAATGCAGCTATGCCTACCGGCCAGGCCGTTCGGGTGACATGGCCGTCAACCGGGTGCAACGGTTGCGGGATGAAGGGTTCACCTGGGTTGCAGATATTGACATTCATTCATTTTTTGATGAAATTGATCATTCCCGCCTCCTTACCGAAGTGGAAAAACTGGTGATAGACCCGGCCATTCTCCGCCTTATCCGCATCTGGATTGCCGCCGACGTGGTGGATGGAAACCACCGCTTCCGGTTGCACAAGGGCGTACCCCAGGGCTCGCCGCTTTCCCCCCTTCTGGCCAATCTCTATCTGGATCAACTCGACGAGGCCATGTTGGACAAGGACTTGCGCCTTGTCCGATTTGCCGATGATTTTCTTATCCTCTGCCGCCGGAAAAAGGCGGCGGACAAGGCGCTGGAGTTTACTGCTGAAGTTCTGGAATCTCTGCGCCTGCGACTGAACCCGGCAAAAACACAGGTCATTGACTTTAAGCACGGATTCCGCTTTCTCGGGGTGGAATTTGTCCGTTCACTGGCTATCAAGGCAAAATATCCGGCTGCAGTACAGCTATCCTTTGACCTGCAGACCCTGGCCGAAATCCCGGTTCAACTTCCCGGCCCGACCGAAAAGACAAAACAACAGGTGGAGTCGTCAAGGCCGAAATCAGAGATGGTACTGGCCTTTGCCGAGGCGGGTGTTGAGGCGGGAGATTTTCCGGAACAGATAGAGCAGGTCATGCCCCTTGAAGCGCCGGTTGACGAAAAGGAAATTAAAAAAACTCCGGCGGAACTTGACCCCAGGCTGCGGACGCTTTACGTCCTTGAACACGGCTATGTGCTGGCCAAGGAGTCGGAACGTTTTGTCCTTAAGAAAAGAGGCGAAATTATCCAGCGGATACCGGCGATCAAAGTGGATCAGATCATGATTTTCGGCAATGCCCAGATCACCACCCAGACCATGGATTTTTGTCTGCAGACAAAAATCCCCATTTACCTGCTTTCCGGGCACGGACGGTTTTATGGTGTCATCGCCGGCTTTTCCACCGACCCCGTTCTCCTGCACCGCGATCAGTTCAACCGGGCCCAGGACCCTGGTTTCTGCGTTGACCTGGCCCGGGAATTCATCCGCGGCAAGATTGCCAACTGCCGGGTCATTCTTCTGCGTTACAGCCGGAGACGCAACCTGCCGTACTGCCGTAAAGCCGCCGGACGGTTACAGGCAATTCTGAGTAAGCTCGGCAGTGTGACTGAGCTGGACAGTCTGCGCGGTCATGAGGGTACCGCCGCCCGCTTGTATTTTGGGGCTCTTTCCTCTTCCCTTGACCCTGACTGGCGCTTTAACGGCCGCACCCGGCAACCGCCGGGAGACCCGGTCAACGCCATGTTGTCCTATGGCTACACCCTGCTCTACTACAACATCTACTCTTTTCTCCGCAGCCGTGGCCTGAATCCGCATGTGGGCTTTCTCCATCCCATCCGGGCCGGTCATCCAGCCCTTGTTTCGGATATGATTGAAGAATTTCGAGCCGTCATTGTCGATACCGTTGTCCTCAAGCTGGTTTTTAACAGGCGGGTGACTCCGGTACAGTTTACTTCTTCCGATTCAGCGGGACGGGGTTGCCTGCTGAGCAGCCGGGCCCGCAAGCTCTTCATCCGAGAGCTTGAAAAGAAAATGAACGCGCCGATACAACACCCGGTCAGCGGCCTGCAGCTTGATTACCGGCGCTGCCTGGAACATCAGATATATCACCTGGCTTCCGTCATCCAGGGGCGTAAGTCGCAATATAAGGCAATGGTGCTACGATGAGCCGGTTGTGGATGGTCGCCTATGATATCAGCGATGATAAGATTCGCAGGGAGGTACGCAAGGCCCTGACCAACCATGGAACACGGGTGCAGTACAGTGTTTTTGAATGTTTCCTGGCCAATAAAAAAAACATGAACTACAGACCCAGGTAACCGGCTTAATCGAACCGGGCGATTCTATCCGCTGGTACCCGCTCTGCGCCTGGTGCAGAGATAAAATTATTCGCCAGGGCCAGGGCGTGGAAACACAAAACCCGGAGTACTTTTTGTTATGACGGAAATGGTGGTTGTCTGCTTTGATGTCTGTGACAACAAACGGTTGTACCGGGTGGCACGTGAGCTTGGTAACTTCGGGGCCAGGGTGCAGAAAAGTATCTTCGAATGCCATCTCAACCGGGAACAGCTCACGGAACTGCAGCAACGGCTGGCGAAATGGATTGATGAAGACCAGGATCAGGTGCGCTACTATTTTCTCTGTGTAAAAGACGTGGAAGGTATCACCATTGACGGACCCGGCCAGGTAACCTTTGACCCTGAGTTTACCATGCTGTAATATACAATTTCTTTCCTGTAGGATTTCTTTCCTGTAGGACGGAAAAAAACAAAATCTTAAGAATATCAACAACAACGGCTCGTCATTTCCGGGCTCGACCAAAAGAGGAGGCAAACTACAAAAAATAACGTTTAATCAGCAAGATACATCAACATCTCAGGGCGAGACGGGCTGCACGTTGAAATCATTGAAGAAATTGGTGTTTTCAGGGGCATGAAGGGTGACGGCAGGGGTGCCGAAAGGGCACGGGCCGCAAATGACCGGCTAACCGGTTGAAAAGGCAACAGAAAAAAAGGGTACTGTTGCGGAGTTGACCGGTTTTGGAACGGGGTTAAAACACAAGCTTACCGCTCCAGTAGTCGCAAGCGTTGTCATGTGTTGCGGAGTTGACCGGTTTTGGAACGGGGTTAAAACTTGAATCAGTTTATCGGCAAACAGGAAAAGTACCGAAGTTGCGGAGTTGACCGGTTTTGGAACGGGGTTAAAACTAGTGCTGGACATCACATTCCTCCGACAGTTCTCTTACCGGGTTGCGGAGTTGACCGGTTTTGGAACGGGGTTAAAACGCTGAAATCCGTGCCCAGGGCAATGACGTCATCAATCGTTGCGGAGTTGACCGGTTTTGGAACGGGGTTAAAACCAATGGCATCAGTTATCTCGACAAAAATATTGAACTCTGTTGCGGAGTTGTCCGGTTTTGGAACGGGGTTAAAACGGCCCTGCTCAGGTCGGCCCTGCTCAGGTTGGCCGTTGCGGAGTTGACCGGTTTTGGAACGGGGTTAAAACCGTCAGCCAGATTGTGTCTATAGCATTGACATTGAAAGTTGCGGAGTTGACCGGTTTTGGAACGGGGTTAAAACTTTAATTTCACTGACTCACTCATACATTTTCTCCTGTTTTGTTGCGGAGTTGACCGGTTTTGGAACGGGGTTGAAGAATTAATTAAGGAATAGACAATAACGAGTTCCTCGTCATCCTCGAAGGTAGTTATCGGGGATCCAGTGCGCTGGAAACATCCTGGATCCCCGCCAAAAGCATGCGGGGATGACGGAGAAATAAAATATGACAAAGTAGAATTAAAAATTGAAGACCCGTTACCCGTAGAGCGGGCAGGGACAGCCGGAAGGGAGGGAACCGTAGAACTGCAGGTTGAGTTGAGAAAGGGAACCCGAAACAAGACCATGCTGGAGTTGTCCGGTATCGTCTCCTGCAGGTTTCGACTTCCGGCTTCGGGTACGTTGACCACCTTCTACTTCAACGGCAGAGTCAGCTATCGACCGGCAAAACTTAAAGCCAGAGACCTCCTCCAGCTCTGGATCGGCCACCTGGTGCTCTGCCTGCTCCGGCCCAAAGGAGTTGAACAGGTTTCAATCCACGTGGCCACCGACACCGCAGTCTGCTTCCGGGCGGTAGAGGATCCGGCAGCCGAGCTTACACCCTTTCTCCGCTACTACCGACAGGGGCTCTCCGAGCCGCTCCACTTTTATCCCGAAACCAGCTATGCCCGGGCAAAAGCCAAAACAGAAACCGCTGCCATAAACGCCGCCCGCAAAACCTGATATTCCGGCTATTACCGGGGTGAAGAAGAAGATCCTGCCTACTCCATAGCCCTGCACGGTCAGGATCCGCTGGATGCGCAGTTTGAAGAACTGGCCGCCCTGTTTCTGCCCATCCTCGCCCACAAGAATGATCTTAGTACAATTGAAATGTCGCAGGGAATGCCCGCCTATACCTGTAACACCTCAGCGGCAAACCGGGTAAAGGGTAGCACTCTTGTTCGCAGGTCGGAGATTTCATAATCGTCGTTCCCCATGTGGACCTGGTAAAAATGCGGAATCTCCGTACGTTTGGAAAAATAGGCGATATGTCTGCCTATTCCCTGCGCCCCGGCCTTACATTCCACCGCAAAAATCGGTTTACCGTCGCGCAGAACCACAAAATCAACCTCGCGTTTATGATTGTCGCGCAAAAAACATAACTCCATATCATCACCAAGAGTGTCCTCAAGAAAATGGCAATATTTCAGGAGATTGGAGGCTACCAGATTTTCAAACCTGCTCCCCGAGTCCCGGCATAACGACCAGTCCCAGAGGTAGAGTTTTCGATCTTTTTTCAAGGCCTTTATTTTTTTTGCCGCAAATGGCCTGATCCGAAAACAATAATAGAGATTTTCAAGAATCCGCACCCAGCGATCAACCGCCTCATGCGATGCCGACAAATCTTCACGTAATGCATTGATCGACAGCAGGGAGGCCACTCTATCCTGAAGCAAAACGGCCAGCAGGTCCAGCTGACCCACTTCCTTTACCTGCTCAAGAGAGTCACCGGCTGGGATATGGCGGAGGACGAGCTTGACACCAAACTCCATGAGTTGTTTTCCTTTGATCCAATCAACCCTTTTGCCGACTCCTCGCTGCAAAAAGAAATCATCGCAGCCCTGGATCGCTGTACCATTCTTGATCCGGCCTGCGGTTCCGGTGCCTTTCCCATGGGTATTCTGCAGAAGATGGTGCATATTCTCCAGAAACTGGATCCGGAGAATGACCGCTGGCGTGAATTGCAGTTGGAAAAGGCCATTTCTGAGACGGAGTCAGCCCTGCATCTGGACGATAAAGAGGCAAGGAAACAGAAACTTATTGAGATTAACGAGGCTTTTGACCAACAGATCAATGACCCGGATTATGCCCGGAAACTTTTTTTGATAGAAAATTGTATTTACGGGGTGGATATTCAGCCCATTGCCGTGCAGATTTCCAAGCTCCGCTTTTTCATTTCCCTGGTGGTGGAGCAAAAGGTTGATCCGGGTAAAGATAATTTTGGTATCCGACCATTACCCAACCTGGAAACAAAATTTGTCGCTGCCAATACCCTGATTGGGATTGAAAAGCTGGAGCAACAGATATCCATAGGCAATCCTGAAATTAAGAAACTAGAGGAAGAAGTAAAAAATATCCGCCACCGTATTTTTGCCGCCAAAACTCCGAAAACCAAGCGTAAGTTGCATTTGGAAGATCAGCAGTTACGAAAAAAAAGGGGTGAACTGCTTATTGCCGATGGCTGGGAGAATAAAACCGCCAGACAGCTTGCCGACTGGGATCCTTATGACCAGAATGCGTCCACTGGCTTCTTTGACCCGGAGTGGATGTTTGGGGTGAGTGACGGGTTTGATGTCGT
>JAJRQC010000040.1 GCA_024280455.1 Deltaproteobacteria bacterium | reverse complement strand
ACGACAGTAACATGACTCTATCTTTGTATAAAGACGTCGCATAGAAAAAGTAGCGAACTGACTTGTCAGCCGCTGTAAAAAGGAACTGCAGATTCCACCTTAAATTTATCAACTGGTGGTTTAAGAATGGGGGTAGGCGTACTCTCCCACATTGGCTCATGTATCCAAGATAAGAGTGAAGCCGTCTCTCCCACATTGGCGACAAAAAAAAAGCTGCAACAACCACTCTTTATGGTGACAAAAAATAACATATAGCCATATATATACGGGGTTCAGGAACTGGAGCGGATAACGTTGACACTCCAATGATCCATCGCTTCCTGCAGGGAGAAAAAAGCGGTATCAGGGATTTAGGTTGCGGACAAAGCTGTCTTTGAAGAAAATGAAAAAGCACTCAACCAGGAATGGGCCTGCCGGATTTCGGTACCATCTGGATACATTTTTTCTCTGTCAAGCTCCTTGACGAGTTGCACCTTCCAGGTTCCCGGGAAATACTGCTCAAACAGTGAAAAATTCCTGTTCCTGCTGTCGTCTGCCCATTTGACTTCAAGCATCAATTGCCCCCTCCCCTCTTCGGTAACAAAAAAATCAATCTCCTTGCCGTCTTTAGTCCGCAGGTAATGCAGTCGCAACGCATCACCAAAGCAGTCTTCGCGGAATTGAATTTCTTTGAGCAAGGCACAAGCAGTTACATTTTCCAGCCGGGCTCCTTCATTTCCAAGAACCTGGCCGGTATCATAAAAATAAAACTTGGGACTTTTGAGAAGAGTTCTTTTGATATTCCTATGATACGGCGTCACCCGAAAAATAACATACATATTTTCAAGAACCGTCAGCCATCTTTTAATTGTTTTGTCACTGACTTCCAAATCTCGGGCCAGAGACGAGTATGACACCGGGCTACCAACCCGCCTTCTCAACAGTTGAACAAGTGTTTCCATCACTGTTATCTGCCTGACATTTTCCAGGTCAATCAGATCCTGCTTGAGGATAATATCAAGGTGTGACCGTCGCCATCTCTTGTAAAACTGTACATTCCCCTTGAGATACGGTTCAGGAAATCCTCCAATCTGCAATAACAGATCAAGAGCCTTCCCGGTATCAACAACAGTGCCGGATGAAACAAGCTCTTTTAAATCAAGGGGGTGCAGCCTGAACTGAAAAAAACGGCCGGCAAGTGAATCCCCCACCTTCTTATATGTATCCAACTTGGCACTTCCGGTAACGATAAGGGCAGGCGGGATGCCTTCTGTATCATAGACTCCTTTTATCCACGCCTTCCAGTTTTTCAACTTATGCAGTTCATCAAAGATAATCAGAGATTTTTTCCTGTCCCAGGATCTGTCCAATAAATCAAGCCGATGATCCGGGTTATCAAAATTGAAATAATCAAAGTCATCAATCAGCATCCTGGACATGGTCGTTTTTCCTGACTGCCGAGGTCCGGTAATCAAAATGATCTTATCGCTGAGGTCTTTCTTTATTGCACCTGCAAGATATCGTTTCATATTGACCATTGTACAACGTATTCCGAAAAGGTCAAGACTGTAGCGACACAGACTCCGAAAAAGTCACAAGCTCAAGGGGCTGATGCAGAGATGTAAGATTTCACCGGGATAACACAGACCACCCAGGGAATGTTTAAATTCTTGCAGGATATCTTCATCATAGTTTGGCTGAAGTTGCTCCCGTACAATAACGTTTATCTTGTCACAATAAACATTTTCCTGTTACAATAGGAGAAATACTGTTACGATATATACGGAGAGAGAATAATGAGACATTATACCAACAACGACCTGCAACAAGTTGCCGACTCCATAGGCCTTTCACCAGAAGAGCGCGCAATCCTTTACCTGCTTCTGAACAGCCCGCCTCTCAAATCATCAGACCTTCTTGCCAGGCTGAATATCGGCTCACGGCAACAGCTTCTACGACTGATGAAGAAAATGCTCAACAACGGTCTCATTACAAAAACAGGACAGGGGCCATCAGTTAAATATCAAGTGAACAACGTTTCAATGGCCCATTTTTTTATGGCGCTTGATTACCTGAACAGATCCATTTGCCGGTACGACAGTAGTCGACTGTCAGATTATAAACCAAACCAACACAACCTGTTGGAGCAGGATATACAACAGGAAATGCGTATGCTGTCAAACGCGACAATTCAAAAAGGTGAAACATTAAACGACCGAATCTTCAAACGAATGATCATCGACTTTTCCTGGTCATCATCAAAACTGGAAGGAAATACCTACACCATAGGAGAGACAGAAGAACTTATACAAAAATCAACCCGTTCTGACAAAAGAACTCCTTACGAAGCATTAATGATAGAAAACCATGCCAATGCCGCAAAATACATTGTTCAATATTCAAAAGATATCAAAATAACCCCAATAGAAATCCGCGGACTCCATGGAATGTTAGCAAACGGCCTCCTCTCCAACCAGCAGGGATGCGGTACCATTCGATCCACTATTATTGAAATTGGCCAGTCCGCATACCACCCGGCAAGCAATCCCTCCGTACTCCAGATACAACTTGAAGAAATTTGTAAAAAGGCCGTAGCTATTCACAACCCATTTGAACAATCGCTTTTCCTCATGCTCCACATCTCTTACCTGCAGCCATTTATTGACATCAACAAACGCACCGGTCGTGTGAGTGCTAACATCCCGCTCCTGAAAAACAATCTCTGCCCTGTTTCGTTTTATGGTATTGACGAAAAAATGTACATTAATGGCATATTAGAGTTTTACGAAACGGGGGAGACACATACCATTTCTCGGGCATTCCTTGACAGCTACAGAACATCTGTACAACGTTACCGAACTGCTTTAAATCAGGTCCACAATCTTGATGTAGATATGCTTTCCAGCAGAATTGTACCATTATTGATCAACACAGTGATAAGCCACAACAAACGACTCTCACAGCCACGTCAATTCATCACCGAACAGCTGAAACGGGGCCACAATACTCTCTCTTCTGAGATCAGGGAGGAAATAGTGCAAAATGTTCTTCAAATAATCAAAAATCTTGACGAGATCAAGGCCATAGGTGCAGGAATTCCGCTGGAACACTTTAAAAAATATAAGAAAATTATGAACTAATGAACTCTGCTGTTTGCAACGCACCTTCCTCGCAAAGAAATTCCGGGAAAGACATTATCCTTACTTCGTCACAGAATCGATTGAATCACAACAAACCCGGCTCGCCTTTTACTTTACTTGATAAACTGCGCATAGAGTTTTTCATACCGTTTGGCAATAACGGTCCAGTCATATTTTTCCATGCATCGGCTCCTGGCTAATTTCTTGATTTTTTCCATTTCGTTCCCATGCTCAACAATGTAGATAATTTTATCTGCCAGCGCCTCCGAATCCTTCTCCGGCACCAGGTACCCGGTCTCGTTATCCTGGATAATATCTCCAATGCCTCCTGTGTTCGTACCAACAACTATACAACCGGACATGGCCGCTTCAACAAACGTGAGTCCAAATCCTTCTGCATCACCTTTCCTGGTTGTAATTGAAGGGCCTATAAAGATATCTGCCGTAGCATAATATCCGGGCAGGTCTTTATTTGTTACACTACCGATAAAATGAACCTGATTGTTCAAACCCAGAGTGACAACCTGTTGTTTCAACTCTTTCTCTGCTTCACCGCTGCCGACAACGAGTAACCTTGCAGCAGGAATTTCAGATAAAACCGACGGCATGGCATCAATGAGATACGTAACTCCCTTCTTCTCCGTCAACCTCCCTACATAAAGCAGGAGAGGCCCACGGACGGCATGTTTTTCACTAATTAAAGTATTTGTTTTATCAGGACAAAAGGCAGCTGAATCCACCCCCTTGGGAATGATGTGCGGATGAACACAGGTGGAATTCAAACCGGAAATGGCTTCAGCCAGGGCTCTGCTGACAACGGCAATCCCCTGCCCTCTCTTCAAGGTGAATCGTTTTATTGTTTCAAACAACATTCCCTGTAACCCGAATACATCTGCACCGTGCGCGGTAATGACTACCGGCGCGCCGATTAAGGCCTGCACCAGGACAGCCACAAAACCCTGTGGAACGATCCAGTGGGCATGGATAACATCAGGACGGATTTTTCGAACCAGCAGCAGTAAAGAAAAAAACTGCGCCAGGATAAAGAATGGTGCCAGTCCGTAGTAGAGCTTGTTGTGATGCAGGGTGGGAAGAATGCCTGTTGAACCAGCAAGTTTTTCAAAAGGTGCAAAAAAATAACGGAACCGATGTATAGACATGCCATCCATTACTTCCCTTGTTTTGGCGCCATGATAATAAGGGGCATGGACAGTAACAGCAAACGTATCGGTTAGACGTCTGGATAATTCATAGACAAACGGTGGATCGGTATCATTTTGCCAGCGGGGAAAGGTGGAGGTGACAACGAGCAGTTTGGGTTTCATGGGACAATCCGGCAGATAATGATCTGGCTGTTCACAAAGGGCAACCGTCTTCAAGTAAATTCAATCGCTCAGGGGACGGGGCTATAGGTTTTCTTAAAATCAGGGCGAGGTTCACGGACAGATAAGATGTTTGAAGTTGTGGAATTTTACTTCACCCGGTCATAACGCATCTGAGAGATCTGCTCGGAGACCAGCCCTATCATAAAAACAATGATGGAGGAATTAAACAGGAGGGCGGACATGTTGGTAAACCGTCCCTGGGTAAGAAATGTAAACAGGTAATAAGCAAGCCCTACGAATAAAAAAAGAAAACTTAATGGGAGAAAGATTCGCAGCGGCGAAAACAGGGTGGCGATCTTAACAATGATGAGAAAAAATCTGGTGCCGTCGCTCATCAGCTTTATCTTGCTCTGGCCTTTCCTGGCCGCGGTCTGGATGGGAATATATTTGACGCTTCTGCCGCTGCGCAGGTAACCCATTGTAAGGGTGGTCGGGTATGAAAAGGTATTGGGAAGAAGATAGATAAAATCGCGAACTACAGACGTTCGCACCAACCTGAATCCCGATGTAAGATCCTCCACCCGGAACTTGGTTACATAGGAGGCCAGCCGGTTATAGAGCCAGTTTGCAAAATCCCTGTGTTTAGAGGTTTCCGAGTTCCTGGTCCTGGCCCCGACCACCATGTCAAAAACATCTTTATGCTCAAGCAGGCGGGCAATGTCTTCCGGATGGTGCTGGCCGTCGGCATCCATCATGACAATCCATTCACCGCGTGCCATACGCAACCCGGTTTTTACCGCCGCACCATTACCCATGTTATAGGGATGAGGCCAGACGTTTGCCCCTGCATTCATGGCAGCCTGCATGGTATTATCGGTTGATCCGTCATCAATAACCAGGATCTCAAAATCAGGATACAGGCCTCGGATCTTTTGGATGGTTGCGACGATACTCAACTCCTCATTATAGGCAGGCAGGAGTATCGTTACTTCATATTTTTTTTCTTGAGACAAAACATATCTCCTGGGGACTATAACGAAAAGAGTATGTTGAAAGTATGGCAGAAACAGTGAAAAAAGCAAGGGGATTCGTGCGAAAGGATATACGGCACACTGTACTCATGAAGGTTTTACCAAAAGAACGGTCTGGGGGGGGCAGGGACTTTTCACGCCAAATCCCCAATATAATGAAATCAACAGGTTATTAATATTGAATAATTGACGTGTATGACAACGTCTTAAGCCTTTGCGACAAAATGGGAATGCACCCTCATAGATGCAACTTTTTTCAACCACCCTGGATCCCCGATAACAACACTCGGGGATGACGGGTAGTGGTTATGCCTTCATGTTTAGCGGGGCCTT
>JAJRQC010000039.1 GCA_024280455.1 Deltaproteobacteria bacterium | reverse complement strand
GCCTGAGAAAAGGAGAGGAAACATGACAGACATACTACTCGCCCGCGATGCGGTCGAGTATCCATTATTGGCTGCTGCCGCAGCCAATAATGGATACCTGCGCCAACTTTGCCAAATAACTACCCATATTTTCGGATAAAACAGGAGCTTGAAATGTCTGACTGCGCTTTAGATCCCGTCACCCTGGCACTGGTTTCACTTGCTGCCAACATTGCCTCAAATCACCCCAAAAAAGGACTCTGCCAGCTTGAACGTCTGCAGGGATACGGAGTATCTACTGACAAGATTGATCTGGTGGTGGATATTTCCCGTCATTTACGGGATGAAGCCGGTCAGATGCTCGACAGCGAATTTGACACTGTCTTTGTGCCCACTGAAGCGAAGCGGGAACCTGTAAGCCTGGCTACGGCACCTGCTGGTGAGAGTTGTGGCTGTTCATCCACCGCAAAGGGGAACCCCTGCTGCTGAGAATGGAAGTAGGATGACCGAAGAGGAATCCGTGAAAACAAAAATACTCTTTCTCTGTACCGGTAACTCCTGCCGCAGCCAGATGGCGGAAGGCTGGGCCGGACATCTGAAAGGCGACGTGATTGAGCCCTATTCGGCCGGGATTGAAAAGCATGGTATGAATGAAAATGCAATCCGGGTGATGGCCGAGGCCGGGGTGGATATTTCAGAGCACCGGTCAAAGCTGATCGACGAACTGTCGAACCGTGAATTTGATTATGTGATCACGGTCTGTGATCATGCCCATGAATCCTGTCCCATTTTTCCCGGTCAGGCCCGGATTGTACACCGGGGTTTTGACGACCCGCCCAGGCTGGCAGCAAGTACTGCAACAGAAGAAGAAGCCATGGATCATTACCGCAGGGTGCGGGATGAGATTAAGGAATTTGTCGAAAGCCTGCCCGAGAGTATCCAAAACCCCAAAACCCGGGATGATGACGTACCCCTGACCACTTACAAGTTTTTTGACAGCTGAAACCACACCGTTATAAACCCTGTGATGAGATACGTGAGAACTCCGAGCGGACGACATACCTTCAGCGGATCCACCCTTCAATCTCGGCCTGTTTGGGCACCCGGCCCACGCACTTAACCCCTCCGTCGACGACTACTGCCGGGGTGGAGAAAATACCCAGCTTGGCAATCTCCTGAAAATCCGTCACCTTGGTGATGGTGGCCTTCACCCCTGTAGCGGCAACGGCAGCCTCAACAATTTTTTGGGCCTGCTCACAGGACGGACATCCGGGGCCGCATACTTTGATTTCCATGAATATTTTCCTCTCTTGATTGTGTTTTGGAGTAATGTTTTCGGGTTTAAATAACCATATTAAACAAAAAACCTGTAAACAGAATACCGGTCCCAACCACCGCAATAAAGACAGCGATGAGCTTAGGTTTTAAGACCTTGCGCAGAATAACCATCTCCGGCAGGGACAGGGCGATGACACTCATCATGAAGGCCAGCACCGTACCCAGGGCTGCACCTTTGCCCAGCA
Source organism: Deltaproteobacteria bacterium (assembly GCA_024280455.1). Taxonomy (GTDB): domain Bacteria; phylum Desulfobacterota; class Desulfobulbia; order Desulfobulbales; family Desulfobulbaceae; genus DRLX01. The sequence goes on along the minus strand of JAJRQC010000039.1, from coordinate 51,190 downwards.
GTGCTTCAACCACCGGGACGATGCCGGCGGCATTGGAATACATGGGGATGCCGACCACAACGGCGGCCGGAACCGACCACCAGGCATCTTTACCCATGATCGAGGCCATCAGGGTTTCGGGCACGTAGCCGTGGATCAGTGCCCCGACGGCAATACCGGCAACCACATAGATCCAGACTTTACCAACGATATCGCGCACCGCCTCACGACCGCGTTCGATGCGGTCGGCCCAGGACGGTTTCTCTTCGATCACCACTGCCTCTGCGGCCCGTAACTCCTGAACCCAGTCTTCAATCCAGTGCTCCAGTTTAAAGCGGCCGATAACCCAGCCGGCAAGAATGGCGATGAGTAAACCGGTGCCGAGATACAGGGCCGCAATCTTCCAGCCGAGCAGACCGTAGAGGAGAATCAGGGCGATTTCATTGACCATGGGAGCGGCAATGAGAAAGGAAAAGGTTACACCCAGCGGGACACCGGCCTGGACAAAGCCTAAGAACAGCGGTACGGCTGAACAGGAACAGAACGGAGTGACGATACCCAACAGGGCCGCCATAACGTTGCCGGCGGTTTCCCGTTTTCCGGCCAGGTATTTGCGGGTGCGTTCCTGGGTAAAAAACGAGCGCAGCATGCCGATAACAAAAACAACCAGGGTTAACAGCATCATGACCTTGGGGGTGTCGTAGATGAAGAACTGGATTGCCTCGCCGAAATGACTTTCCCTCTCCAGGCCGAGTAGAGAGTAGGCGAAAAAGTGAGAGAACGGCTCAAGCTGTTTATAGACCACATACCAGAGGGCAAAGCCGATCAGGCCGAAAAAGGCTGCTTTTCCCGGGCTCATGTTTTGTGTTGTTCCGGCCGCATGGCCGTTGTCCGGTTTTGTGCAGCCGCAGCCGGAGGGTTGGATTGGTTCCATGATCTTCCTTTAGTTTTTAGTCTTACAGTCACGCAATACCGCAGCTTCCGGCAGGATCTCGCGCATCTGGTTCAGTTCCGCATCGTCATCCAGCCAGTGCGCCAACTCGGCAAGCATGACCTTTGCATACTCTGATTCGCTGCCGTCGGCCAAGCTGTAGAGTATCCATGTTCCCTGACGTCTCCTGTTCACCAGGCCGGCATCTTCAAGAAGTTTCATATGCTTGGAGACCGTCGACTGGGCCAGCCCCAGAACCTTCTGGATTTCACAGACACAGAGTTCACCTTCCTGCAGGAGTTTCAGAACCCGAACCCGGTTGGGGTCGGACAGGGCCTTTGCCACTCGAATAAATGCTTTCATGTTTTTCCTCTATATTCATATATCGCTATTTAGCGATTATTGTAGAGGCTGGCGTTCTTTTTGTCAATGATTTTTTTCCGGCGCAATAGCCTGCGGCAGGTGTTGTGGTCGGCTCTTTGAATATTCTCGTCCCCGGCTTGCCTTTTTGCGGTTTTGGTTTATTGTTCTCTTGAGTCTGCTACGAAAAAAGTATCTTATATTTCCCATGATAAAGAGATGAGGATAAGGAATGAAGAAAGCCAATTTTATGTTCGGGAACGGTAAAAAACCGGAAATCGAGATCAATAAGACCAGTCGTGAAAAGTTCTGGCAGAACCCGAATTTCACCTTCTGGCTCTATCTTATTTTTATCCTGATTTCCTTTCAGTTGTATCAGGGCTATCAACAGGCCCGGCAGCAGGAGATCCCGTACAGTGAATTCCTGACCTATGTGAATAAGCATGAAGTGGCCGAAGCAGTGGTTACCGACCAGGTGATCACCGGTACTCTGACCCTGAAGGATGAAAAAACCAATCAGCCCCGTCGGTTCATTACCGTGCCGTTGATGTGGAATAATGATCTGGCAATGACCCTGGAAAAACAGGGGGTCAAGTATACCGTGCGTCAGAATACCAACTGGCTGGGAAAATTTCTGGTCAACTGGGTCCTGCCCTTTGGTCTGCTTTTTCTGTTCTGGGGTTGGATGGCCAAGCGTATGGGCTCCATGGGCCAGGGAGTGCTCAATATCGGCAACAAGATTCATATCCATCCCGATGATCAGCCCAGGGTCACCTTTGATGATGTGGCCGGGGCGGAAGAGGCCAAACAGGAACTGAAGGAGAGCGTGGATTTTCTCAAAGATCCGACCCAGATTCAGGCATTGGGTGGCCGAATGCCCAAAGGGGTGTTGATGGTCGGTCCTCCCGGTACCGGTAAAACCCTGCTGGCCCGTGCCGTCTCCGGCGAATCCGGCGTGCCGTTTTTTGCCATCAGTGGTTCCGAATTTATTGAGATGTTTGTCGGTGTCGGTGCGGCCCGAGTCAGGGAGCTTTTTGAGCAGGCCCGAAAGAAGGCGCCCTGTATTATTTTTATCGACGAGCTCGACGCCATAGGCCGGGCTCGTGGTGCCGGACCGGTCATGGGCGGTCATGATGAGCGGGAACAGACCCTCAACCAGATTCTCACCGAGATGGACGGTTTTGATCCCTACACCGGCGTGGTGGTAATGGCTGCCACCAATCGGCCGGAGATTCTGGATAAGGCCCTGCTGCGGGCCGGTCGTTTTGACCGCCAGGTGCTGGTGGACAAACCGGATCTCAGGGATCGTGCCGCAATTTTGAAGCTGCATTCGAGGAAACTGGAGATGGGCGATGATGTGGATTTGACCGTAGTTGCCCAGCGTACCCCGGGTTTTACCGGAGCCGATCTGGAAAATATCTGCAACGAGGCCGCTATTCAGGCCCTGCGGCGTAAGGGCAAGGCCGTGACCATGAAGGATTTTGAAGCTGCCATTGACCGGATCGTTGCCGGACCTGAGAAAAAACACCGGGTCCTGAACCCTGAGGAAAAACATCGGATTGCCTTTCATGAGTCCGGTCATACCCTGATGGCGGTAACCGTGCCCACCGGTGAACCGGTACACAAGGTCTCCATTATTCCCAGGGGGATTGCGGCCCTGGGCTACACCATGCAGCTGCCGGTGGATGAAAAATTTCTTTCCACCGAGGCTGAGCTCAAGGATCAGATTGCCATTCTCCTCGGCGGCCGGGTGGCCGAGGAGATTGTTTTCGGGGACAGCTCCAGCGGCGCCTCCAATGATCTGGAACGGGCCTCGGAGATTGCCCGCTCAATGATTACCCGCCTGGGCATGAGTAAAAAACTCGGGCCTATTACCTATGGAAGGTCGCAGGATCTGCAGTATCTCGGCATCCAGGGCCAGGAAGAGCGCAATTTCAGCGAGGCCACTGCCCAGATGATCGATGAGGAAACGCGGCAGATTGTAGAAGAGCAGCATCAGCAGGCCACGGAGATCCTCAACGAAAAGCGCAAGATTCTTGAAGCCCTTGCCGTCCGTCTTGAAGAGAAGGAGGTTATCAGCGGTGAAGAGGTGAAAGAGGTTATTGCTGCTGCCGAGACTCAAGGGGGATGAACAAGGGGTGCTTGCGTACGTTTTTTTGTATGGCTGTGAGTTTGGCCGAAAAGGTGAAAATGATAATGACCACCGTTTCCCCGCAGGTACTGTCTAAGCATCCAAAGCATCCAGATGCCGACTATCAGAATGTTGTACAGTCGCATTTGCTCGCTATAACAGCGTAACAGCGAAGCGGTGTCTGGTGTCACCCTCTATGCGGGCAAATGCGACCGGGCAGGTACGTAGACTCCGAAGATGGGGTGCCTTTTGAACCTATGCACTGAGAACGTTGAGGCAGGTAAGCCTGGTTTGCATACACAGGCAATCATGGCCGGGCGGCACTGATGACAAAAAAACGGGAGCCGTAACCTGTCGGATAGGGATGCCGGGTAAAGAGGTGTTCGTGCTGAACCGGTTGGCTGAAACCTGAGCCAAGCAGCAGTTCCCGGGCCGCATCTGCGTGGATACCGTTCAGGTATGGGAGTTTATCCCTGCATGAGCCGTAAGCCACAGCAAAGCGAAGCGGGGTGGAGCTGGAAAAACCTTTCTTCATGACAGAGAATATCAGGCGTACATATTGGTTCAATACTCCTTTAAAGCCGCTACTCCGCCAGATGCCATCGGAGACGACAAGTTTCCCGCCGGATTTGAGGATCTTGTGCCACCGCCGTAAGGCAAGACCGGGATCGGGAATGGTCCAGAGCAGGTTTCGGCAGACAACCGCATCAAAACTTTCCGGTCTGAAGGGGGGATCAACGGCGTCGGCTGCGAGGAATTGCAGGTTGATTTTTTTTTCGGCAGTTGCTGCCCTGGCCAGTTGTAACATGACCGGGGAAAGGTCAATACCGGTTACCATGTGGCCTTTCTCCGCCAGTCCGGTGGCAATAAAGCCTGTGCCTGTACCGGCATCCAGTATACATTGCCTTGCTGAACCATTCAGTATATGGTTGTAAACCTGCCACCAACTTTGCTGCCGGGCGGAAGTGTTGTCAAAAGAGGAGGCTCGCCAGTCCCAGTATGTCCGAATAGATTGCATTAACTCTGTATGGTTCATCAAATTTTGTTGTCCTCCTCTTTCAAAGTCATAATCCGTTCACAGGCAACCTGGAGAAGTGAGCGGTCGTGGCTGATCAGCAGTATTCCTATTCTCCGTTTTTCGGCAAGCCGCATCAGCAGCCGTATTATATTAGCCTGTACCGAGTAATCCAGCCGCGAGGTGGGCTCATCAGCCACCAGGAAAACCGGATTGTTCAGCAGAGCCCGTGCCAGGGCGAACCGTTGTATTTCTCCACCGGAGAGCTGGATCGGGTAACGGTCAAGCAACTTTTCATCCAGGTGTACCTCCTGGGCAGCCGCTGCCATCTGTTGCCGGTAACCCTCTCCGGCAAGGGCTGGGTTTCTGAGTCTGACAATATCATACAGGGCTTCTCCAACCAGCTGATGGGGCGGGAAAGAGGAGCCGGGATCCTGGTGTATTTTTTGAAAAAGGGGCCGCAGGGCCTTTCGCTTTTTTCTGCCGGCCTGAAGTACATTGACCCCGTTCCAGAAAACATTTCCCCGGTCAGGTAACTGGAGGGAAAGAAGAATATCTCCCAGGGTTGACTTGCCGCAACCGGAGGGACCGAAAAGGCCGACAATCTCTCCCGGCCTGACAGCAAGTGAAAGGTCCCGATACAGCACCTTGCTGTTGTTCCTGCCTTTTCCTGAAAAAGATTTTGTCAGATTTTCCGCTCTGATACAGTAATCAGCCATCTTTTCCACCCGCTGTTCAGCCATTCTGCCAGGCAGTTTTCATGGCGGCCAGTACTTCTTCAGCTATGGGAATCAGGCCGTTTTCAGGGGCGGCATTGACCAGCCCCCTGGTATAGGGATGCTTTGGTGCATCAAGCAGTTGCCAAACGTCCCCTGACTCGACGATATACCCGCCGTACATCACGGCCATCCGGCCGCCAAGCGCACGGGCCACCGACAGGTCATGGGTTATGCAGAGCAGGGTTTTTCCTTTGCTGAGCAGGTTTTTCAGCTTCTTCACTGCTGATGCTCTGGAGATTGCATCAAGCCCCTTGGTCGGCTCATCAACAACAATAAATTCAGCAGGAACCGCAAGTCCAATTGCCAGAAGTATTCGCTGTTGCATCCCCCCGGAGAGCTGACAGGGGTAAAGCCTTCCGTTGCCTGAAAGGGAGAGGCCAAGGTCGGAAAAAAGTGCTGCAAGCGTATGGCGCAGCTCTTGAGGATCATACCTTCGTACATACCTGAATATTTCGGATACCTGGCCTGCCACCAGCATAACCGGGTCAAGAGCCGAGTTCGGCTCCTGGGGAAGTAGAAATAATTCTTTTCCATAAATGCGTCGCTTTTCCTTTGCAGGAAGCCGGGCAAGATTAACGCCTTTGAAATCAACTGCTCCGCCGGCGACAAGTTCTTCCGGCAAGCAGCTGCACACGGCCTGGGCCACCAGTGTTTTTCCGGAACCAGTCTCTCCTATCAGGGTAAAGGCCTCTCCCCTGGAAACGGTAAAGCTGACATCGGCAACCAGTCGTTTTCTCTGCGCAACAGAGCGGATTGTCAGATCATTCACCTGGAGCAGGGGAGTTCTCATTTTCTCACCCTCCGGCCCAGAGGACGGCCGATCAGAAAGAAGGCAAAGACCGTCAGGGACAGTGCTGTTGCCGGAACCAGCACCAGATGAGGCGATTGCCTTAAGTAGGGCAGAGACTCGGCAATCATGGCCCCCCATTCAGGTTCAGGCGGAGCCAGGCCGATGCCGAGAAATCCCAGTGAAGATATATTCAGGACGGTTCGGCCAAGTCCGAGGGGGGCAAGAACCGTTATCTGGGGCAGTACTTCTGCAATGATGTATTTCCTCAGGATAAAAAAACCTGAAAACCCTGCCAGCACTCCGGCCTCCACATAGGGACGGGACATTGTGTTCAGTCCAACGGCTCTGCTGATACGGCAGTATTCGGGCCAGCCGGTGAGCATCAAGGCGATAATGACCGCCACGGGCCCGCCTCCGACCACTCCGGCAATCAGAAGGGCCAGAATAATACCCGGAAACGCCATGGTGATATCCACAAGTCGCATAATGAGCGTATCCGTCAAGCCGCCGCACCAGGCGGCAGCCAGCCCAAGCCCGACCCCGGAAAGGACCGAACCTGCAACACACAGCAGGCTGAAAGAAAGGGTGTTCATTCCTCCCCCTGCCAGTCGGGCGGCGACACTCCTGCCGAGATGATCGGCTCCCAGCAGATAGGGCGTACCGGGCTGGGTAAAGACCTGAGTCAGATTCTGCCTGCAGGGATCGGGAGTCAAAAAGGGTCCAATAACCACAAACAGACCGATTATGCTGAGAATCAGCAAGCCGGAAATCACCTGCCACTGTTCGTTTTTCTTCTGTGTTTCCATTGGACTCAACTGGTAGCCAACCGGTTTCTGCGGCGTGGATCAAGGACAAGACAGATCAGGTCAACCGTTATATTGACGGCGACATAGAGAATACCGATCAGCAGGCAGGCTCCCTGAATGACCGGAATATCACGGGCAAGCACGGAATCCAGCAACAGTTTTCCAAGTCCCGGCCAGGCAAACAGTGTCTCCACCACCACGACCCCGTCCAGCAGGTGAGCAGCCTGCACACTGATATAGGTTACCACCGGGATAGAGGCGTTTCTAATGCCATGGGCCGTAAACACCCTGAACGGTGACAACCCTTTCATGGCTCCGAACCTGTAAAACAAAGACCCGCGAACTTCAGCCAGGGAGGTGGCAATGACCCGGCTGGAAACAGCGGCCAGTCCGATTCCGAGAGTTATGGCCGGCAGGACCAGATGGGCCGGAGAGAAAAAACCGGCCACCGGAAACCAGTGCAGCCTGATTGCAAGGGCCAGGATCAGCAGCAGTCCGATGACGAACTGGGGTACAGAGACCAGTGCGCTGCAGATCATTGATGAGATATGGTCAAAAGTCCCGCCGGGATAGATCCCACACAGGACTCCCCATGGCAGGGCGATAAGCAGCGAAACTGCTATTGCCGCTGTTGCCAGCAGAAAAGTGTAATGAAAATGATGGATCAGCAAAGCGGTAACCGGTTCCCTGCTGACCAGAGATCTGCCAAGGTCAAGGGTCAGGATACGGCCCACCCATTGGCAGTATTGCACGAAGAGGGGCTGATCCAGCCCCTCTTCCCTGCGAACCAGCTCAACAACTCTCTCATCAGCCAGGTCTTCGCTGTAGCGGGCAATGGCAATATCCAGAGCGGTGTCGCCACGGGTCAGGTTGACGGCAAGGAACCCCAGTGTCGCGACAATCAGGGCAACGCTGATCCCCTGGAACAGATGGGTACAGATGCTCCTGACTACCTGACCCATGAAACTCCTTTGGTATATGGCTTGATTTCATAGGGGTCAAGTTGTACCCCGCTGATCTTTTTACTCACCGCAACATGGTGGTCATACCAGGAGACCGGAATAACCGGCAGTTCTTTTTGCAGAATTTCAGCTATCTTTCCCCGTATCACTGCAGCTTTTTTCTCCTCAAAGGTTGCCAGGTACTGGTCAATCAATCCATTCAGTTTTCCGGATTTCCAGCCGAGTGAACCCCAGGATCCTCTGGCGCCGGCTGGACCGAAGTCGGACTTTATGGTCCCTATCGAATCAGGAACCAGACCGAAATTGCGTCCAACCAGGGCAGCTTCCAGGGTTCCGTCCTTGTATCTTGCCGGTATCTGCGATGATTTACCTACGACAATATTCATCCTTACCCCTATCTCCGCAAACTGAGATTGGAGGGCTTCGGCGACGACAGGAAGCATGGGACGGGTGGAGTAGGTGAGCAAGTCAAAGGAAAAATCCTGCCCATCTTGAGCATAAATGCCATTTTTGTTTTTCGTCCATCCTGCCTTTTCAAGCAGTTGGCGTGCTTTTTCAGGGTTATGGGCAAGCGGAGTAAGCCCGGGGTTATGCCACATGGAGACTGCGGGCATAAGCTGGGTTGCAGCTGTTTCCGGATTTTTCAGAATTGCCTGGGCGATCCCTTGACGGTCAATGGCCATGGACAGGGCCAGCCTCTCAACTGCGCTATCGAAAAAAACCAGATTGGCGTTAAGGGTTATCTCACGTACACGTGGAATCGCGGTACTGTTTATCTGTACATTGGCTTGGTCCCGCAACCGCCTGGCAGCAGTTGCAGAAAGAGTGAGGGCAATATCCGCATCTCCTGATTCTGCCATCAAGGCTCTGGTTTCTCCATCGCTTACGGCAAGGTAACGAGCCTTTTCGATTTTGGCCTTCTCCCCCCAGTAATCAGCAAAGGCGGTAAAGTTGAAAACAGTTTTGCCGTCTGTATCTGCAAGCCTGTAAAATCCGGTACCGATGATTTTTTTGACCGTACCGTCATCCGCAAAGGCTGCCGGGGGCATGATTGCAGTACTGGAATGGGCCAGATAGGCTGGTAGGGCGGAAAAGGGGGTTGAGGTTTTGATAATAACCTTTTGTCCGGAACCACGTACAGATTCCACTGGAGATCCCTTGAACAACTTACCGTTGGCAAATATCCGCTCCAGGGCAAGGGCCGTGTTTTCTCCTGTAAGCGGGGTACCGTCATGGAAGAAGACACCATCCTTTACGGTGAAGGTCCAGGTCAATTTGTCTTCAGAAACACTCCATTTGCTGGCAAGCAGTGGTGTAAGCCCCCCCTTGCCCTTGCCATCGGTTGTCACCAGGGTCTCGAGGCAACCCATCCGGGTAAAGATGAACCCGGAAACCAACGGATCCATACCCTTTGCCCCCCACGGAGACACCACAACCAGAGGTCTGTCAGGTTGTGAAGCCAGCACCTGGCCAGCCCCCAGTATGAGAAGTATACACAACAAAAGAATTGGAATGTTTTTGTTGTTCAGTATCATTTTTATCTCCATGAAATTAAGGTTCAAATTTTGAGCAGGCTGAGATTTGCTGCTCACGGGTTAGCCGTTAAACATTGAATTGAAAGTGCTGTGAGAAATTACCTGAAATAACCCTGATAAAACCGCTAGTGTTACTTTTTCATATTTCGTAACACTTTACAGGCCAGGGGTTCAACTGTCAACTTGCAAATGAACCGCAATTCGTCAGTGGATTTGTAACTCTGTGTTTTTGCGGGTACTGATTGCATGTATTATTGCAGGAATTGTCGGTGTCGTAAAAAGCCTCGCCACCGACGGCGGAGAGGTTATAACCTGTTGATTTTTCGTATCGTGCAACAGGCGTATTTGACTTTTTACGAGACCATCGGAATTTTTTTTCACAAAAGGGGGACATAAAAGAAAAGTAACCAGCCAATGGGCAACAGATGGTACAGGCTGTCCCCCGGAGGACTTGGAAAAACACATCATGCCACGGCCATTGGCCATGAAGCTGATAGGCTAGGCTGCTGCAGACCCTTGTATCGCTATTTTCCCGACTTGACAGCAGACCAAGGATGCTTATTATATAACATATCGATAATACACGAATAAGATATTCATCTCTCTGGGTAAAATTCAACAATAGAGCCTGCAATTTATCTTGTTGGTTCCGCCACCCGGGTCGGCAGTCAGCCCCTGGAAAAACAAACGGAGAATTTCAGGTGATAGATTAATGGGTCAACAGCAAGTCAATGCAATGTTGCGAAGTATTGATGCGGATTGCCGAGCTACCCGGCATTTCACGGGAATATCTGCATTTATGCCCGAGGTTATGGCGGCCATTGCCAGGGTGCCACGGGATGAATTCATGCCGGACAAGCTGAAACCATGGGCGTATGAGAACATACCCTTACCCATTGGTAACGAACAGACAATCTCCCAACCTTTCATTGTTGCCCTGATGACCGACCTGCTTTGTCCGGATAAGGACGATGTAATCCTGGAAGTGGGTGCCGGATCAGGGTATCAGGCAGCAGTACTTTCTCAACTGGTTAAAAAGATCTATACGATTGAAATCGTCCCGGCCCTGGCGCTGAAGGCGGAACAGATCATTAAAAAACTCGGCTACCGGAATGTGGAAATACGCCAGGGAGACGCTGCCAGCGGATGGCCGGAACATGCCCCTTTTGACGGAATCATCGTCACGGCTGCTGCCGCTCATATACCACCGGCTTTAAAAGAACAGCTTAAGCCCTGCGGCAGACTTGTTATCCCTGTTGGCCGTCCTCATCAGCCCCAGGAACTTTTGCTGGTTCAAAAAGACGAACAAGGTGGATTTACCAGTAAAAACATCCTGCCGGTCTCTTTTGTCCCATTTACCGGCAGGTTGAATACCGATTAAAAAAGGAACAAGTTGATCAAGAATTGAAACGAACATCATGAACCTGATGTAACACACCATTTTTTTCATGATTTTTTTTGCATGGACGGTTCCATGACGAAAAGACTAGAAGGGGGGCGGACACGTGAAAGAGGCGATGTTTTATCAATCAGGAAAAGAAAACGAGGTTATCTGTGGGCTGTGCAACCATCATTGTCACATAAAAGAGGGGAAACAAGGCATCTGTGGGGTGCGGGAAAACAGGAATGGTGTTTTATACAGTCTTGTCTACGGGCGATTGGTTTCAGAACGTATCGATCCTATTGAAAAAAAGCCTTTGTTCAATTTTCTGCCCGGCAGCAGGGCCTTTTCAATTTCCACCGTCGGCTGCAATTTCCGTTGTCTCCACTGTCAAAACTTCGATATCTCTCAATATCCTCATTCCCACAACGGCGAGATAACCGGCAATGAACGAACGGCCGAAGAGGTTGTTGAGGAAGCCGTGCAAACCGGGTGTGCCAGTGTCTGTTACACGTACGTGGAGCCGACAATTTTCTATGAATTTGCCTACGACTGTTCGGTGCTTGCCCGTGAGCAGCAGCTGAAAAATGTCTTTGTCAGCAACGGCTACATGACCCCGGAAGTCACCAGACATCTGGCCACGGTCCTGGACGGTATCAATATTGATATCAAGGGATTTACCGACGATTTTTATAAAAAGGTCTGTAAGGCCAAGCTGCAGCCCGTTCTGGATAACGTTAAGCTCATGCATGAACTCGGGGTTTGGGTGGAGGTGACCACGCTTATCATCCCGGGCTTGAACGATTCGCCGGAAGAGTTGCGTGATATTGCCCGGTTTGTCAAATCGGTTTCTCCCACCATTCCCTGGCATGTAACGGCCTTTTATCCCACCTATAAGATGCTGGATCGGGAACCCACACCGGTGGCCACCTTGCGCAAGGCGCGAAAAATCGGCCTTGAAGAAGGGCTGCACTATGTCTATGAGGGCAATATCCCCGGCGAGGGCGGGGAAAACACCTACTGCCCGGGATGTGGCGTCGAGCTGATCAGCCGCTATGGTTTCAGTATCCGGCAGAACGACCTGACTGACGGTCGCTGCGGAAAATGTGGTCAGGATATTGCTGGAGTGTGGGCCTGATTGCCATGTGACTCCGGGGATTGTCCGGTGGGTCATAACAACTGAAGGCTGCCCCATGAAACCTCCCCGGGAAAAGCTCGAACTCCCGGCAGCTGCCATTGGCCGCTGTCGTAACTACCAGACTGTTTCAATGCAGCCATATCACGGCAACCTGTCAATGAGATAATGGCAATGACAAAGGATAGAGCAATAATCCGGGAGATCATGATCGATTTTACTACCCGCACCGGTCTGGCAGCCGGCAGCCATGCACCAAAACGCTATTTATGGACCGATGCCTTTGCCGTTTGTAATTTTCTGGAGCTTTTTCAGCAGACAGGTGAGCAGAGGTATCGAGACGAGGCCTTCGCCCTTATCAATCAAGTGCATACTATCCTGGGAAGACACCGTGACGATGATCCCCGCAGCGGATGGATAAGCGGCCTTGATGAAGAAGAGGGCAGGCGGCATCCCACTGTCGGTGGCTTAAGAATCGGCAAGAAGTTGAACGAACGAAGTCCCGGTGAACCGTATGATGAACGTTTAGAGTGGGATCGGGACGGGCAATACTTCCACTACCTGACAAAATGGATGCATGCCCTCAACCGGGTTGCACAGGTTACCGGCAAGGTACACTATAACCGGTGGGCCCTGGAACTTGCCAAAACCGCCCATGCACGGTTTACCCATACCGAATCACCTTCCCGGGAGAAACGGATGTATTGGAAGATGAGCATCGATCTCTCCCGCCCTCTGGTTGCCTCCATGGGCCAGCATGATGCTCTTGATGGTCTTATCACCTATCTTCAACTTACAGCTACCGCTGCTGTGGATCCGGAAATACCTTCTGAGCTCAACCTGGATACGGAGATCACAGAGGCTGCAGTCATGTGTGAAGGTGTAAACTGGTTTACCGATGATCCCCTGGGAATCGGTGGCCTTCTCACCGATGCATGCAGATTGACGCAGTTGATACTTTACAACAATTTTTCTCTGGCCGACATGCTCTCCCGGCTCCTGCATGATGCCAAAGGTGGTATGGACACCTTTGTTATGACGGACACGCTCAATCACCCGGCTGAATATCGTCTCGCATTTCGTGAACTGGGTCTTTCTATTGCGCTCCATGCGATTGAAAAAATGGCGCTGATGATCAAGCAGCATCCACAACATTTTCCACAACAGACCGCATTGACTGCGCAGCTTGCTGACTTCTCGCAGTATCTCCCCTTAAAGGAAAAAATTGAACAGTTCTGGCTGACCCCGGAAAATCAGAAAAGCAGTACCTGGCTAGAACATATTGACATCAACAGTGTTATGTTAGCCACAAGTCTGGGGCCGGATGGGTATCTGCTGCTGCGTTAGATTGTCGGTGTCGCAAAAAGCCTCGCCACCGACGGCGGAGAGGTAATAACCTGTTGGTTTTCCATATTATGCAACAGGCGTACTTGACTTTTTACGAGTCCATTAAGATTCAGTTTCCTGTTCGACCTGTTTTAGCCGTCGTTTGTCGTTTGTCGTTTCGAGTCGGGTGGAAATCGAGCGGATAAACGTTGATCAAAAACAAGATCTCCTTCAACTCAACTCACGTCTATGGATGGTTCTTTAGATTTCTGGAAATTGCTGGCCGGGCTCGCCATTTTCCTCTATGGCATGTTTCTTCTGGAGGATTCGATCAAGGCCATATCCGGCAGGGTTTTCCGAAAGATGATCCGGCAGTATACCAACAGCCGCCTACGCTCCATCGGCAGCGGTGCCTTCATAACCGCCATCCTCCAGTCCAGCTCTGCGGTCTCCCTCATGGTCCTTGCCTTTGTCGGGGCCGGAGTGATGACTATGGAAAACGGAATCGGAGTGATGATGGGTGCTAATCTCGGTACCACCGTCACTTCCTGGATTGTGGCCGTATTCGGTTTTAAGCTGAAGATTGAAAGTTTTGCTTTGCCTCTGATCGCAGGCGGGGGGCTCATGTTCATTGCCTTTGGTCCATCCTCAAAGTTTTTTCAGGGAAGCAGGATGCTGATCGGCTTCGGTTTTCTCTTTCTAGGTCTCGATTTTATGAAGACCAGTGTGGAAAACTATGCCCGGCATATTGATCTCAGTTCCATTGCTGATTACGGGCTCTGGCTCTACCTCCTTTTCGGTATTCTGATCACCGCCCTCATGCAGTCGAGCTCGGCGTCCATTGCCATCGTTCTCACCTCACTCAACAGCGGTCTGATCAGTTTCGAGACCTCGGTAGCCATGGTCATCGGTGCAAATATCGGCACCACCGTTACCGTCCTCCTCGGTTCCATAGGAGGGATTCAGTCCAAGAAACGGGTGAGTATCAGTCATCTCATTTTTAATTTGACGACCGGTATTATTGCTTTTGCCGCCCTCAAGCCTCTATCCTGGCTGGTTGTTCACTTCTTTGATACCGCCACCAACGCGGTTATGGCCCTGGCCCTCTTTCATACTCTTTTCAACTTTATCGGCGTGATCGTCTTCTTTCCCTTTATCGGACTCCTTGCCCGCTTCCTGATTCGGGCTTTTCCCGATCACAAAGAAGTTCTCACTGTATATCTCAACAATACGCCCACGGAAGTTACGGATGCGGCCATCGCCTCCCTGCGCAATGAGATCCTTCACCTCTTTGAAGAGTGTCAGCTCTACAGCCTCAGGACCTTCAGGATCGATGACAAGCTGATCTTTGATCATGCCCTCCCCTTTGAAAAAAATCTGGTCAAGATCGGCAGTCGCCCTGATTTTTACGAAAATGTGAAGCTTCTCCATGGAGAGATCATCGAGTTTTACGCAAAGCTCCTCAATGCCCAGCTTGAGGAGGCCGAGGCCAGGGAACTGGAACGGATGATCTATGCCTCGCGTAATATCATGAACTCCATCAAAAACATCAAGGGACTCAGTCATGACCTGGACGAGTTCGATGGTTCGGACAATGAATACCTGAATTACCAGTACAGGCTGTTCCGTCGTCGTCTGGTGGAACTATACCACGACATCAACCACTTCCTGGAGATCGGGACTGTACAGGAGCAGTTCCGCAGCTTGCTGCGAACCGTGCTGCATATAGAGCAGATGGATAAGCGGTTTGTTCAGACGGTGATGGAGAAGGCTGCCCATGGAGACATTAATAAGATGGAGATTGCCTCCCTGCTCATGGCCAACCGTCTTTTCAGCCAGTCCTGCCGTCTGCAGGTCTTCGCCCTGAAAGACCTGCTTCTTAGAGAGGAAGATATCTATGAGTTCGACCATGCCATGGACGTAAAGGAACTCTTGGAAGAGGAACAGGAACGACCACAGGAGCCTGCAGTGAGGATGTGATCCACCCAGAGTGTCTGATTCTGCGGCGGTACCTGTGGCCACGTACGCGAGAATGTAGCCTGAAGGAAGAAAGAGGGGCTTTATCCTCGACAACTTGTACAAGGATGAAATGGGATCGGACCGGGGTAATTTTTTTCAAAAGAAATTTTTATTTCCTTGCCTTTTGTCTTCCCCTTCCTCTTTAATGAAAGAGAGTTATGTCTTTATATCTTATTATTCTGTGGAGTTTTTTCTATCGGGAGAAGAGTTTTCTGAAGAGAAAACGGTATTTTTTTAGCAGCTTACTGAATACGCCCCTATGGAGGATTTGTCATGCCGACTGAGAACCGCTCATTGGAACAACGGGGTCATGTTCGATACCAACTCAAAGAAAATATTTTCGTCGCCATTCAGGGGAATTATTTCGAAGATCTTGCCAGTGTAGTTGATTTTAATAGCAATGGGGTCGGTTTTTTCTCTGTATGCAAGGGCAGAGAACCGGCCGGCAAATTTATCATATTTGATCTCATCTCCGACCGGGAGCAGGTCATTCTTCGATCTCTTGCAGGCCGGGTTATTTTTACATGTGAAATAAGCCTGACCAACAAGGAGACCATTGATGAAGCCTCAAGAAGGTACGGCCTGAAATTTATTCATCTTTCAGCCCTTCAAAAGAGACAATTGGACATAATTACTAAAAAGTATGCCCTCCCTGAGCCCAGGAATACGGTCTCTTCCTGATCTTTTCCTGTTGCTGAAAGGTGGTAACGATGCCGAGGATAACGAGCTGTTCCCGGTGCCTTGTTAACGATGGTTTCTCACAGGATCAAACAATTACCAGCCTCGGTTCACAACCTCGCTAAGTCCGTCCGGCTCTTCAACTGGGCCACAAAATACCTCGGTTCCCGCTAAGCGGGAATCGATGAACAGTATCCAGAATTTAGATAAGTCACAAGGTGGATTTTGTGCATTTGTTCATTGTGGTGCCGGTTTTCTCTTCTCCAAGCCATGCAGGGACATATTCTTGTACAGGGACAGTTGAGATTGGTTCTATCAAAAGCAGGAGTAGGGCAGGAAAACAACATGACAATAGCTCAACATATGCCGGTATTCGCCCTGCAGGCCCGGAGCGAATGTATCATCCGCTCGCTGGGACCTGATGAGAAAATCGCCCAGCGGCTGGCCCAGAGGGGAATTTTACCAGGTCACTGACTGACGTGAAGGAAGAGGCGTACCGAAACACACCAGTGAAAAAAAATGAAAAATTCGGCCATAAAGAAGAAACAACATAAACAATCGACACAACGGCCTGTCTTCAGCAAGGTTTTGCAAAAAAGCGGCCTTTCATTCTGGGCCATGGCGCCCCTGCTGTTGGGGGTCATCGGCCTGGTTGGTCTTTTTCAAGTCCTGGTGACCCCGAAGATGCTTGCCTCCTTATTTCGAGGTAATTCCCTGCTCGACACCCTGATCGGCACCCTGATCGGTTCCATAGCAGCTGGAAACCCGATAGTCAGTTATCTGATCGGAGGTGAGCTGCTCGGCCAGGGAATCTCGCTCTATGCGGTGAGCGCCTTTATCCTGTCCTGGGTGACCCTGGGTTTTATCCAGCTACCGGCTGAGGTGGAGGTGTTCGGTGGCCACTTCACCCTGTATCGTAATATTCTGTCCTTTATCTTTACCATGCTCATTGCGGCACTGACCACCCTTACCCTGCAGGTGTTGTCATGAAGAAACAACCGGACAAGCCCTTTGCCTTTCGCGGTAAATACCTTTTTCTTGTCGTCCTCATTCTCTATGGTGTGCTTTTTTTTGTGAGCAGTCAATCCGCCCAGCTGGCCATGCGTAAAAGTGGCGGTATTCTATTGAAAATTCTACCTGTTTTTGTCGTAGTTATCTTGTTTACTGCCTTGCTCAACTATTTTTTACAGCCCAGACAAATCGCTAAACATCTCGGTCGGGAAAGTGGTTGCAAGGGTTGGTTATGGGCCCTGGCAGCCGGAGTGATCAGCCATGGACCAATGTATGCCTGGTACCCACTGCTTGAAGATCTGCGCAAGCACGGTATGCGGGACGGATTAATTGTGGTCTTTTTTGCTTCCAGGACCATTAAAATTCCACTTCTACCGATGATGATCGATTATTTCGGATTGATCTTTACTTTGGTGTTGTCGTTCTACATTCTGATTGGTGCCCTGATCCAGGGTTGGGTATTTGAGGTGATGGAACAGAGATCAAGGTAGGCGGAGAACCCTGTTAACCTGTCCTTGTACGAAAGCATTGAGACCATATACCGGTATCACTCTGATTCAAAATAGGCTTCCGCTAAATGATCGTAAACTCAGGAAGACACCATCCGCTTGCAGCATGTCCGGCAGGATGACGGCATTTCTGTCAAAACCTGCTCCGAAGAAAGTCTGGTATCAGGATCAAAGATTTTTCTGAATTCCCAGTATGTTTTACTTCGCCAAATTCGGGCAAGGTTTTCGTTTTTAATGTTCCCGAAAGAGAAGGTCTCTAAAGGAATCGGCTGGTCTTTAAAGATGGCTGACATCTGCTTGCCTGCTGTTTTTCCGGAGCTTTCCGACAGATTCAGATTGCTGAAAACACAGGGCCCCACCTCGCCTGCCACATGTGATAACACCTGCCTGATAAACATTTTCGGGACAAAAGCGGGAAGTTTCATCAAGGCCGGGACCGCGATATTCAAACAGCATATTCCGGTCGGCAGCTTCTTTTTTAATTTTTGCCAACATCCGGCTATACTCATTGAACCGCTCCCCGGACATAATATGTGAGAATTGAGCACGTTGTTTGGCAAAGCCAGGGTCAAAATTCTGTTTGTTCTGAATCTTATGACCATTTGAGTTTCTACCAGTCCCGGTTTACCACCTCGGCTAAGTCCGTATACAGCTCTTCAACGGTGTCATAAAATACCTCGGTGCCCAGGGAAAAATGGAGAAAAATATTGTTGAGCGCTGTGGGAATATAGGGAAAAATCTTCAGCAGGTTGACGATCCTGTTTCTGGAGAGCAGGGAAAAATCGCCGGCAACGATGGTGTCGGCAACCGCTTGCCCCAGAGTCTGGTCAGCAAGAATATCGCGGATATAGAAGTTGCCGCGAACGGTCAGATACATCAGGGCGTTGCCGAGCTCATAGAGATCCAGGGCAAAAGGGGTTTCCGGCATGTAAAAATCGTAGTCAAAATCGATCCAGCGATAGAGCCCGGTTTTCCGTTCGACAAAAATATGGTCCCGGCGGACATCGCCATGTCGAAAGCCGTGTTTATGGAGGAACCCGATGGCCTCGACACAGGGCAGGTAGTGCTCCAGGATGGCGGGCAGCTCCTCATGGAAATAGTGTTTGTGGCTGACCTTGCTGCGATGGATCACCTTGTCCAGGCGTGAGCCGTTGATAATATCCAGGACCCGGACCAGATTACCGGCTTCATCAAGGACAGCCTCGCCCTGCATGAAATGGGCGTGTCCCCGGACGAGTTCAAGGATTCTCGCCTCTTTCTCCGGGTTGCGGTAACAGTGGATGGAGAAGGGGCCCATCTTGATGTCAAAGGTCTCGTGAAACTCCAGTTTCAGGATCTGTTTTTCACCGGTGGCGAGATCTTCCACCCTCGGCACCCAGGATTTGATCTGATCATCGACCCCGAACCGTCCCTCCCGAGTATATCCGGTCACCAGAAAATACCGGCCGTCGACAAGAATTATATCACCGTAATCAATGGAGGTGAAATCCGTTGTGTCACTGTAGACGCGGGACTTTCTCCGCAGACTCCGGGTGACCCGGTGCTCGCGCAGACGCTCGCGGATCGCTGCGGGCAGGTCGGAGAGTTCCATAGTCAGCCGACCACCCAGACCGTGCAGTTGCGGGTATGATGAACCAGGGCGTTTGAGATGGAGCCGAACAGGAATTCCTCGGCCTTGGACAGCCCGCGTTTGCCGACGACAACGGTGCCGAAGTTTCCCTCTTCCTGGACATCAAGAATGGCCTGACTGATGGTTTTCTGCTCAGCCATCCGGATATCCCGGCTGATGGCCTGTTCCGGCAGACCAAAATCCATCAGTATGGCTGCTGACCGGTCGAGCAGAGCCGAGGCGGTCTTGTGCTGCTGTTCTTTATAGTCGGTTAGGGAACCGCCTGAGCTGTAATAATCGGGCGGTGGTTCCGGATAGATATGGAGCAGGCAGATCTGAACGCCTTTAAGCTGACCTAGAATATGTGCTGCATACTCGATACCCTTGTTCGAAGTCGGGGTATCGGCAACAGCTATGAGGACATTTTTCCAGTCGTTCATCGTCCCTCCTCCTCCGCCCAGGCACCGGCCGCCTTCTTCTCCATGAGTTTGACCAGGTCAACCATGGTCTGCTGGGTCGGCGCAGCTACTCCGGCCTGTTCTCCGTATCGGACCAGGGCGCCGCATTGAGCCTCGATTTCGCTTCTGTGGCCGTTGAGAATATCCTGCAGCATGGAGGAGATATTCTGTCCGGTCCGGCGGCAGGCCTCAAAGAGCAGTTCGTACAGGTCGGGAAAAACCAGGTCAATGCCATGGGCCTCGGCAACAAGTCGTCCCTCGTCGATAAGTCGTTTCATCAGGGTGACGGCCTCCATGGATTCAAGCAGGTGGCCGTTTTTTACCTGGAGGATGGCGGACACGGAGTTGATGGCGGAAAAGATAATCACCTTGCACCAGAGGCGGCCGATAATTCGGTGGACCGGCGTACAGACCAGCCCGGCCTCGGTGAATACCCGGGCAATATGCCGTATTCTTTCACTCACAGGACCGTTGATTTCACCAAGGTAGGTTTTGCCGAGCCCCCCCTGTCTGACGGTACCAGGGCCCAGGCTTGCTGCTGCCATAAAGGTAAAGCCGCCGACAATATGCTCACTTTGTACCACCCGTTCCAGCCGTTCAATATTGCCCAGCCCGGTCTGCAGGGTGAGTATCGGGGCGCCATCACCAATCAGGTGGGACGCGGATT
Organism: Deltaproteobacteria bacterium; assembly: GCA_024280455.1. Taxonomy (GTDB): domain Bacteria; phylum Desulfobacterota; class Desulfobulbia; order Desulfobulbales; family Desulfobulbaceae; genus DRLX01. Next base: position 31,109 of record JAJRQC010000039.1, on the reverse strand, counting down.
GAACCGCGGTCAGGGTATCAAAGGATTTAACCGCCAGCAGGGTCAACTCGGTTTTCCGGATTTCTCCGGCATGGGGAACCGCCCGGGCCGGCACAAACGACACCGCATCGGGATCATTCCCCCCCTGCTCCATAAATCCCAGGCCGTGTTCATGGATGGCATCAACGATTGCCTGGTCAGGATCAACCAGGGTCACCCGGTGCCCGGCCCTGCCGAGATAGACCCCGAATAGACGGCCGATAGCCCCGGCGCCGAGAATAACGATATGCATAGCCTGCTCCCCCTTGTCCGATCTTTTCCTGCTGTAAAACACCTGAATATCAAAAATATAAACATGTTTTGCAATATGTGAAGTCATGTTTTTTTCTTTGTCATCATTTCGGACGATGGAAGTATTTCATGAAATCGTTGTCAAATCAGAGTAACAGAGATACTCTGTAACCACGCTGTAGCGTATCAAGCACATGGTGTTCTGTCCGCCAGGGCTCCAGGCGATGGGCATGCAAACCACTAACAAACAGGCCTGGAGACTCATCGGAATCTTTGTTGAGTCTAAGACAGAGGGAATATGATGGAACCCACACCGCAAACCGTAGAGAGACCGCCTGAAGAGCTGTTGAGTTTGAAAGAAGTCATTGCCATGGGGGTGGGCGGAATGGTGGGCGGTGGAATTTTTTCGGTTCTCGTCTGGCCATTGCCCAGGCCGGGCATGCCGCACCCATTGCCTTTACGATCAGCGGGATAGTGGCCCTGCTCACCGGCCTTTCCTATGCCCGTCTCGGGGTCGCCTTTCATTCGGACGGCGGTTCGTTTACCTATCTTGAGCATGCCTTTGCCCATCCCAATATTTCAGGAATGGGGGGCTGGCTCCTGCTGGTCGGCTATATCGGCACCATGGCCCTGTATGCCTTCACCTACGGAGTCTACGGCATCGCAATGCTGGGCGGCGGTCTCCATGGCTCGGCCATGCATCACCTGCTGGAAACTTTGATTTTACTTGCTTTTTTAGGGGTCAATCTCTACGGGGTCAAGGCCAGCGGTTCCAGTGAGCTGGTTATCGCATTATCTCCTCCTTTGCCAGTTCGACTTTTCTGCTGATTTTTGCCGCCATCAACCTTTCTGCTTTGCGTCTGCACCGCCGTATCAAGGCCGGTATCGGTGTGGCGTTATCCGGATTAATCTGCTCGCTGGCCTCCTGGCTGACCCTGCTGATCTACCTCTACCGATCGAGCCGGACCAGCCTGTATTGGATCGGCGGCCTGTATTTAGCTGTTTTCTGCGCCGAATTTATTTTCAGTAAGCGCCGGTGGATATTTCGGGAAATCGAAGAATTTGAAGAGACGTTGAAAGAGTAGAGGGTGCTCATTACATATCCCGGAAGGGATACCATGCAAAGCGCAGAGTATCCCATCCGGTTTGAGTGCCGGCACCTGCTTTATTTGCTCCCCGCAGCACCGAAGTTTCCGGGGGAAAAAGACGCTCTGATTTTTTTCAGAAACGTACGTTGTCCCGGCAGCCGGTTCTGCAGGTGGCGATAGATCTGGACCTTGACCAGATCGGTTATCAGGGCTGAGAAGATGGAGTAGAGCCATATAAGAGCTATTTCAGGCCAGGTGATCGGGGTGATGAAGCCAAAGCCGTAGGCTGCCATAAGAGTCGCAGCCAGCTTGGTTATCACGGCCGACCATATCATGACCGGTGCCGGCCAGGGGCGTTTCCAGAAATGTTCTTTGCTGCGGGCGACAAAAAGAACCAGATGCCCGGCCACTGCCATTTTCAGAAAAACATAGGTCTGAATCTGGGGCACGCTTAAGTGGAGCCAGTCGATGGCAATCAGCAGCATACCAAAACTACCCACTACCCCGACAATACCCATGGCCGTGGCCACAACAATCACCTGATGCATGTTCCAGCGCACCGGGTTTTCCTCCAGCCCGGTATGGTCGTAAGCAATGGCCATGATCGGAATGTCGTTTAAAAAGGCAAGCAGGATGATCATGATGGCAGTGATGGGATAGAAGTTGAAAAATATCATGGCTAGCACTACAAAAAACATGATCCGGATGGTTTCGCTGATTCGGTAGATCGCGTAGCTGTTCATCCTCTCAAAGATCCGCCGCGCCTCCTCAATGGCGGTGATGATAACCGACAGGCCCGGCGAGGTCAGCACCAGATCCGCCGCGGCACGGGCTGCATCGGTGGCGCCGCTTACGGCAATACCTACATCGGCCTGCTTCAGGGCAGGCGCATCATTGACCCCGTCACCGGTCATGCCGGTAATATGGTCGCGGCTCTGGAGAATCTTGACGATCGCAAACTTGTGCTCGGGAAAAACCTCGGCAAAGCCGTCGGCCTGCTCAATTTTCTCTCCTATTGCATTGTCGACTTTCAGGTTTTCCCCTGTTGGAATAATATCCGATTTAAGGAGGTTTGTTCCCAGGCCCAGCTGTCCGGCGATCTGATTGCCGATGGCCAAATTATCTCCGGTTACCATCTTGACCCTGACTCCGTACTTGCCGGCCCGGTCAATGGTCTGGGCCGAGTCTTCCCTGGGGGGATCAAACAGGGAAAGAATGCCGACAAAAGTCCAGTTTTCCTCTCCTTCTTCTTTTATGCCGACGCCAAGGGCACGATACCCCTGGGCGGCAAAGTCATTGACCGCTGTATTCGCCTTGTCAAGGTCGGCTCCGGAAAGAGCGGCAAGTTCCATGATTACTTGCGGTGCGCCTTTGGCGACCTGGAAGACGTTTCCGTCAGCGTCCCGAATCGTGGCCTCGGTTCGTTTATGGACCGGATCAAAGGGCACAAATTTTGTCTGCTTGAATGAGGACAACTGCTGCTTTGCCTCCATCCCCTTGAGGACGGCTTCGTCAATTGCATCCCTGTTCTCTTCCCGCGAGGCCAGAGAGGCCATTAACAGGACCTCCTGGGAGTCTGCAGCCTTAAAGGGAATGACATCACCCAGGGTCAGTTTGTTCTGGGTCAGGGTCCCGGTCTTATCTGAGCAGAGGATGTCCATGCTGGCCATTTCCTCGATGGATTCGAGCCGGGTGACGATGGCTTTCTTTTTAGAGAGCAGCATTGCCCCAACCGCCATGGTCATGGACAGGACCGCAGGCATGGCCACCGGGATGGAGGCCACGGTCAGAATGAGGGCAAACTGGATCAGATCAAGCCAGGGTTCATGGCGGTGGAGTTGGACCAGCACCAGAATGGCCACCAGCACCAGGCTGACATAGATGAGGTAGTTGCCGATGGTGAGGACGGCCTTCTGGAAATGGGACACGGTTTTCGCCTGCTCTACCAGTCCGGCGGTCTTGCCGAAACGGGTCGTTGAACCGGTCGCGGTGACTTCGGCCAGCACCTCACCCTGTTTGACCACCGTGCCTGAAAAGACTTCTTCCCCGTTATTTTTTATAACCGGCAGCGATTCTCCGGTCAGGGCGGACTGATCCACACTGAGGTAGTCACCGTCAACCAGCCTGGCATCGGCAGGAACCACGTCGCCAAGCCGAATGCGGACAATATCGCCCGGCACCAGCCCGGCGGCGTCAATGACCAGCCAGGCCCCGTCACGCAGAACCCGTGCCTTCTGGGCCAGCTCTTTTTTCAGGGCCTCAACCGCATTACCGGCGGTGTATTCCTGCCAGAATCCTACCCCGGCGTTAAAGAGCAGCAGAGCGAGAATAATAAAGAAATCAGGCCAATGCTGAACAACAGCCGAAAGAATGGCCGCAACTTCGATCATCCAGGGAATCGGTCCCCAGAAATAGCCAAGCAGCAGCAGGATAAAGGAAACCTTTTTTTCCTCTAAGGCGTTGGGCCCGTATTGCTGCAGCCTTTTGTTTGCTTCTTCGGAGCTGAGGCCATTGTTGTTCCACGTCGTCGAATCGGTGGTTGAGGTTGATGCCGCCATAGTGAATCCTCCACGAAAACACAATATGTAGTACTGGAGAGAAAAAGAAAAACCACGAATACCGTGGTCACCCAAACAGCGGAGGGGAAGTGTCCGCAGGGTGATTACACGCTATTCGTGGCAACAGAAGAAGGGCTATCCGGCGATGGGCTCTTTAAATTTGAGCAGGTGGGTATATCCGTCTCCTCCGGTTATCTCTATGGCCGCAATACCGGTTTCGTTTTCCTTGACCCAGACCTCACGGGGTTTTTTAATACGATGGTCTATATACTCGCAGATGATGGAAATGGATTTTTCCGACGGATCATAGCTGATTCCATAAAAGGGGATATAGTCGGTCTGTTCCTTGTCCATGATACCGACTGCTATAATCTCAATTTCCGCAACCTGATTTTTCAACCCCTTGGACAGGGTGTCAAAATAGGCCTCATATTCCGGTTCTTCGAGTTTTTTTCTCGGCATGGTGTTACCTCCCTGGTTTAAGTCCGACCTGAATCGTTCGATCCAGGCTTAGCCCGCATATTTCACAAGCGGTCTGCTGCAACGTCTGAAAGCATCGAATCTTCATCGTTTCTCTTGAAAAATACTTTCGACATATTGCCAATATGCCTGCAATTATTTTTCGGCGCGAAACACTGTATCTCCGGCACTTTCAGACTTTTCGCGACGACCTTTGTGAAATATGCGGCTTAAAGCTACCTTTACGAGTTTTGTCTTCCCGACTTCTGAAAAATAAGCATGGTTAGGTCTTCTGTTAAGAGGATGAACAAAAACAAACCCTGATTGTTGAGGAGAACTTGAGGGTGGTTTTATTTTTTAAATCGTTATATCCGCTTGATACGTGTTACCTTCCGATGAATAATTTAGTTGGAAAAATTATGCGCAGGCGCGCAAAACCTTTGACAAGCGGATATTTATGTCTATGGTTTTCCGGTACGGGAAAGGTTTGCGCTCAATTTTTGTTGTGCACTGCACAGGAGGTAGGTCATGTTTGAAAAAATACCGGTGAATGCTGATCATATTATTGCCGTTCGGGCGGCGGGGGTGTTGACCGATGCCGATTACCAGGACTTTCTGCCTGAACTTGAGCAGCTTATTGAACGGGAAGGGCCGATTTCGGCCTATGTGGATATGCAGGATTTCAAGAGGTGGGAGGCAAAGGCCGCCTGGGACGATCTGAAATTCGGTATTGCCCATGATATTGATTTTGACCGAATCGCCGTGGTCGGTAACAGTAAATGGCAGCAGTGGATGGTCAAAGTTTCCAACATTTTTTTTACAGCGGATATGCGGTATTTTCCTGTTGAAGAAAAACAGGAGGCCATGGATTGGTTACAGGAGGGCAGGGAAGATGAGGCTGCGCGGGAAGAGGAAAAACCATTCAGGCCGTACAGCCATATCCTGCTTGCTACTGATTTTTCCCCCCATGCCGAACTGGCCGCAAGGCGGGCACTAGAGATGGTGGATAAATATGGGGCAAAATTGAGCATAGTGCATGTGCTCGACAATATGATTCTCTATGACGGTTTTATCGAGCCGGTTGTCATTGATCAGGTCAGCCTGTATCAGGAACTGGAAACCTCATCCCGGCAGTTACTTGACAAACTGGTTGACCGGATGGGAGTGCAGGACCGTGCCGAAGTCCATCTGCTTGGCGGCTCACCCAGGGATGAACTCCTTCGTTTCGCCGGAGAGAAGGAGGTTGACCTGATTGTCCTGGGCAGTCATGGTCGCCGGGGGCTGGATCGACTCCTGGGTTCCGTTGCCGCCGGCATCACCAATCGAGCTGATTGTGATGTCCTGGCCGTACACTTGAAACAAACTTAAGACTCCCGTAAGATCAGACTGTTTTTATTCTTTGTTGTGACTGTGACGTTAATCAATCAGATCCAGCTATACTGGTTTATCCAATGAAAGACAGCAGCAGAAAATCAGGAGAACAGTCTGTTCCCTCCCGTCCCGGCGCTCGAAAAGAGCCCTTGCCCTGGCAGGCCCCCAAGGCAAAAGAAGATGACCCCGGTGCCCTGAAACGGCTGGAAGCCATCATGGCGAGTCCGGGCTACCTGCAGGCGGACGAGGATGTGGAGTTTCTCGGTCGCTCCGATACAACTCGGGGCATACGGCTGCAGCTGGATTATCTGAAGGCGGAATCACTGCTCGAGCAGCATGGAATACAACATACCATTGTCGCCTTCGGCTCCACCCGCATTCATGAACCAGCAACCCTCAAGCGTGATCTGGCCCGGATTCGAACCCAACTTGAAGACGCTCCGGAAGACCGAAAACGGCAGCGCCGGCTTGTCGTTCTTGAACGGCTGCTGGCCAAGAGCCGCTACTATGACGTTGCCAGAGAGTTTGGGAAAATCGTCGGCCGGGCCGGGAATGGACCTGGAGATAACCGGGTCATGCTGGTGACCGGTGGCGGGCCGGGGATCATGGAGGCCTCCAACCGCGGGGCCTTTGATGCAGGGGCACGGTCCATTGGGCTTAACATTACCCTGCCCCATGAACAGTACCCTAATCCGTATATTACCCCGGAACTCTGCTTTCGTTTTCATTATTTTGCCATCCGCAAGCTCCACTTTCTCCTCCGCGCCCGTGCCCTGGTCGCCTTTCCGGGCGGATTCGGCACCTTTGATGAGCTGTTTGAAACCCTGACCCTGATTCAGACCCGCAAGATCGATCCTCTGCCCGTTGTTCTGGTCGGTGAAAAGTTCTGGCGCGGTGCCTTTGATGTGGATTTTCTGGCTGATGAAGGGGTAATTGATGCCGAGGATAAAGAACTGTTCTGGTTTGCCGAAACCGCCGATGAGATCTGGCAGGGGTTGAACCACTGGTATGAAGCCGGTGGTGAATCGTTTCTTCCGGCACTCGATGAATAAGAGATGAGCTTTACCAGCCAATACCTGCCCATTCTCCACTGGCTGCCGCGGTACCGCAGAGAATGGCTGCGTTCCGACCTTGTGGCCGGGATAACCGTCTGGGCCATTCTGGTGCCCGAGGCCCTGGCCTATGCCGGTATTGCCGGGGTCCCACCGCTCATGGGGCTGTACACGGTACCCATTCCCCTGTTTCTGTATATCCTGCTTGGCACCTCACGGCAGCTGGTCGTGGGTCCGGATTCGGCAACCGCTCTGCTCTCGGCCGGTGTGGTCGGGGCAATGGCCATATCGGAAAGTCCGCACTTCTATGCCCTGACTTCGGCTCTGGCCCTGATGGTGGGTATTTTTTTTCTGCTGGTCGGCCTGTTTCGCCTGGGCTGGCTGGCCAACCTGGTCTCAAAACCGGTAATGAGTGGTTTTCTGCAGGGGATTGTCCTGGTGACCATTCTCGGCCAGGTACCGGCTCTGCTCGGCATCGAGGGCGAGCACGGGCATTTTTTTCAGCGACTGGCCGGATATGCGGGACAACTCTCTACAATACACCCTGCCACGGTCGCTGTCGGCCTGTCCAGCCTGCTTGTCCTTATTCTCCTGAAAAAAAAGATGCCGCGTCTACCGGCGGCCATGGTGACGGTGATCCTGGCCATCGTTGCGGCCAGCCTGTTTGATCTTGATGCACGCGGTGTGCAGCTGACCGGAACCCTGGCCACCAGTCTGCCGCCCCTGCATCTTCCTGATGTGAAAATCTCCGAATATATGCAGCTTGTCCCCGGAGCCCTTGTTATTGCCCTGCTCGGCTATGTCGAAACCCTGGGCGCGGCCGAGGGAGCGAGCCTGAAGGATGATCACGATATTGATCCGAATCAGGAACTGGTTGCCCTGGGCGCCTGCAATATCGGGGCGGCGATCTCTTCGGGCTTTGTCGCCGTCGGTAGTCTGTCCAAGACCTCGGTTGCCATGGAAGCCGGAGCAAAGACTCAGCTGGCCTATCTGGTCAGCGGCCTGCTCGCCCTGTTCACCCTGCTTTTCCTCATGCCTCTGCTGCAGAACCTGCCCCATGCCGCCCTGGCCGCCATTGTCATTGAAGCTATGATCGGCCTGGATCAGAGCGCAACGATCCGGCGGGTGTTCAGCTTCAGCCCTCTTGAGGGTTGTGTTGCCCTGATCGCCTTTGGCGGTGTTCTTCTTTTTGGTGTCATTGAGGGAATCGGCATCGGGGTCGTCCTGTCCATCATCATGTTGCTTGAACGGGCAAGTCATCCCGGTACGGCGGTGATCGGCAGGATTCCCGGAATTGACACCTACCGGGATATCCGTCGTCATCCGGAGGCGGTGACCGTGCCCGGCCTGCTGATCTTTCGTTTTGATGCGGAACTGGTCTTCCCCAGCAGCCGTTTCTTTCTGCGTGAAGCTCTGCGCCAGGTCAAGGCCGCACAAACCCCGGTTCGGGTTTTGTTAATCAATGCGGAAACCATAAATGATATCGATGTGACCGGGGCCATGCTGCTGATTCGTCTGCAGCACAAGTTGAAACGGAAGGGGATTGAGCTGTGGATCGCCCAGATGCAGGATCCGGTTGTTGACCGGTTGAGGAAATTTAATATGGGCAGAGTGCTGCTCATGGAGCATCTGTATCCGTCGGTGACCGAGGCGGTGCAGAGGTTTGTACAACTGCCCGAACAGAAGGAGACGGAAAAATAATGAAGATACAACGGCTGGTTGGACTGGTGGTGATCGCGGCCCTGGCGGGTGGCGGGTATTGGTATTTTCGGACCATGGAGAAAGAACCGGAAAATCAGCTTTTGCTCTATGGCAACGTGGATATCCGTCAGGTGCAACTGGCCTTTCACAGCACCGGGCGGATTGATCGGATCCTGGTCCGGGAAGGTGATCAGGTCAAGGCCGGTCAACTGCTGGGCTCTGTTGACCCGGTTCGCTATCAGGCCACCCTGCAACGGCTGCAGGCGGAAGTTTCCGCCCAGCAGCAGGTGGTGGCCCGGCTGGAAAACGGTTCCCGGCCCCAGGAAATTGAGGAGGCCAGGGCCCGGGTCAAGGCCAGGGAGGCCCGATTGCAGGAAACCACGGTGACCTTTGAACGCCTGCAGCGACTGCAGCAGCAGAAAGGGGCCTCCAAACAGCAGGTAGATGATGCCCGGGCAGCCTATTTATCGGCCCAGGCGGATTTGAACGCGGTCAGGCAGACGCTGGATCTTGTGATCCAGGGGCCGCGGGTCGAAGATATTGCTGCCGCCAAAGCGTCTCTGCGGGCAAAGGAGGCTGCCGTGACCCTGGCCAGACAGGAACTGGCCGACACCAGTATATATGCGCCGTCAGCCGGTATTATTCGGGATCGTATCCTGGAACCTGGCGACATGGCCTTTCCCGCCACCCCGGTCCTGACTCTGGCCCTGACCGATCCTCTCTGGGTACGGGCCTATATACCGGAATCGGATCTCGGCAAGATACGTCCGGGTATGGCGGCGGGCATCCATACCGACAGCTTCCCGGACAAAACGTATCAGGGCTGGGTCGGCTATATTTCACCGACAGCCGAGTTTACCCCCAAGACTGTGGAAACTCCGGCTCTGCGCACCCGGCTTGTCTATCAGGTCCGAGTCTTTGCCTGCAATCCGGAGCATCAACTCCGCCTGGGCATGCCGGCCACCGTGATCTTTGACCTTGACCGGACGGAAACTCCTGGTAAAGCAGTGTGTGGACAGTGACGACGGCCCCGGCATCTTCCGGTTCAATGGTTCTGCAGGTTGAGGAACTCGGCAAGCGGTTCCAGGTCGGCGATCATGTTGTGAACGCCCTGGACGCGGTCTCCTTTACCATTCAACCCGGACAGGTGACCGGGTTGATCGGACCAGATGGTGCGGGCAAGACCACCCTGATGCGGGTTGTGGCCGGGTTGCTGGTCCCTGAGAGTGGCAGGGTGCTGGTGCACGGCATTGATGCGACCCAGCGCTCCATTGAAGTTCAGTCCATGCTGGGGTACATGCCGCAGCGTTTTGGTCTGTATGAAGACCTGACTGTTCAGGAAAACCTGGATCTGTATGCGGATCTGCAGGGAGTGGCCCGGGCGGATCGCAAGGCCCGTTACGGGCAGCTGATGGAGATGACCGGGCTGGCCCCCTTTACCGGTCGGCTTGCCGGTCGTCTGTCCGGGGGCATGAAACAGAAACTCGGTCTGGCCTGTACTCTGATCAAACCGCCAGCCCTGCTGCTGCTTGACGAACCAACCGTTGGCGTGGATCCGGTTTCACGGCGTGAGCTCTGGTCTATTGTTTATCATCAGGTGCAAGAGGAGGGAATGACGGTCCTGCTGTCCACAGCCTATCTTGATGAGGCCGAGCGCTGCGCAGAGGTCGTGCTCATGTTTGAGGGCAGGGTACTGGGGCAGAATCCGCCGCAGGAGTTTGAGAAAGAACTGCAGGGACACAGCTTCATGGCCCGAAGCGATCAGCAGTCCAGGCGGGACCTGCAGGAGCGGCTTAGTCATAACAATACTATTGTCGATGCCATTATCCTGGGTGACCGGGTTCGGGTTGTCACCCGCGCACCGGAGCAGGCCAAGGCCCTGGCAGCTGCATTGGCCAGGCCTGGAGAACAGCTTGAAGTCGAACCGGTTGAACCCCGTTTTGAAGATGCCTTTATAACCCTGCTCCGCCGGGAGCAGGAAAGGGCGGGCCGGAGCGCGGTCAAGGTCATTACCCCCGGTACGGTTGAAAGGGAGCGGAGCGAAGATGTTATCATCACAAAAAATCTGCAGCGTCGTTTTGGAGATTTTTACGCGGTAAAAAATCTCTCCTTTACAGTCAGGCGGGGTGAAATATTTGGTCTGCTCGGTGCCAATGGCGCCGGGAAATCCACCACCTTTCGTATGCTCTGCGGTCTGCTTCCCGCCTCCGGCGGCACCCTGCAGGTTGCCGGCCGTGACCTGCGGGTGGCCCGGGCCGAGGCCCGCGGCCATATCGGCTACATGGCTCAGAAGTTTTCCCTCTATGCCGGTCTGACCGTATTCCAGAATCTGAAGTTTTTTTCCAGTGCCTATGGCCTGTCCGGCAAACGACAGAAAGAGCGTATCGGCTGGGCCCTTGAATCTTTTGAGCTCCAGGACGTCAGGGACAGTACCAGCGGTGACCTGCCCCTGGGCTACAAGCAGCGGCTAGCCCTGGCAGCCGCTCTGATGCATGAGCCGGAGATCCTTTTTCTTGATGAACCGACCTCCGGAGTTGACCCGCTGGCCCGGCGTGAATTCTGGCACCAGATCAATGCCCTGTCCCGGGCCGGGGTCACGGTGCTGGTAACAACCCATTTCATGGAAGAGGCGGAGTACTGCGACCGGCTGGTGATCATGGCCAGCGGCCAGGTGCTGGCGGCCGGTGACCCGCAGGATCTTAAAAAAAATGCGGCAACCCCCGAACAGCCCGATCCGACCATGGAGGATACCTTTATCAATCTGATCGAACAGTTTGATCTCCAGCAGGAGGCGGTATGAGCCTGGCCAGCATTGAAAAACCGGGGGACGGCAGGATAAATTTCATGCGGCTGGGCGGCCTGATCCGCAAGGAAAGCCTGCAGATTATCCGTGATCCATCGAGTATCGGCATCGCCTTTGTCCTGCCGGTCCTGTTGCTGCTTATCTTCGGCTATGGGGTGTCGCTGGATGCCAGAAACGTCAATATTGCCATTGTGGTGGAAAAACCGGGAGTGGAGGCATCACAGCTGGTCAGCGGTTTCCGCCATTCCGAGTACTTTGCCCCTCGGGTGATGTCTTCCATCCAGGAGGCGGAGCGCGCCATGATGGAACGCCGGGTGGATGGCATTGTCTGGCTGCGCGGCGATTTTTCCCGGCAGCTGCTCTCCGGTGCGACCGCCCCGGTGGGCGTTATTGTCAACGGAGTCGACGCCAACAAGGCCCGGCTGATCGAGGGTTACGTGGGCGGGGTCTGGCTGACCTGGCTCAAAAGGATGTCGGAAGAGCTGAGCCGGCCTCTGGATATTCCGGTCCAGGTTGAACAGCGTATCTGGTTTAACCCGGCGGTCCGCAGTCGCGATTACCTGGTGCCCGGCCTGATTGCCGTAATCATGACCCTGATTGGAGCCATGCTTACCTCCATGGTCGTGGCCCGGGAATGGGAACGGGGCACCATGGAGGCCCTGCTGGTCACCCCGGTCTCGATCCGGGAAATTCTGATCGGCAAGATCGTGCCCTATTTTATTCTCGGCATGGGCGGCATGGCCCTGTCCGTGGTCATGGCCGTGTTTCTCTTCCAGGTCCCCCTGCATGGTTCTCTGGTGGCACTCACCGGGGCTTCGGCTCTGTTCATGCTGACGGCCATTGCCATGGGGCTGCTGATCTCAACGGTTGCCGACAGCCAGTTTGTGGCCGGGCAGATTGCCATTGTGGTTACCTTTCTACCGGCTTTTATCCTGTCCGGCTTTATTTTTGATATCGGCTCCATGCCGGCGGTGATTCAGGGTATTACCTTTCTTGTCCCGGCTCGTTATTTTGTCGCTATTTTACAAACCAGTTTTCTGGCCGGCGATATCTGGCCGATTTTTATCCTCAACTCCAGTGCCCTGATGATCATGGCGGTTTTTTTTCTGTTGATCATCAGGAAAAAATCACATAAGCGGCTGCAATAGATCATGTTGATGCTCAGAAGAATTGTTTCGCTGATGATCAAGGAATTTCGTACCCTGCTCACGGACAAAAAAAGCAGAATGGTCATCATTGTTCCGCCGATAGCCCAGATTATTGTTTTTGGCTATGCGGCAAGTTATGACCTGAGCCGGGTCACCTATGCCGTGTTCAATGAGGATCGGGGTGTTCTCTCGCGGCAGCTGCTGGCCGGATTCGAGGGCTCGGATGTGTTTGCCGGCCAGGGAGCCGTCACCAGAGAAAGTGAAATCGCACCTCTTGTCGAACAGAAAAAAGCGATGCTGGTGCTGCATATCCCACCGACCTTTTCCAGGGACCTGCTCAGTGGAACATCCGCCTCCCTGCAGGTTATCCTGGACGGTCGCAACTCCAATACCGCCATGGTGGCCCTCAACTATGTACAGTCGGTGGTCCTGGCCTTTAACCGCGACTGGAATGCCCGACAGGGACGGCGTGGCCCCCCGGCCATCCTGGTGCAGCGGGCCTGGTTCAACAGGACGCTCAACTCCCACTGGTTTATCATTATCGGCATCGTTGCCCTCCTGAATCTAGTCGTTACCCTGGAGGTGACTGCACTCTCCGTTGCCCGGGAACGGGAGGCCGGAACCTTTGACCAGCTGCTGGTCACCCCCATGACCCCCTTTGAAATCCTGGTCGGTAAATCCCTGCCCGGGCTGATCATCGGGGTTCTTGAAGCTACCCTGGTTATTGCCATTATTGTCTTCTGGTTTCACGTGCCCCTGCGCGGCAGTCTGGCCGCCCTGTACTTTGGCCTGTTTCTCTTTCTGCTCTCGGCAATCGGTATCGGCCTTATGATTTCGTCCCTGTCCGCAACCCAGCAGCAGGGGCTGATGGGCGCTTTTCTCTTTCTGGTTCCGGCGGTTATCCTGTCCGGCTTTGCCACCCCGATCGAAAATATGCCGCAACTGGTCCAGTGGCTGACCTATCTCACCCCCATGCGCTATTTTCTGATCATTGTCCGCTCGATTTTTCTGCAGGGCGCCTCCTTTGACCTGTTATGGTCCCAGTTCTGGCCCATGGCCGTGATCGGACTCGTCACCCTGAGTACGGCGGCACTCATGTTCCGCCGCCGAATGTATTGACCTGGATTTTTACTTGCCCTGGTTGAATCCGGTTTTTTTTGTTAAAAAATAAGACAATCGGTTGACAAGAGCAAAAGCGTGTACATCTTTTTTATAGGCGGGAAGGATAAATGAACCCTGAGGAGAGGGTTCATTGTTGTTTTTTAACTTGTGCCTGTTGAGAAATGAATTTTTTTGTTCCAGGTCAGATAAGCGTGACTTCGAGCCGTCCGGCTGGGCGAAAATACCGTTTCTGGACTGACACTAACTTAGCGGAGGAGTATGATGGCTGATTTTAAGAAAGTGGTTGTCCCTGTAGATTTTTCCAGCAACATGAATAAGGTGGTCGACTATGGAGTGTCGGTGGCCGATAAACTCGGGGCCGAGGTCCTGTTTCTGCACGTGATCAATGATTTTCAGGGCTATGATATGATGCTGGTGCATCCGTCTTTTATCGGCATGACCAAGGATCTTGAGCAGAAGGCGGAAGAGCGGATGGCAAATCTGGTCAAGGATTATCAACAACGTGAAAACGGGGTACGCGGGCATGTGGTTATAGGTGATGCCGCTGATGAAATAATCGATTACGCAAAACTGGAACGGGTGGACATGATTATCATTGGAACCCATGGCGTCAAGGGCCTGGAAAAAAGCCTCCTCGGCTCCACCGCTGACCGGGGGGTTAAAAAAGCTCCCTGCCCGGTGCTGGTATTCAATCCTTTCAGCTGATTAAATAATATTCCTCACATCGTCTGCCTGCCTTACGATTACGGTATCGGCAGGCAGCAGGATGTATTCTCCCACCACTCGTTCCTCTGCGTTTTCGGTTATCTCTTGTCTGGAGTTTCGTAACTTGCGGACCTGACATTTGTGAAGAAAAGAGTTATACTTCAACGTCGGTTCGCTGCGGGATGATCTCCCCGGTCTTCACTGGCAACTCAAGTTTCCTGATCGCTGTATTCCTTGAATGTAAAGTTATTCTAATGGGGTTGAGTCAAGTTCGACACGTGGACTGATTATAAAAAAAATGGCATCTGCAAACCATGAACTGCTTCTTGCAGACGATTTCGTCCGTCACACCAATCGCAATATCTTTCTGACCGGTAAGGCCGGTACCGGCAAGACGACCTTTCTCCATACCCTGCAGGAGAACCCGTCAAAACGGATGATTGTCACAGCACCCACCGGTGTTGCGGCTATCAATGCCGGCGGAGTAACCCTGCATTCTTTTTTCCAGCTCCCCTTTGGTCCGTTTGTCCCGGGCAGTGAGACCTTTGAGAGGAATAAGCAGCGCCAGTTCAGATTCAGCAAAGAAAAGAAGCGGATTATCCAAAGTCTTGACCTGCTGGTCATTGATGAAATCAGTATGGTCCGGGCCGACCTGCTTGACGCGGTGGATGCGGTTCTACGCCGCCATCGTCGCAATGATCGTCCTTTTGGCGGAGTGCAGTTGCTGATGATCGGTGATCTGCACCAGCTTTCCCCGGTGGCCAGGCACGATGAATGGCAGCTGTTACAACAACAGTATGCATCGGTGTACTTTTTCAGCAGCAAGGCTCTTGCCCGTACGGAACTGGTGACCATTGAACTGCAGCATATTTACCGCCAATCGGACGCCCGTTTTATCAAGCTGCTGAACCTCGTCCGTGATAACAGGCTTGATTCCTCTTCGATGGCAGAACTGAACCAGCGATATATTCAGGAGTTTACGCCGGATGATGACCAGGGCTATATTACCCTGACCACTCATAACAGCAGTGCCGACGCCATCAACCGGAAAAGGCTGCAGACCCTGACCGAAAAGGAACACCGCTTCAAGGCAGAAATTTCCGGAGATTTTCCGGAACAGATGTACCCGGCTCCGGCCGATCTTGTGCTTAAAGAAAGGGCTCAGGTGATGTTTGTTCGTAATGATCCCTCCGGGGATAAACTGTATTACAATGGAAAAATAGGGAAAATTACTGATATTTCCGGTAAAACCATCAGCGTTCGCTGCCCCGGTGACAGGGATGAAATTGTCGTGGAACCGGTCGGTTGGGAAAATATTAAATACACCCTGAGCCAGGAAAACAGAGAGATTACCGAAGAAACCATCGGCAAATTTGAACAATACCCTTTGAAGCTTGCCTGGGCAATCACCATTCACAAGAGCCAGGGGCTGACTTTTGACAAAGCCGTTATTGATGTCGAGGCCGCCTTTACCCATGGTCAGGTGTATGTTGCCTTGAGCCGCTGTAAAACGTTGGAGGGGATGGTGTTCAGTTCTCCCATTTCCTCCCGGGGAGTGGAAACGGATGAAGCAGTCCTGGATTTTGACGAAAAGGCTCTCCAAAACCCGCCGTCTGCAAGTCAGCTTCAGGCCGCAAAAATCAGCTACCAGCAGCAGTTGCTCCTGGAGTGTTTCGATTTTCAACAGATCCGCAATCGTCTCAATTATCTTGTTCGCCTTGTGCTTGGTAATGCCGGAGTGGTTCAGGTTTCAGGTGTTGCCGATATCGGCCAACTGGAGAAAACGGCCCGGGAAGATATTTTTGTTGTCAGTGAAAATTTCAGGCAACAGTTACTGGCACTTTTTAAGGCCGGCAGCCTACCTGAATCCGACCCGTATATTGTAGAGCGGATCGGCAAGGCATCGCTATGGTTTCAGGAAAAATTTTCGGTTATCTTTGGTGGTTCGGTGCAGACAATGCTTGTGGAAACCGATAATGCGGTGCTTCGAAAAAAGATCTCTAATACCCTGAATGCTCTAAAAAAAGAAATTATCGTCAAGCTGGCCGGAGTCAAGTGTTGTGCCAACGGTTTTTCCCCGTCAAAGTATCTCCGCGCGCTTTCGGCGGCTGAAATTGATTTTAAACCGGACAAGGTGAAAAAGTCTGAGCCTCCAATGTACAGTGAGGCTGATGTCGGCCACCCTGAACTGTTCCAAAGTCTGAAAGAGTGGCGTTCACAAAAAGCCGGTGAGCTGAAAGTGCCACATTTTCAAATTATGCACCAGCGGGTTTTAATCCAGATAGCGATTTTTTTGCCCGAGAACTGCCCGGATCTTGAAAAAATAAAAGGCGTCGGCAAAAAAACAATTGAGAAATACGGCCGGGAACTTGTCGACCTTGTTGCAAGCTATCGCAAAACACACGGGATTGATAAGGTTATTTTACCGGAGCCGAAATAATTTTTTATTGAAGCTCAGCTTCGTTTCGCTATTGTACCGGCGACCAACTTTCTGTTATTTCCGAAGGCTGTTGGGCAGGAGAAGCGCAGACTTCGATCCAGGATATATTCTGTAGCCGGCCCAATATTTCTAGATGCCCGACAACAACACTCGGGCATGACGTTGGAGTGCTTCCAAAACTACGCGGGGTCATAACCCAGAATGTTGACAACCTGCATCAGCTGGCCGGCAATACAAGGGTGCTTGAAATCCATGGCGACCACCTGCATCTGCAGTGCCTCAAATGCGGTGAACTGGTACCGGTCACCAGAGAGCACTATTAAAATGTGATTACGGCATCAACAGGCGAAAAAAGAGAATGGGGTTGTCGAGGAGCAGTCGTTTCCAGTAGCGACGAAACGGCAAGCCATATTGTTGTTCACTTGCGGGAATTTTGTTTCGGGCCTGAGAAAGAACCTGCCGGGTGATCAGCTGTCTGAAGCCGAGGCAGATAATATTTCCTTTTTCCGGTACCTTCAGCTGCAGGACATGTCGGTTGCAGCCCACCTGCATCGCCTTCCGTGCCCGGGTAAACTCGGTCTTGTTTGCACCCCAGAGGTTGGCGGCGAGCACGCCTTTTTTTGTCAGGAGCATACAGAGGTCGCTGTAAAAGTTCTGTTGGTTCATGGATGGAGCCATGGCATCAGCGTCAAAGATATCGATCAGGATATGATCGAACCCGGTTGTCGGAGTTTTTTTTAACCGATGACAGTAGGATTCGGCATCTTGAGTGTGTATATGCAGATGTTTTTGGAAGGGAAGCCCGAAATATTTTCGGGCCAGGTCTATAACTTTCTCAGATTTTTCAACCACATCGATCTGCAGATGCGGGTGATTGTGGAGCAGAAAGTGAACCAGAGCTCCGCCGCCGAGTCCAAGGAGAAGTATGCGCTTCGGAGGGCCGCTGAAGAGCAGGGCGGACATCATCCAGCGGGTATAGGCAAGCTGGAGGACATGAGGTTCATGCACATTGATGCAGCTTTGCCGTGACTCGCCGGTAAAGCGCAGGCTGCGCAGAGGATACTGGTCGGAAACGATCAGAGGGTGGTCGCTGTTCGTTCCCTGAAAGACAATTTTTTCCATACTTCAGTACGCCAATAAAAAAGGCCGACGAACCGGGTGTATCCCGGTTTGTCGGCCTGTACTGTCTTCATGCACGATGAAGGTGTCAGCAACCGCCTATTCCTCAACTCCCACCTTTTTTGGCTGGAGCGTTTGCCATGGCCTCGGCCGAACCCATGATGGAACTCCGGGTCACCTTGATCCGGACATTTTCGGCAATTTCAAGGGTAACTGTGGAGTCGGTCAGGCCGGTGATCCGACCATGAATTCCACCGCCGGTGATGACTTTTTCCCCTTTTTTCAGATCATTGAGATAGGCCTGATGTTCCTTGGCTTTTTTCTGCTGGGGCCGGATGAGCAGAAAATAAAAGACAACAAAAATAAGGATAAGGGGCACAAAGGAAGCGATGCCACTAGCTGCTCCTACTCCCGCTCCTGCACCCTGTGCATAGGCAATTCCAGTCATTTGGGTTTCTCCCTGTTAGATAAGATTTGAGTAGACGCTGGTTCCAACCACACACCAACACCGATTTTATTGTTCACGCCCGGCATAAAAAGCCCTGCGAAAATCCAGAAAACGATCTGCAGCAATGGCCTCTCGCATTAAAGCCATCAGTGAACAGTAGTAGTGCAGGTTATGGATACTGTTGAGCTGATAGGCCAGTATTTCACGACATTGAAAAAGATGCCGTAGGTACGCCCGGGAATAGTTACGGCAGGTATAACAGGTACACTGTTCATCCACCGCCCTTTGATCGTCCCGATAACGACTGTTTTTTATAACAAGTCTGCCCGATGAAGTAAAGAGCATTCCATTTCTGGCATTGCGGGTGGGCATCACGCAGTCAAACATGTCCACTCCCCGGTAGACGCCCTCAACCAGATCCTCAGGCGTGCCGACTCCCATCAGGTATACTGGATAATCATCGGGCAGATGCGGCACCGTGGCGGCAAGCATTTCCTGCATAAGATCCTTGGGCTCTCCCACGGAAAGGCCGCCGATGGCATAGCCGTCAAAGCCGATGTCGATCAGTTCCTCAGCCGATCGCCGGCGCATATCCTGATACATTCCGCCCTGAACAATGCCAAACAGCAGTTGGCCGGTATCAGTCTGGGCATCCCGGCAGCGTCTGGCCCAGCGCCCGGTCAGGGCCGTGGCCTTGTCGGCCTCCTCGCGGTCGGCCGGATAGGGAATACAGGTGTCCAGCACCATCATGATATCCGATCCCAGGGCCTCCTGGACATGGATGGTATCTTCGGGGCTTAAAAAGAGGCGGGCCCCATCGTGATGGGAACGGAATTCAGCGCCTTTTTCAGTGATCTTTGCCAGGTCTTTCAGGCTGAATATCTGAAACCCACCGGAATCGGTAAGGATCGGCCTGTCCCAGTGCATGAATCCATGCAATCCCCCGAACTCTTTGATCAGTTCGTGGCCCGGGCGTATAAAGAGGTGATAGGTATTGCCGAGAATAATCTGAGCCCCGAGATCAACCAGGTTTTCAGGAGTAACGGCCTTGACCGTGCCCAAGGTGCCCACCGGCATGAAAACCGGGGTCTTGATCGTGCCGTGTTGGGTGGAGACTTCGCCGCAGCGAGCACTGCACTCACTGGACGAAGACAGCAGGGTAAATGGCGAGGTTGTCATCGGACACTCAAAATCTTTACAGTAAAGCCGAGATTTTTTCCGGCCAGAGGATGGTTGAAGTCCACCACTGCGCTGTTTTCTTTGAGCTCGCTGACGACGCCTTCGATCTGTTCATCCTTGGGGCCTGCTGCCTGTAACTGGGTGCCTTCATTCCAGGCCTCGGGCGGCAGGTGATCCCTGGGGATTTCGATCAGTGCCTCGGAATTATGTGGGCCATAGCCTTTTTCCGGCGGCAGGGTTCCGTTTCGTTCCTCTCCTTCCCGCATACCGGTCAATATTTCCTCCAGCCCGGGCATCAGTTCTCCTGAACCGTGGGTATAAGTCAAGGGTTCCTGAGCGGTACTCGACTCAAGTATCTCTCCGCTCTCCAGAGTCAAGGTGTACTCTATGGAGACGATTTTTCCATCTGTGATCATTTTGAATCCTCTGTGCTGAAATTTCAGTTGCGTCCGGTCAGGGCCAGCTTCAGGCCAAGGCCGATCAGCACTACCCCGGTCAACCGGTCAAACCAGTGGCCGATCTGAAGAAATCTGCGGCGTACTGAGCTGTGACCAAAGAGCAGGGACAGGCCGGAAAACCAGACACCTGTAGCCACGACCATGTACAGGCCGTATCCTGCCTGGACAGCAAGCGGGGTGGCTGGATCAATCACCACCGTAAACAGGGAAAGAAAAAAGAGTGTTGCCTTCGGGTTAAGGCCGTTGGTGAAGAAACCCGTGCGCATGGCCTGCAGGGTTGTCGGCAGGGTTTTTTGATTCTCCCGGGTGTAGATTTCGGCGCTGTTCATCGGTTTTGCCCGAATTGCTTTTGTGCCGAGCCAGATAAGATACAGGGCACCGATTATTTTCATGACACTGAACAGAGCAATGGACTGGGAGACGATCAGACCGATACCAAGCAGTGAATAGCCGATATGAATTAAAATTCCGCAGCCGATACCTAAACTGGTCCACAGGGCGGTTCTCCGACCGTAGGTGATGGACTGGCGAACAACAACTGCAAAGTCCGGGCCCGGACTTGCCACCGCCAGCAGGTGGACAACGGCAATAGTCATAAACTGCGTAAGATAGGGATGCATATATTTTTCGTTCAAGTTTCCAGTGGGCTGGACGAAGTTTAACCCATCAGAAACTTGGAGTTGAATTTTTTTGGGTTATCATAATCTGTTGCCATAAAAGATCAAGCCTGCTGCGCTGCTTGAGAATGGACTGGGCAAGGTGGAACTGGACAAGGGCCCGGTGCAGGTTCTGGCCCGGGCGCTGGACCTTGAAATAGTGATTACCTGCAAGATGATCAGTAAAAAAACGCAGGCCGAGCTCAAAGCTGATCAACCAGGCCGCATCAATGAGCAGTTGCTGATCTTTTGGACCGAGCAGGTCGGACGCCTGACTGCAGTAGCCTTCCATAACTGCGGTAAAAAGTTTTTCATCAAAGGTAATTTCTTCCGGATCTCCAATTTCCTCACCCACTGGATTGCAGCAGGAACGGAGACAGTCGCCGAGATCATGGAGCAGGAGACCGGGCATAACCGTATCTAGATCAATAAGACTGATTACTGTATCGCTCTCACGAGAAAAAAGAAAATTTGCGACCTTGGGATCGCCGTGGATTATTCCGCTACCTAGCTCTGCCCGGTGGCGTTCAAGAATGTCCGCCCGGTTGCGGAATCGTTTAATTATAGAGGCACATTCTTTTTCCTGTGTACCGGTAGGGCGTGCATTGCGTCGACGGATGTCGTCATAGTCTTTCAGGTAGCGGCTGGTCACATGAAAGCCGGGCAGGGGGTCATGTAGATCAGTCGGCTCAAGGGTGGAGAGCAGCTGGTGGAAACAGCCCAGTAACCGGCCGATTTCCCTGGCCTGAACAGGTGGATTCAGCACCGTCAATGTCCTGGAATCGGGGATATAAGAGAGCATTCGCCAATGGTTGCCCTGGTGGTCGAGGAAGTTTGTCTCACCAGCTGGGGAATGCAGAAGTTGCGGGATCTGGATGGATGTATCGTTCTTTTTCTTCAACTCCAGGTGCAGGTGGTTGGTTACCGCTTTCAGGTTGGCCGTGACCAGAGCCGGGTCGGGAAAGACGGCCGGGCTGAGTTTCTGAAGAATATAGGATGTTCCAGAAGAAAGCCGAACCAGCCAGGTGTCGTTGACGTTGCCGCTGCCGACGGGGGTGAGTTGTTGGATTTCCTGATCAGGAAAAAAGAAAGAAACGGCCTGCTGCTCCGGCTTCACGATTTCTTTTTCCAGGTGGTATATTTTTCAGCACTGTCAATGGCCTGTTCAACCGGGTATTTTTTCCCATTGATGGCCATTTTTTTCTCAGCAGCTGCCGGCAGGTCAATATCCAGCTGATCACTTAACCGGCACAGGTAAATCAGCACATCGGCCATTTCCATGGCAACAGCTTCTTTTGTCTCTGTTGAAAGGGCACGGCTCTGATCCTGGGTGAGCCACTGAAAATGTTCCACCAGTTCACCGGCTTCGACCACCAGAGCCGTGGCCAGATTTTTCGGGCTGTGGAACTGTTCCCAGTTTCGGTCATCGGCAAAGCTCCGGATGGCAAGGATAAGGTGCTCTAAGGAGTCGGACATAAGAGGCCAGGAAAAAGAATTAAAAAAAACCTCCGGCATCCTTGTGGATACCGGAGGTGAATGAGAAAATATAAAGAACTATTCGACCCGCAGGACAACATACTGGCTGTACTCACCGGCCCTGACCCGCAGGAGGACCTGTTTCGGGTTTTTCGATTTTGCAAGAACCTGTTGGAGTTGGTTCAGGTTTTTCACCGGAGTTTTGTTGACCTCTTCAATAAGCTGCCCGGCCTGCAGGCCAACCCGTCCGGCAGGGCTGTCCGGCTCAACACCGGCTATCAGGACGCCCTGATCTTTCCGGTACCCGAATTGATCGGCCAGTTCCGGGGTCAGATCCTGGAGTGAAAGGCCCATTTTGCCCAGCGGTGATTTGCCGGATTGTTTTGCCACCGAGCCGAAATCAGAGGGCTGCTCACCAATAGTCACCGGAAGTTTTCGTTCCTTGCCGTCGCGGATGATTGTCAGGATAATCTTGGTTTCCGGGGCGGTCATGGCTATGGCGTTCCGGAGCTCGGCAACATTGGCCAGCGGTTTTTCGTCAATGGCGATGATCACATCACCCTGCTTCATGCCGGATTTTTCAGCTGGAGATTTTTCAGTCACTCCGGAGATGAGTACGCCCTGGGTGGTGTCAAGGTCAAATGATTTTGCAAGGTCTTTATCCACGTCCTGTATCATAACTCCGAGCCAGCCGCGGGTGACCTTACCGTGCTTGAGGAGCTGCTGTTCGATGTTTTTGGCCATGTTGATGGGAATGGCAAAGCCGATGCCCATGTAGCCACCGCTGCGGGAGAAGATAGCTGTATTTATGCCAATTGCCTCACCACGGATATTTAAGAGAGGCCCGCCGGAGTTGCCCGGATTAATGGCGGCATCGGTCTGGATGAAATTTTCGTAATCGTTAATGCCCATCCGGTTGCGGCCCTTGGCGCTGACCACTCCCACGGTAACGGTCTGGTTGAGCTCAAAGGGGCTGCCGATAGCAATGACCCATTCGCCGACTTCAAGTTTATCGGAATTTCCAAGGGGCAGGGTCGGCAGGTTCTTGCCGTTAATTTTGATCAGGGCTACATCGGACTGGGGATCAGTGCCCACGACTTCAGCTTCAAATTCACGTTCATCATCCAGGCGAACCGTTATCTTGTCGGCATCCTCTACCACGTGGTTGTTGGTCAGGATGTGGCCGTCGCTGCTGATGATAAAGCCGGAGCCCGCAGCCTGTTGCTTGAATCGGCGCGGCTGTTGCCCGCCCGGAATTTGCGGATGCTTGAACTGCGGCCCGAAAAATCGTTCAAAGAGCGGGTCGTTAAAAAAATCATAGGGGTTGGGCCCGGGGCCGCCCTTTCCTCTGACTGCCTGCACTGATTTTTCTACTTTTATATGTACTACGGCCGGCCCCGCCTTTTTTACAACAGCGGCAAAGGCCTTGGCAGAGCGGGCAAGCAGGGCTATGTTTTCGTCATCCCCGGCGAAAACACTTCCGGCTGTCAGGAAAAGAGCCAGATAAACAATAAAGGCCGTCACCAGTGTGTGCCGGACAGGATTTGCTGTTGGTCTCATGAGTTTTCTCCAAACAATGGTTCAAAAGTATATGGAATTACTAATGGTACAATTATACTTACGGTTAATTTAGTCAAGGCGGGTAGGGGAAGAATTTCATCGGAATGGGTACTGAAAAAAAAATAAAAAAAACCCCGGCAGGAAAAGGAGGGGGAACCTGCCGGGGCAAAAGGAAGAAAAGATCACAAAATGTCAACTTGTTGCCGCAGGCATCAATGTCTTCCGTCTGCCTGTCGTTGTCATTTGCTTTGATTAATGCCAGTACCGTGCCAGAAAGTTTAAAAAATGTAATTTATTGAAATTACAAGGATTGATCTGTTGATGTCGTTTTTTCTTCTTGGGAGCGAATACTGTATTGTAAAAGAATTACACAGCTGTAATGTGCTTGTGGGTAATTTTTACCCGGATACATGGTTTGATCGGCACATTGTATAGGCGTTTCGTCAACGAGGTTCAGGGTAACGGTAAAGAGCTGGGCGTGTGAAACCAAAAAAATAGAAACAGACTGTTTATAGATAGAGAAATGTATTACACATACCTTCTCCCATACCGTGTTCATGACGATACGCTCATTCTTCTCAGGGTATTGCATGGCGCCATGCAATGGCCTTGATAATCTACTTGTTGGGTTGGGCGATGAGTAGCGGACTATTATTTCTTTGGAGGCAGACATGGATGATCAGTTGGCCCAGGAGTTGGTCAAGGTAGTACAACAGCCTGAGGAGGATACAAGATATGTTGAGGCCTTTGAACGGGCCTTTGAGTTGACGAAAACCTATGCCGGTTCTGCCGGTGCGCAGGCATCTTCCATTCCAGTCGTTTTTGAAAAGATGTTCGAGCTGTTTGCAACCGGCAAAGGGAGAGGGCAGGCCTGATATGGCCCGTCCTGCAACCCTGCCGGGGAAGAGCGTCCAGGTCCGCTGCCCCCGCCTTGGCCATGAAATTTATTTTCAGTACTGCCGCCGGGAAAACATGGGCCAGCCCTGTTTCAAGGTGCTAGACTGCTGGTATCCCTACTTTAAGGTTGAAGAGTTCTTCAGGCAGGAGTTGACCTCGGAAGAGTGGGTTGAACTGTTCGAGAACCCGGGAAAACCAAAAATGGTCTCTCTGGTGGAGATGATTGAGCAGGCTAAGAAAAAATGAAACACGGATCCACACAGATTAACACGGATAAACCAGCATGGCTGGACCAGGATTTTTAACGTCACAGCCACAACCACGGATGAAAATAGCCTGATGCGGTATCACTTCGTGGGCTATTTTCGGATAAAGACCGATTTTGGTAACCACGCAGCAGGGTCGGTGCGGATACGAAACTGAAACCAAACAGTTTAGGTTCACTACATAAAAATCACCGGCATATCCCGTATGCTGGTGGAAAAAAATCCGTGTGCATCCGTGGTTCAAGTTATTCAGGGATCACTCCGGCTGCACGGATCCTTGACCGGTCCTTTGAGTTGAAAAAAGAACTTGAGCCCTTTCTTGACGGTGTTGGAAAATATTTTGGCAGAGAGCATGGTTCCGGCCACCCGTTTATTGATCTCGCCGAGCGTCGGGTAGGGATGGACAATACCCGCCAAGGTCGAGAGCTTAACTCCGCCGCCGAGGATGGCCGCCCATTCACCGATCAGATCCCCTGCCCGCGGTCCGGCAATCTGCACCCCGATGACCTTTTCTTTTTCATTGAGTAGCATTTTAATTTTGCCGTGCTCCGAACCTTCAGCCAGGGCCCGGTCATTGCCTGCAAACTCTTCGGTCCACAGGGTATATTCAATACCTGCTTTGCGGGCGGCTTTTTCATTCATGCCTATGGAGGCCAGCTCCGGGTCGGTGTAGGTACACCAGGGCATCCAGGTATAATCGGCCTTGCGCGGCAGGTGAAAGATGGCATTGGTGATCACGATCCCGCCCTCATAGCCTGCGGCATGGGTAAACTGGAAACCACCGTTGACATCACCGGCCGCATAGATATGCCTATGGTTGGTCCGCATCCGGTTGTCCACCTTGATGCCGCGCGCGTCATGGAGAACATCGATACCATCCAGGCCCAGGCCGTCTGTGTTTGGGGTTCGTCCCTGGGCAAGAAGGACGGCTTCTGCTCTCAGGACTTTTTTTGATCCATCCTGCTGCTCCAGGGTGATCTCTTTTATGCTTTTTTTTTTCACCGCATCAACAACTGTTGCGTTGAGAAAAAACTGCACCCCCTCCTGCGCCATGTTGGCCATAATAGTATCGGCCATGTCTTTGTCTTCCTTTGAGAGGATCTGGCCGGAACGCTGGATGACCTGAACTGTGGTACCGAGCCTGCAGAAGGCCTGGGCCATCTCCATGGCAATGGGACCGGCCCCGAGTACGATCATGGATTTCGGCAGGGCATCCAGAGAAAAAATCTCCCTGTTTGTTAAGTAATCAATATTGGTTAACACCTCTAGCCTGGGTGGGGCCGGGGAAGATCCGGTTGCAATGAGCCAGTGTTTTGCTGAAATGGTTGAACCATTTAATCTCACAGCGTGTTCATCAACAAATTCAGGGGCACCGAATTCCACCTGAGCGCCAAGTGTACAGAAACGTTCCACGGAATCGTGGATTTGTATTTTTGCAATCACATTTTGGATTCTGGTGGCTATATCACGATAATCAACCGGCCCGATAGTCGCTGTCGGCAGGCCGAATTTTTTTGTTTGTTTGACCTGATGATAGACATGGGCGGTCTTGATTAGGGTCTTGCTGGGCACGCAGCCAAAGTGGAGACAGTCACCTCCCAGGGCCGGTTCTTTTTCAATGAGCAGGGTGCGGGCATCAAGCTGGGCCGCTCCCGCGGTGACGGTCAGACCGGCAGCCCCGCCGCCGATGATTGCGATATCGTAGTCATAGGATGCCATAGGATTACTCCTTCACCTGTGAGTTTTTTTTTGTTCGTATACAGTGCGAGCAGTTTTTTACTGAGTACCGGGAAAAGGCCGAGAAGTACAAAGGAGAGGATCAGGCCCGGGGAAAGAATACCGGCCAGACTGTCAATTTTGGCCAGCTGGGTACCGGCATTGACAAAGACAATGGTTGCCGGCAGCATCCCGAGCTGGGAGACCCAGTAATAGGTAGGGATTTTGATGGGGGTGAGTCCCATGGCCAGATTGATAATAAAAAAAGGAAAAATCGGCACCAGCCGCAGGGAAAAGAGATAAAATCCGCCCTCTTTTTCCATGCCCTGGTTGATCTTGGCCAGTTTGTCGCCAAATTTTTTCTGGACCCAGTCCCTGAGCAGGTAGCGGGAGACGATGCAGGCAAATGTCGCCCCGATGGTGGAGGCAAAGGAGACGGCAACGGTGGCCGTGGCCAGACCGAAGAGCGCGCCTCCGGCCAGGGTCATGACCGCTGCTCCGGGCAGAGACAGGGCGGTCACCACAATATAGATCAGCATGTAGGCCGCAATCACCGAAACCGGCCGGATCTGGTAGAGAGCAGAAAAATTTTCCTGCTGGGCCTTGATATAGTCCAGACTCAGATACTGCTGCAGGTCAAAAACTTTGAACAGGACGATGAATACAGCGATCCCCCCGAGAAGGAAGATCTTCTGCAGCATTTTTTTTTGCATAGACTCACACTGTGTAGGTGCTTGAGGAGACCTTACCGCCGGTTCCGGTCCAGTTGGTATGGAAAAACTCGCCTCTGGGGCTGTCGACCCGTTCATAGGTGTGGGCCCCGAAATAATCACGCTGGGCCTGCAGCAGGTTGGCGGGCAGGCGTGCACTGCGATAGCCGTCGTAATAGGCCAGACCAGCTGAAATGGCGGGCAGGGGGATACCCATCTCCACACCTTTCACAATGATCCGGCGCCAGCCGTCCTGGGCTTTGTTCACGGTCTGATGAAAAAAATCATCGAGCAGCAGGTTGTCGAGCCCGGGATTTTTTGTAAAGGCCTGTTGGATATTGTCGAGAAAGACGCTGCGGATGATACAGCCTCCGCGCCACATCAGGGCGATGTTTCCGTATTGCAGATTCCAGTCGTGTTCCCGGGCCGCCTCCCGCATGAGCATATAGCCTTGAGTGTAGGAAATGATTTTGGCTGCGTACAGGCCATCATGGATATCTTTAATCAGTGCTTCCCGGTCACCGGCAACTTTCGGTTCCGGACCGGTCAGGACGGCGGCGGCCCGAACCCGTTCCTCTTTCAGGGCCGACAGGCACCTGGCAAAGACGGCCTCGGCAATCAGGGTCAGGGGAATGCCTAACTCCAGGGCATTGATTCCGGTCCATTTGCCGGTTCCCTTCTGACCGGCGGTATCAAGAATTTTGCGGACCAGGGGTTCTCCATCCGTGTCTTTGGTGGCAAATATATGGGATGAAATTTCAATAAGATAGGAACTGAGTAGACCGTTGTTCCACTGGCCGAATATATCGGCAATGCCGTCCTCATCCATTCCCAGTCCCCGGGACATGAAGTCGTAGGCCTCGCAGATGAGCTGCATATCACCATACTCGATCCCATTATGGACCATCTTGACAAAATGTCCGGCTCCCCCCTCGCCGACCCAGTCACAGCAGGGCACGCCATCGACTTTGGCGGCAATGGCCTGAAAAATTTCTTTAACCTGTGGCCAGGCCTCGGGGTTACCGCCGGGCATGATGGAGGGGCCTTTCCTTGCCCCCTCTTCCCCGCCGGAAATTCCGGTGCCGATATACAAAAGACCCTGTTCTGAAAGCGTTTTGGTACGGCGTTCGGTATCAGTATAAAGAGAGTTGCCACCGTCAATGATGATGTCGCCGGGATCGAGATATGGAAGCAGCTGGTCGATAAAGAGATCAACCACTTCTCCGGCCTTGACCATCATCATGACCTTGCGCGGCTTTTCTAATGAATTAACGAGTTCCCTGATGGAGTGGGTAGCAATGATAGCGGTCCCCTTGGCGGGGCCTTCAAGGAAGGCATCAACTTTGGACGTGGTGCGGTTAAAAACGGCAACCGTGTACCCGTGATCATTCATATTCAGAACCAGGTTCTGGCCCATAACGGCAAGGCCGATCAGGCCGATGTCAGCATGTTGCATTGTGTATTCTCCAAAATGTTTTTTTTATCGATTCATGCCAGAGGCCGCGGCACCGATCAGGGCGGTTTTCGGGTTGAGCAGGATATGAACCGGTATCTCGGCAAGCATCTTTTGATACGCCCCCCGGGCAAAGACAGTCATAAACCGTTCCGGCTCAAAAAAAGGAAGAATCCGGGGCGGGAGGCCACCGCCGAGAAACACCCCGCCGGTGGCCATCACCTTGAGGGTCAGATTGGCCGTCTCTGCGGCCAGGATATCAACAAAAAGGTGCAGGGTCTTAACGCAGATATGGTGCAGATCTCCATCCTCAAGCGCCTTCAGGGCGGTCTGAACCAGGATCGGCGTTGGATCGGCAGCTACGGCAACCTTCTGCTGCAGCCCTTCCGGTGGCTGAATACGGGTCGTTAAAAAAGCGTAAATGTTGGGGATGCCTAAGCCTGAACAGACCTTTTCCACCGAGACATGCTGCTCCTTTTGCAGAAGAAACGCAAGGAGCTCGAGCTGATCCTTGTTGCGGGGGGCAAAACTTGCATGGCCCCCTTCCGAGGCCACCGGTATCGACCGGCTGTCCTGCTGGAGGACAAAGGCCTCGCCCAGTCCGGTGCCGGGGGCCAGCACGCTGATGGTGCCTTCATCCCAGGGCTTTCCCTGGTTGATGGGGAAAAGCTCATCCCGGGGCAGAAGAACTGCGCCCACGGCCGTAGCCACCAGATCATTTATCAGAATGGCCCGTTCAAGCCCGCATGTCCGGGCAATCTCCAGCTCGTCAATCCGCCAGTCCAGGTTGGTCATTTTGACCCGGCCGTCCCGAACCGGCCCGGCAACCCCGAAGCAGCCGACAGCGGGCAGCTCTTTTTCCTGCCCCAGAAAAGTTGTGATTAGTTGGGCCAGGCCGCTTGCCTGACGGTTTTGAAACGTCTGCTCACGAACAGGTGATGCAGGCCTGCTCTCTGCTCTATACAGGGCCAGGGTTGTCTTGGTGCCGCCGATATCACCGGCCAGCAGCAGTTTAGTGGTTGTCACCGGCCAGCTCCATGTCTTTTTTGTGATATTTCAGCAGAGTATCCACATAGGTGGCGTGGCTCCAGGTCAGGGGACTGACCGAGAGGGGTTCGTTGGTGTAGGGGTGTACCTGTTCAGCCATAACTCCTGATTCCAGGGTGTGGTCGGCCACCCATTCAATGCATTCCAGTGCCGCCTGCAGGTCTTTTTCACTGGTGGCGGTGGTGATGAACCACTGGGCCAGCCAGAGGGTACGGATAAACCACGGATTACCCGGAACCCTGGCCGTGTCCACGCTGATTTGATGGTAGGAGTCGTTTTCGTAGCGGGCCATGCCGCCGACCCCGGCCCAGACCGTTGCCACGGTCCAGCTGTGGACCCCATACCGTTCTTCCCAGAGATCCCATGAGGGGCGCGGCAGGCCGGTGTCTTCGTCGACGTAGCAGATCCACTCCGCGGCCCGGATAACCAGGCCCCGGTAATGGCGTTTGACACATTCAGCCAGCTGAATCGGTTGTCGACCCATACCCCCAGTCGGCAGACCCTGCCGCTGGTATGATTTTCCTGGCCCACGTGGGGCCAGAATATATCGCGAACCTGCCCGGTGGAGTCAAAGTTGATCAGCAGTGATCCGTTACCAACGGGAAGGTCTCTTGGCATAGCATATCCCGGTACCTGATTTATGAGCCCGTTGATTAATGGTATTTTCGCCCAGACGGACGACTTGATCGTTCAGCGATCTCTGCGGTATACGAAAATTTTTATCCTCGGAATATCAACTATATGCCTGTGGTAAAAATTTTCGTATGCCTTGACCTTGAACGAAAATCCTCATTAATCAACAGACTCATTTATATTCTTGAACAGTAGCGATATTTGTTACTCTATACATGGAGGGCAGATGAGACAAGGAAAAGAACCGGATCTGGTGATATTCTCCAGTACTATGAGATTTCCCTGCCGTAAATTGGTAGTACATAATCAACCAATTGAATAAATTTTTCCAGGGAGGAGTGAATGGATACGGCACTGGTCATGATTGATTTTCAAAAGGATTATTTCCCGGAAGGTCGAATGGAACTGGTTGGTGCCGAGGCAGCGGCCGCCAGGGCGCAGGAACTGCTTCAACACTGTCGACAGCTTGAGCTGCCGGTTGTATACCTGCAGCATATCTCGGTGCAGCCCGGGGCAACGTTTTTTCTGCCGGAAACCGGCGGCATTGATCTGCACGGATCGTTGCAGCCTCTTGGTTCGGAAACTGTGCTCAGAAAACACTATCCAAACAGTTTTCGAGACACCGGCCTCAAGGCACTGATATGGTTGACACTTGTCAAGAACAAAGACGTATCCGCTACCCTTTTTTCGTCGGTGATGCCGACGATTGTAAGAGGATTAATTTAACATCTTCCAGCGCATTATCAGAGACGGGGTCATCGTATAACGACGGTT
>JAJRQC010000038.1 GCA_024280455.1 Deltaproteobacteria bacterium | reverse complement strand
GCACCACGTAGGAGCCCGCCCTGCGGGCGATAATTATGCGTCAGGATGTCTCTGCTGTCACCAATCGCCCGCGGGGGCAGGCTCCTGCATTGCAGCTATCCTTCGATGTTATTGACATTTTACGTTAGCTTGACGGCTATGCCCCCCTCAGACCATGCAGGCCCTGGAACCGGTCTACATCCCTAAATCGGTTACAGGTTCAGTCAAATTTGGCAGGGTGAGCTTTGGGTTCATTCAAGAAAAGCCGATACTGCAAAATTTCTCTCTTGAACTTCCGGCAGGCAAAATAACCGTTCTTATCGGGACAACCGGTGCCGGAACATCAACCCTGGCCGGAATGCTGGTCAGATTTTATGATCCCCAGGCAGGGACTATTTTTCTTGGCGGTGTCGATCTGCGCAAGATATCCGCTGGAAACGCTGCGAAATATTGTCGGCATCATAATGCAGGATGTCTGCTGCAGGAGGTGTAGTTTAATACGGAGTCGACCTGAATGGCTCTGGTTGGTAATAGGTTTAGTCACCGGATTTGCACTTCCACTTTTTCCCGTCTGACGATGTTGTGTATCATCGTGTAAAGATATGGAGCATGAATCGCTACACCTTGCCCCTGGTAACTTCCTGATCCCCAAAAATACGGTTCCTCCCTATAGCGGGAACCAATTATGCCGGCCTCTTGTATCGTTATTATCTATTTGCGCTATAGGTATATCGTGCATTATTACATACGGGTGATATTCTACCAGGGAGGATAGAGGATGGATACAAGAAGAACGTTTATCGGAAAAGGTGGCCTGGTGGTGGCCGGAGTAGTGGCCGGGCTTGCCGGAGCGGAGCAGCTTCACGCCCTGTCGGCTCAGGCAAAACCGGCCATGATTATTGACCTGAACCGTTGTACGGGGTGCCAGGCGTGCGTAATTGCCTGTAAAGGGTACACTGGAACTGCTCCGGAACAGTTTAATACCCGGTTGATTTTGGAGGTAAATGATAACACCCCGTCCCGGATAATCTTCACACCGGTTCAATGTAATCAATGCGATGAACCACCCTGTGTTTCCGCCTGTCCTGAGAATGCCACCTTTAAGCTTGATAACGGTATTGTTGTTACGGACTGGGATAAATGTACATCAGCAGGGAGCTGTATTGAAGCCTGTCCGTATGGGGCACGATTTGCCGATTCCCGTTATGGTCAAAGGGTGGACAAATGCGATTTCTGTCTGGCTCGTCTGCTGGCTGGACTTGAACCGGCCTGTGTTGAGGCCTGTTCATCCGGGGCCAGGATTTTCGGCGATCTAAATAATCCCCAGGGAGAATTTTCTGATTATCTGCAGAATAAATCGCTGGCCGTACGCAAGCCGGAAAAGTTGACAAAACCGAATATTAGATACGTAAGAGCAGGACACGGAACGGAGGAACTTGCATGATAGAGAAGAAGACCGGCATGGAACCAGAGTTTTCTCCGGCCCGACGAACCCTGTTAAAGGGAAGTGCACTCCTGGCAGGAACGGCCTTCATCGCGCCAACAAAAACAAAGGCGGCTCCGCAACAGATTCACGACCCGAGAACGATGCAGCCAACGGCCGGTCTGCAGACAGACAGCGATGTGCAGGTTGTCCATTCCGTCTGCCTGGGCTGCAATGCCAGGTGCGGTAACAGGTCGGTCGTGAAGGATGGTAAACTGGAAAAATATTCAGGCAATCCCTATCATCCGTACAATCACCTTGGCCACCCGATTGATTATACAACACCGGTCATGGAAACCCTTTCCCTGTCAAGCCCGGTTTGTGCCAAGGCCCATGATGCACCGAATTATATCTATAACCCTTATCGTATTCTTCAACCTCTGAAACGCGCCGGAAAAAGAGGATCAGGTCAATTTGAACCCATCGGATGGGAGCAGATGATTGCCGAAATTACCGACGGTGGCAGAATTTTCGCCCACCTTGGCGAAGACAGGGCGGTGGAAGGTCTTAAGCAACAAAACAGCGATGATCCCATTGATCCGAGCGCACTGGAACTTGGACCCAGGCGCAATGGTTTTGTTTTTATATCAGGCCGATTGCAATCCGGGAGAAAAGAGCTCATTGACCGCTTTGTCAAGGGAGCCATGGGATCGATCAACCGGATCGGCCATACGGATATCTGTGGTCTTGGTTTCAGGATGGGAAATTTTGCGCTTACCGAAAAAAAACAGGTGGAACTCAAGGCCGATCCCTGGGGGAGCGAATATATTCTGGTTTTTGGGGCGAATATCTACGAGGCCTTGCAGCCGGGAGTGAACACCTATGGTGCGGCTGTTGCCGAAAGAAGTTCCAGAGGGAAGGTAAAATTCGTTATTATTGATCCCAGGCTACAAAACGCATCAGTGCATGCCGAAGATTGGTTACCGGTTAAACCGGGCCAGGATGGCGCCCTGGCCATGGGGATGATCCGTAGGATGATTGAGCAGGAGCTATACAATAAAAAGTATCTGTGCGCCCCTCATGCCGGGGCCGCGGCCGACCTGGGATATGGATGTTATACCAATGCAACCCATCTGGTCATTGATGACCCGGATCATGCCAACTTCCGCAAATTTCTCAGAATATCCGACCTGAATCCTTCTCCGACTGAGACGAACAGAGATGATCGTTATGTTGTGCTGACAACTGACGGATACCCGGTAGCTTTTGATGCCGTGGACGAAGCCCTCCTTGATAAAGAGACTATCCTTAAAGAGGACAATGGAACAACAATCAGGGTGAAGACATCCTTCAGGATGATGAAGGAGGGGGTTATGCAGCATTCACTTGCTGAATATGCCGAGATCTCCGGTATCCCACGCGCGCAAATTGAGCGGACGGCAGACGATTTTTCCTCCCACGGTACCAGGGCTGCGGTCTGCCAGTACCACGGGGCCGGTAACTATACGAACGGTACCTATGCTGCCTATGCCGTGGCCATGCTGAGTTGTCTGGTCGGCAGTGTTGAAGTCAGAGGCGGCTATCTAACTGCCGGCGGCGGGATAGCAAGCCATAAAAAAGGATTGTATGATCTGCAGAATTTTCCCGGTCGGTTGAAGGGAAGGGGAATAAGAATATCCCGTGAAAAGGCCTGTTATGAAAAAAGCAGCGAATTTCGCCGTAAAAAGGCCGCAACCGGAACCGGCTATCCGGCAAAAAGACCCTGGTTTTCCTTCACCAAAGGAGGACTCAGTGTTGAAGCCCTGAGCGGCATTGATGAGCAGTATCCATATCCCTGCAAGGTACTTTTTACATATTTCTACAATCCCGTTTATTCAACCCCGGGCGGCTACCGGTACCGGCAGACCCTGGAGGACAGCGACAAGGTACCGCTCCACGTGTCAATAGATACCTCTATCAATGAATCAAATCTGTATGCCGACTATATTGTACCGGACGTCACCTATGCCGAAGGGCATTATGGATGGCTGACACCCCATGCCCCGGCCCTCAGGTTTACCGGTATCCGCACCCCATGCATCGAGCCATTGACCAATAAGACTGAAGATGGTCGTCCGTATTGCCTTGATACCTTTTTGATTGATCTGGCGGAGAAAATGGATCTGCCGGGATTTGGAAAGAATGCCATCGTGGATAAAACCGGCAAAGGTCATCCCCTGCACCAAGCGGAAGATTTTTATCTCAGAGGATTTGCCAATATCGCCCATGGAGCCAAGGTCCCTTCAGCCCCTCTGCATGAAGTAGATTTTGTTGAGCGTAATTATCCGGTGGCCCGTTTAAAAAAATACTGTCACCGGATGAATGGCGACAAACCTGTTACATCCTGGCCAGAGGAGGGGTGTTTACACAATATGAGGACGTATTTGACGGAAAAAAATTCAAGTACGGTCTGGAGCGGCTTGCTCTCTACAATGAGGATCTGGCCATGGCCAGAAACGCATTAACCGGTGATTTTTTTTCAGGCACATTAACCTGTCTTCCTCCTGCGGATTCGGCCGGCAATATCCTGTCTGAAGAAGATCAGGAATATCCTCTTACGCTCATTAGCCACAAAATGAATGTCCATAGCCAGTCAAGGACAACAAGTCACCGCTGGTCCATGGAGATCTTTCCTGAAAATTTTATCGTAATGAACGAAAAAGATGCCCGTTCCCTGGATATCAAGGATGGCGAGAGAGCTCGTCTAGTTTCCCGGAGTAACTCAAAGGGAATTGTCGGAAGGGTCAGAACCGGCAAACTTGTACGGAAAGGATGTGTGGCGGTTTCGTTTCATTACGGTCACACCCAGCTTGGCGCCTCCAGATTGCCGATCAGTCAAGGCGAGATGGTGTTTTTGGGGGGCAGGGAGGTTGTCGACAAGGATGGCCTGATCCCGAACCCGAAATTGGCAACCGGACTTAACCCGAACATGGTATCCCGGCTGGATGAAAATCTCGCCAACACACCCATGGTCGACCTTACCGCTGGTATCCCGGATTTCAGCAGCACCAGGGTGAAAATTATCAAGGAAGTGGAAGGATAAAAAATCAGCAAGTAAAGAAAAAAGAACGACAACGTTGAGATGTTTTTTTAAACAGTTACCCTTCTGTTGATGCCTGTCTAGTGCAAACATTTATTTATGGAGGTATTATGAGGTTTAAATTCGTATCACTTTGTTTTTCCGCAATTGTCATGCTCCTTTCGCTAAGCGCCAGCCAGGCTTTGAGCAATAGCAACCTGTTGATGTTTGCGGCATACGGCGGCAAAGATGAGATCTTCAGGGAATTTAAGAAGGATACCGGAATCACAGTTGAATATCTGAGCATGTCTTCCGGAGAAGTGTTGTCCAGGGTCAGGGCTGAAAAAGGTAAACCCATTGGGGACGTATGGTTTGGTGGAGGAGTTGACAGTTTTATTGCGGCAAAGGCTGACGGGCTTCTGGAGCGGTATGTTCCCAAAGGAGCACAGGCAATACCAGCTCAGTTCAAGGACAAAGACGGATACTGGACCGGGGTTTCTCTTGTGACGGTCAGCTTTATCGTAAACAAGGAAGTCTGCAGGGAAAAAGGGGTTGAGATCCCGCATACCTGGCAGGATCTTCTGAATCCTGCTTTCAAAGGCGAAATTCTGATGTCAAATCCCTCCATATCGGGAACGGCATATACCATTCTAACCGGAATTCTCCAGACAATGGGTGCTGAAAAGGGATGGGAATATCTGGATAAACTAAATGCCCAGATTCCCTATTATGCAAAGAGAGGAAGCGAACCGCCCCAAAAAGCGGCACTTGGTGAAGTGATGGTAGGTCTCTCCCCCGGCACATACGAGGAACTGGCAAAAGAAGGATATCCGGTAACAGGTATTTTGCCAAAGGACGGAACTCCTTGGTGGCCGGCCCCGGCAGCCATTTTTAAAGGCGCAAAAAATTTAAAGGAAGCAAAGATTTTCATGGATTGGTGCACCAGCAAAAAGGGGCAGGAAATCCTGAAAAAATATTGTGTCAGGGTACCGGCAAGAAGCGATGTGGATCCCCCTGAAATTCTTTCAGCTATAAAGGACGCTAACCTGATGACCATTGATTTTGAAAAGGCTGGAAAAGAAAGGGATGCACTTGTAAAAAAATGGCAGGAAAAATACGCCAGATAAAAAAAAGGTTCGAATTCGCATCCTTTCTGGGCCAGGTAACCGTTTTAATCATCCTGTCCAGCGTCCTTTTTTTTATATTATGGCCGGTGGTGTCAGTGCTTATCAAAAGCATCATCATCGATGGAAAGGTTGATTTTTCATGCTATGCAGATCTGTTTACCAGGAACCGGGGACTCCTTGTAAACAGCATCTTTGTAGCATGCCTTTCAACAATGTTGTCCGTATTCTTTGGAACATGCATCTATCTTCGTTACTCATGACCAGGATGAAGCCTTAAGCATATCCGACCGGGTTGTGGTAATGAATAAAGGCAAGATTGTCCAGACAGGAACTCCTGTGGAAATTTATAAGAACCCAGAGAGAGCATTTGTTGCGGGTTTTATCGGGAAAATGAATGAAATATCGCTTAACGGATCAAGGGAAAAAAAATTTGTCCGACCGGAAAATATATTGATTCGGACGTTTGACAATAAAAGTCGGGACACAGGGAAAATTATCAGTAAACAGTTCATGGGAGCGTATACGATATATTTTATCAACAGCCATGACCACATTATCGAAGTCGATGTTTCCGAAAAGGACAACAGAAACTGGAAACCCGGGGACCAGGTAAATATTGAGCTTTGCAGGAAGATTAACTGATAATAAAAATAGCGTTGGAATGAATCGGAGTATTTTATGATTTTTGATTTACACGTACATACGAGTAGTTCTCCGTGCAGCAGGCTTCTTGTTGAAGATATTTTGATTCATGCCGTAAAAAAAGGCCTGGATGGCGTATGTATTACCGACCACCAGACCATGGACATCCGGCATACGGGCATACGGGAGGGGGTTCAGGAAGATGGGCTTCTTGTAATATTCGGGATGGAGTATGAAACATCGGATGGGGATTTCCTGATTTTTGGACCCTTTGAAGAGATTCAGACAAATTTTCCAGCCAGAAAGCTGTTGAATTATGTAAAAGAGCATGACGGTGTTGCCATTGCTGCTCATCCGTTCAGGACAGGAAGATCCGTCAAGGAATATGTGATCAGACAGAATTTATGCGGAATCATTGAATCAGTGAACGGCAGAAATTCAGACAGCGACAACAGGGAGGTCAAAAGATGGACCTCCGGGTTTGACTTGGTGCAGACAGGTGGAAGCGATGCCCACTCTTTAGAGGAACTGGGAAAAATTAAAACCGACGTATTGGGAAAGATTAAATGCCGGAACTCCTTTATCAGGGCACTTAAGGACGGTAATGTAAAAATTATTGGTTTATAGCATTGATTGCCTTGAGCAGTTCGGCACGGAATAAATTGACGGGAAAGAGATCACGCACAGCCGGGCTATATCCATCGTAAGGTAACAGTCGGTTGATAACTCTGTCGTCAATCAGCTCGTCAACATATCGAAGTTCCTTATCCTTGATTTACAAGGGAGAGCGTCTGTAGCTGCTGAACTTTATTGTGCTGTTTTTATTAATCATATCGAGAAGTCGAGCCATTTCTCCGAGTGTGATAACACCTGTGGGCGCACCCTGTTGTTTAATGCCGAGCAATGCTGAAGGTGAGGCGTCGATATCGCCGTTGAAATCATATTCAGCGGTAATTTCAGCCAGTACCTTGCAGGCAATTTCTTTCTTATCAAGGATGTCACCCTTCTCCGATCCTTTGTTCTTTACCTGGTAGCAAAAGTTATATTCGTTCAGACATGATCTGCTACTGCGCTTTAAAAAGTAAGGAAACCGGTTTTGATGACAAGTCATTCATCTTTTGTTCACTCCTGAAAAATCCGATAGTGCCGGAAATCTTATGAAACGCCTCGGTCAGCGTTATGTTCAGTACGTCAACCGTACCAGTAAACGTAGCGGCTTCGTTCAACCGGTTGTCATCCTGACCCGGTTGATCTGTACATCCTCGCGCTGGACCGTCCGGTGGTATCTGACGGCCGGCCGGCCAAAGCTCATGGCATACCCCAGAGTGTGATCGGCCGGTATGCCGAGTTCCCCGACAAGCTCAGGCAGGATATGGGTCAGCGTCAGGTAGACAAACCCGTTCCACAGGGTGCCGATATCCATGCTTTGGGCATAGAGCTCAAAGTAACTGAGCGCAATAAGACTGTCCGGCACCGGGGTTGGTCCGCTGGCCGGTGAGGAGACCAGCAGCAGATGCGGAGCGCCGCGAAAGAGGATATCGTTGCCTTGGGTCCAGCTTCTGAAAATAGCCTTGAAAAAGTCAAATCCCTGGGGCAGATGATTGCCCTTGATCTGCTGTTCTATTTGTCCCATAACCATCTGTCTGAACTGCTCCATATCCTCGGCCCGGTCAAGAACGGTAAAGAGCAGGCCGCGATTGTTGACTCCGGTCGGACCGTGGGCGGCCACCTGTATCAGGTGATCAATGGTTGCCTTTGGCAGGGATTCCTTTTTGTAGCGCCGCACGGAACGTCTTCCTTTGATCAAGGTCTCCATTTGTTCGGCTTCGGGCAGGTTATCCTTGAGAGGTCTGCTCCGGGCCGGATCCTTGCCGAGGATGGAGAGCGCGCCGGTGGGGCAGATGGTCAGGCAGTGCTGGCAGCCTATACATTGCTCAGCCTTGTCGAGTAAAACCACCGGCAGGTCATTCTCCAGGGCAAGTATTGCGTAGGGGCAGTCGGTTACGCATTCTCCGCAGCCGATACAGAGGGTTTCTTCTATGTTGAGTTGCAGGTCCATGGCATATTTTATCAGGTGAGTTGTTTTAGGGTATGTTCAAGTCCCTGCTGAAGAATAGCTTTGCAGCACCATGCCGGACGGACCTCGGTTTGAATCCAAATTTACATACACGGGATACGGAGAATTTTATCCAGTTTACTCAGGCGGCAATAGTGGCACCAGCTTTTTTTTAATAAATGACCAAAATACGGCATGGGGAACATTACTCCCCGTTGAGCATTTCGGTAGACAAAGGCGCCACCATCTCCGCTGTCCATGACGCATTAGATGTTTATATGCTTCCGGTAGCCTTTATGTTCTTTTTCTCCCTTGTCACGGGCGACAATGTTGAATGCTGTATTACGGGCCATAACCTCGGCCAGATGGCCCTGCTTGGCACGCCGGCCCGGACCTGGATGGATGCGACTTCATCAATGATGAGTTCAAAGCCGTGTGCCTGCTGCAATGCGGTAAGATCTATGCTGTTCTTCTCGTACTCAATGTCCCGGGTAGGCACCCAGATGGATGTGGGGTAAATGAAGAAAAAAGTACGGTCGCTGATTAATGTTACGGTATACTTTTTTTCGCAGAAAGATGGCAGCTTCCACTCCCGCAAATCCGCCGCCAAGAATCACAACTTTTTTCATGATATTTTCCGTTAACATAATAGGATGTTTTCAAGATTGCAGGTTTTCTAATGTTTTGTCTTCCGTGCCAGACCAGGCATTTTCCTGAGCGCTTCCAGCAGAGTAATTGTACAGGTCACAATGACCGAAATGGGCGCCAAAGGCGGCTTCCATACCACCGGGATGTGTTGAAGGGATACCAATGAGCATTGTTTCGTTCTCCTTTGTTTGTTGTAACGTGTTTGAGTTTTCAGGCAAAGGCGACCGCATAGCCGCGTCCCTTACCTTGCAAATTTCTCTATCTTTTCCCACGCCTGCCTGATATTTTCGCCGATTTCTGTTTTCTCAAGCTCGGTGACCGCGCGTGCTTTGACCATGGCCTCGGTAATCACCGGGTCGTGCGGCAGTTTTGCCAGAAGCGGATAGTCTTTCTCCCGGCAATACTGTTCTATGATTCGTGCCTCGTCCGGGTTGATATCGGCCTTGTTGATTATGACACCTGCACGGATGTGAAAATGGTCGCACAGCGCAGCCACACGTTTCAGGTCATGGCGGCCGGATGGCGTAGGCTCGGTAACCAGGACCGCACAATGCGCTCCGGAAAGGGAACTGATTACAGGACAGCCGACTCCTGGTGCACCATCGCTGAGAATTAAGTCGATATTGTTTTCCCGGGCCAGTTCTCTGGCTTCACTTTTAAGGAGAGAGACCAGGCGGCCGGAATTCTCTTCACCGGGAAAAAGCTGTGCGTGTACCATGGGGCCGAATCTTGTTGAGGAGATATACCAGGTGCCGCAATGCTTCTCCGGAAAGCTGATGGTCTGTTCCGGGCAGAAGGCGACACAGACCTTGCAGCCCTCGCACCGGATCGGATCAACGATAAATAATGCATCATCCTTCCGGCGGATGGCATTAAAACGGCACATTTCTTCGCATGTGCCGCACCCGGTGCAGCCGGCTTGTTCTATCCGTGCTTCATTTCCGGCATGAAATTCTACTTCCCGTTCATGTCGGGGCTGGAGGAGAAGATGCAGATCTGGAGCGTCCACATCCAGATCGCAGATAATCTTGCTGCCGGAAAGATGCGCAAACGCTGCGGTCAGAGAAGTCTTTCCGGTGCCCCCTTTGCCACTGATGATCAGTATTTCACGCATGGCCCACCTCTTCCTGGAAGTCGCCTGCAAGGGCACGGATTTTTTCGCGCAGGGAGGAGAATACTGTGCCAAGTTCCTCGGAAACATCGGCTATCAACTGCCCGCGCGAATATGCCTCGGCAATGGAGCGGTCAAAAGGAATCTCAGCCAGTACCGGGATGTTTTTTTCTTTGCAGAAGTCGTAAATGTCGTGCGTACCCAGACCGGCCCGATTGACGACAACCCCCATGGGTTTGTCAAGGGGAGAAAAGGACTCCCAGGCCAGCTTGAAATCGTGAAAGCCAAACGGCGTGGCATCAGTGACCAGAACAATCACATCACTGTCGATAACCGAACAGATAGCAGGGCAGCTCACACCCGGAGGCGCGTCAATGATGACATCCTGCTTCGTCTCCAGTATAACTTCCCGCATCCGCTTTTTGATCTGTTCCATGAAGGGCGGGCTCATTGCTTCACCAATACGCAGTGTTCCCATGAGGTAATCTATTTCTCCCGCCTGTCCCTGGTGGATTACGCCCAGTTCCCGTCTGCCGGGCCGCAGCGCGTCCTGCTCGCAGACAGCGATACATCCTCCGCAGCCGTGGCACATATCCGTATGCAAAGTCAGGGCGGAAATCATGATGGAGATTGCCGTGAATTGACACAGCTCCACACAATCTCTACATAAGGTACAGATTTCCGCATCCAACTCCGGTACCTCCATCCAGGCCTTGACCGGCGTCCCCAGCTCGGGATGAAGAAAAAGATGCAGGTTCGGCTCCTCGACATCAAGGTCCACTGCAAGCAACGGCCTATCCCATACGGCGCTGAGAGAGGAGGTGACCGTAGTTTTTCCGGTTCCGCCCTTGCCGCTGGCAACGGATATAATCATAGTTTTTCTCCTGCTGTACAGCTGGATGTTCTGATTGTATGTGTGGTTCGCATATCAAGAAACGGCCAGGTTCACGTTTACCTATTCGGCTTGTCGGCAATGGAAACTTCCCCTTTTTTGAATTTATCGACAGCCTCGCGAACAGTCATGTTGTCACAGTCCTGTCCAACCTTGATGCCGCCCGCAGTAAGTGCCTGAAAAGCCTTGGGACCGATATAACCGCTGAGTACAACCTCCGCACCAGCTTCGGCAACTTTTTCAGCGGCCTGAATACCGGCACCCTGACCCATGGTCTGGCTTGAGCCGTTATCGATATACCGGGTTTCCATGGTGCCCGGGTCAACAATAAGAAATCCCCCGGCACGGCCGAATCTGGGGTCGACCTGATCGTCAAGTGAAGGCCCTTCGCTGGATATGGCTATTTTTGTCATTTTTACATCTCCTGTTTGTGTGGTGCCGTTGCCCGGCTGGTTGGTGTGGGGATTCTTTTTTGGAATCGGGGCCTGAGCACCCTTGCATTTGATCATGAAGTCGCCTCCCTCAATACGGATGGCCATGCCACCGGTGATGGCCTCGGCAACAATCCGCCTGGCCTGTGCCAGGATGCGGCCAAAGGTGTGGCGTGATACATTCATTTCCCCGGCAGCGGTGTTGAGGTCCAGTCCTTTGACATCCACCAGGCGCAGGGCTTCCGCTCCTTCAATGGTCAGGTACACCTCGGTCAGCTC
This sequence comes from Deltaproteobacteria bacterium, assembly GCA_024280455.1. Classification (GTDB taxonomy): domain Bacteria; phylum Desulfobacterota; class Desulfobulbia; order Desulfobulbales; family Desulfobulbaceae; genus DRLX01. The sequence continues at coordinate 273 of JAJRQC010000038.1, read as the reverse complement.
CGTCAGAGGGATGCCGCGAGGTTTAAAATAGCGTACCTGCGGCATGCGGTCCACGTGTCTGCATTTTTTAGGGCGTGCCATGTTTTCTCTCTTTAGTTTTGCTCAATTGAGCGAAATAATATGGGTGATCCGTGTTCTTGTCAAGGAAAAAGAAAGGGGCCGCAGGAGAATCTTCTGCGGCCCCGGCGGGAAAGAAGTTTTCCCGGTTTGTGTTGTGTGAACACGCTATCTGCTTCCACGGCGTTTTCTGTTGCCGCATCCGCAGTTCCGTTC
>JAJRQC010000003.1 GCA_024280455.1 Deltaproteobacteria bacterium | reverse complement strand
GCACGGTTCTGTGAGGGGCTTGAGACCATCGGAGTCGGCAAGTTTAAGAGCGTTGAACGTAGTAGCCGCGTGCGGCGGGGCGTCAATAAAATCGGCTCTCAAGAACTTGTTGAACAATGATGGAATCGGTCTACTCGACCGTGGTACAACTACTTGATATGTTATTATATTAATCTTACCTTGACGGCTATGCCGGGCGGGGTGGAGTTGCTCACCTATAAACGGGATCGGAGTATCACCCTGGTCTGTATGGAAAACAACCGGTACCGAGTTCTTGAACGCGGATTTGAAGATCGTGAAATCTTTGTTGACTCTGCTCACGCATCCCTGGTTCTTAAAATACTGATCAAAAGAGAGTTTCCACGCAGTCGTAAAGTCCGCCTGATCAGATTCTCGTCCCCGCAGGAATTGCAGAGATCGCGACAGAGGATTAATACATGAAGAAGGAGGTACTGGTTGAAAGTCTGCGCTCTTCCCTGAAGAGTGCCGGCCTGATCTTGAAACTTGTTATTCCCCTCTATATCCTGGCTGATATCCTGCTCTATCTGGATCTGTTGAAACATGTCAGCTTTATTTTTGCCCCGATTACCTCTATTCTGGATTTACCGGCCGAGGCCGCCATGGCCATTGCCGCCGGAGTGCTGCTCAACCTCTACGCCGCTATAGCCTTTGCCGCACCTCTGGGTCTTGATCCTTATCAATGGACGATTCTGGCCGTTTTTCTCGGGGTCTGTCATTCCATGGTGGTTGAGTCCGCCATCATGAAGAAACTCGGCATCTCTTATGCCTATTCAATCGTGCTGCGCGGCACCATGGCCTTTGTGACGGTCTTTCCGGTCATGCTGATGCCCCGTTCTTTTTTCGGCAGCGAAACTCCAGGCCAACAGGTCGCAATGACCGTATACACGACTTTCCCCGCCATGCTGCAGGCATCTCTTGTCAATGCGCTCCTTCTTTCCGGTAAGCTTATCCTGCTCATATCCCTGATTATTGTGACTATGGACTGGATTAAGTCCACACGACTGATGCAGACCTATACTCAGAAGGTCAATACTTCGTTTTCAATTATTGTCGGCCAGCTGCTCGGTATCACCTATGGAGCCGGAATTTTGATTCGTGAGGCCAATAACGGTCATCTGGATCGGCGGGATATATTTTTTATTGCCACCTTTCTCATGATCTGTCATTCGATTATCGAAGATGCCCTGCTTTTTGTCCTGTTCGGGGCAAACTATTGGGTTATTGTCGGTATACGAATTCTTGTTGCCGTGTGTGTGAGGTTCCTTCTCCTGCAACTCTTTTCCAGGTTTTTCATTTTCAGGCAAGGCGTGAATCGGAAAATCGGACAATAATTTATTGTCACTTTTTTCCTTTCCCTATCTGCTTAATTTTCATAAAATTTCTTGAATTGTTGTCATCTGTACCGCATAATATAGGGAAGAACAAACAACCCTTATCCTGTTTCGGAGGTTATTCAAATTATGTGCGCAGCACCTGCCAACAAATCCTGGTCCGATCATCAAGAGCTTATTTCCCAGGTTCTTTCCTATGCAAAAAAAGCCGAATTTTCTTCAGGTGATGCGGTTCTCTCTCCTGAAACGGAGAAGGAAGTCTTTTATTATATCGATAAGGGAACCGTTGATGTCAGTTATACCGGTGCCCGACAGACGAGGATAACAGTTGCCCTGATCGGGGTAGGTGAGTTTTTCGGTGAAATCGGTTTTTTGACAAGGGATCCAGAGTACGAACCATCATCGCGGCCGAGGATGTTGAGATTGCCGTTTTTGATCAGGATGTCATGGATGATATGAGGGAGCAACAGCCTGAACTGTTCACAGATTTTCTTTTATACCTGACCCAGAGAATATGTAAGAAGTTTCGTCGGATTGCCGGTGAAAGTGCACCCGTTGCCGCATATGCCGATTCCCTTTCCAGCCGCAGGTCCTGTAAATATACCGAGGCAAAGCCGATACCGCCGAATTTGATCCATTCCGAGCTCTGGAATTTTATCCATGAACGGGTGGGAAAGGCATCCATGGAGCTGTTTGATATCTCCCTTGCCCTCCAGGAAAACTCAGTCAGCGGAAAAAAGGATCCGGAACAGGAACAACGCTGTTTTTCTGTTTTGACCGGGCTGGTCGATGCGATGCCGATGTTTGAAGAAAAAATAGCCGGCAGCGGCTATGAAGATATCCTCTGGGGGTATATTTTCAAGGAAATCTATCCGTATTTCATGCGCAGCTATTATGCCGAACGTTCGTATCACAAGCCAAAAGGCTATGCCGGTGATTTTCTCATGATAGAACATGTGTATAAAAATGTTCCCCAGGGAGACGGCCGACTCGGTGAACTGGTAGATGCCTTTTGTCTGCAGCGGCCCGCCTCAAGGGCGATCCGGGGACGTCGCCGCCTGATGGCTGAACAGCTGGCCAGGCTTACGGCACCACTTGCCGAGAAAGGGGAACGTATTGCTATCATGAATCTTGCCTGCGGTCCCAACAGGGAACTTTTTGATTTTCTTAAAGGTTGTGAATACAGCGAGTTAATCGAGGTCTTGTGCGTGGATATTGATTCGGAGGCCCTCCAGTACACCAACAGATATGTCAATACCTTCTCCCACCTGGCGAGCATCCGGCTGATGAGCGAAAATGTCATCAAATGGGCGCTGGGACGGGTGAAACACCAGATTGGCCCGCAGGATATAATCTACTCCATCGGCCTGTGTGATTATCTTGAAGACCGGTTATTCAAGGCCATGATAACCCGGTGCTATAATCATCTTAAACCCGGAGGTTCTCTCATCCTCGGCAACTACACCCAGCACAAGGATGCGGTTTTTATGGACAGAATCCTGCGCTGGGAACTTATCTATCGTACCCGTGAACAGATGGAACAGCTGTTTGCCGACACGCCCTTTACCAAGGTTACTGTATTGAGTGAGGAGGAGCATGTGAACCTGTTTGCCCTTGCCGTTAAAGAGTAATCAACATAATGTTAGGAATGGTCAATAACGGTAACAAGTATACAGATGAGCTGGGAGAACTCTTTTCGCAGAGGGCTGTACTGGTTTTCTGGCTCGGTATCCTGTTTTACATGTTTTTTTCGGTGCTGGATTATCTTGTCCACCCCGAGTTCTTTTTTCTATTTTTGGTCTACCGCCTGGCCTTTGTCTGTTTTCTGTTGCTCTGTCTCGGGCTGCTTCATTTTCGATCGTTTAAGCGTTATGCCCGCCAGCTCATGGCAATCGCCCTGGTCTTTGCAAGCCTGACCATCAGCCTGATGATTCTTGAACTGGGTGGGTTTAAATCGGAATACTATATAGGTATCGTCCTTGTTGCCGCCTTTGTCTTTTCCGTTCTGCCCCTGACCGTTCCTCAGGTTCTCGCTCTTGGTCTAGCCGTGTATCTGGTCTATATCTTCACCCTTGTAGAGATGGATTTTACCTCGGCTCAACAGGATGTTGTTTATATTTTAAACAATACCTTTTTCTATTTCGCCATTTTTATCGCCACCACTGTCAAATGTTATGATGACGGGAAAATCAGGCGGGAAATTTGGAAGGGAAGGTCAAAAGTCCGGCACCTGCAGACGGAGCTGAGCATGTATACCGGCAATCTGGAAGCCGTCGTTCAGCGCAGGCTTGAACAGATTAAGGATTTGGAGTTCCGATACAGTGAACTCTATGAAAATATCCAGGATATGGTCGTGGTGGTAGGTAAGCGAGGGGATGTCCGACTGTTTAACCGGCGTTTTGCCAGCGTGTTTGGTTTACATGAAAAAATAACGCAGAATTACAATCTTTTCGATTTTCTGGCCCCGGTACAGCGAAAGGAGGTATCAGGCCAACTCGTTAAACTGTTTACCGATCACAGCCCTTTTCTGGGGGTTGAAATCCGGATGGTTACAGCTGAGAAAGTTGTCTGGACTGTGGAGATGAGCGGGACCTGGGTTAACCTTGACGCGCTAACTCCGGGGTGCCAGCTGGTTCTGCGTAACATTACCCAGCGAAAAGAAATAGAACAACAGATGCTGGAATCAACCAGGCTGGTGGACAAATCAAGACGTACGGCTATCCTCGGGCTGGCAAAACTGGCTGAGTATCGTGACTCGGATACCGGAGCCCACCTTGAACGTATTCGTGAATATACCCGGATGTTGACGGAGGTGATAGCAGAGAGAAACAATTTGCAGCATTTGGTAACCCCATTGTTTCTTGAGGATATAACCTTGTCGTCCGTTCTGCATGATATCGGCAAGGTCGGCATCCCGGATGCCATCCTGCTGAAACCCGGGAAATTGACCAAAGAAGAATTTGACACCATGAAGCTCCACTGTGTCTACGGCAGGGATGCCCTTGCCGAGGCCGAACGTGATGCCGGCGATGTTTCCTTCCTGACCATGGGCCAGGAAATTGCTCATTTTCATCATGAGAAATGGGATGGAAGCGGCTATCCCCTGGGCCTGTCCGGTACAAATATTCCTCTCTCAGCAAGGATAGTTGCGCTTGCCGATGTCTATGATGCGTTGACGTCGAAGCGTTGTTATAAATCGGCCTTCAGTCATGAACAGGCCAGAGAAATTATCCTTGAAAACAGGGGCTCTCATTTTGATCCCGACGTGATTGAAGCCTTTCTCAAACAGGAGCCGGACTTTAAGCGAATTCGCCTGGAGATCCTCCTGCAGTAGCCTATGGATTATCCTGAAATGACACCGCCGCTTAACCAGCGGTACCGGCAAGAACTGCGCCGGTTATATCATCATCGCGGGTCGTATATGCTTGTGGTGGCGGTGGTACTGCTTGTCTCTTTTTCTCTGCTGGATACCCTGCTGGCCCCATCGCTTTTTCAGGAATTTTTACAGTACCGATTGTCGGTCAGCGCCCTTTGCATTTTTCTGTTTTTTCTGAATTATAGAGATGTTGACTGTAAGTATCCCTTTATCATACCCTTTGTCGCCTATTTCTTTTCTCTTCTCATTCTGAGCCTGATGGTTATTCGCATGGGCGGGGTTACCTCTCCATATTTTGCCGGTTTTATCGTTGCCATTGTGATTTATACATCCATGCTCCCCTTGACCATGTTTCAAACCCTGGTCAGTGGATTTATTGGTGTCGGTTTTTATCTCTTTGCCATCCTTTACTGGTGTCCCCTGGTGGACGGACAGGGGAGCATTCTGATAAATAATGTTTTTTTCATGTCCAGCTTTGTTCTACTGGTGTCGGTCCAGAGCTGGTATGAAACCAGGTCCAGACGGGAATCTTTTCTTCTCCGCATGCAGGAGGAGGAAACGGCGGATCAGCTGAATATCCAGGCGGAACTTCTGGAGCAGGAGGTCGCAAGAAGATCCGAGGAGTATCGGCGGACGGAAAATCGTTTCCGACTGCTGTTTGAACACATTGTCGACGATGTGATCCTGGTTAGTGAAACCGGGAGAATCCTTTATGCCAATCCGCCGTTTTACGAGCATCTGGCCCTTGATGAAAGTGGAGAAATCAACCTGACCGATCTGGTTGGGGTCGAGGAACGGTTACGGTTGCGTGGTGACCTCTTGACTCCGGTGGCCAGGGGTGAAGAGGTCAATGGGTATCAGACACGGCTTCACAGAACAGATGGTGAGAGCTTTGATGTGGAAATAAACGGCAATAAACTTGAACGTCAGGGTAAGGTTCATGGCCTGCAGTTGATTATCCGGGACATTTCCATGCGCAAGGAAATGGAGCAGGAATTGCGACAGAGCCTGCTGGTACGAAAGCAGACGGAAAATGCCGCCATTATGGCTCTGGCCAGGTTGTCGGAACATCGTGATATTACCCCGTACCGGCATCTGGCACGGATCAGGGAGTACAGCCGCCTTTTAGCGGAAGAGTTGGCGACTCGCCCTGAATATCAAGATCAGCTCGGCGGTAATGTGGTCTTTGATCTCTCCATGGGGTCAGTGCTCCATGATATTGGCAAGGTGGGGATACCTGATACCGTTCTGTTTAAAAGAGGCCCTTTGACAAACGAGGAACTGGACCTGATTCGGCAGCACACCGTCTTCGGAGGTGATGTCATCAAGTCCATGGAAACGCCTGATGAGACCAGCGGGTTCCTAGAGTCGGCGAAAAATATAGCCTATTTTCATCATGAAAAATGGGACGGCAGCGGGTATCCGTTTGGACTGGTCGGTGAGGAAATCCCGCTGGCGGCACGAATTGTGGCCCTGGCCGATGCTTACGAGGCCATGACTTCCTCAAGGCAGTATGATCGACAGCTTTCCCATCAGCAGGCCATGCATGCTGTTATCCAGGAGGTCCGCCACCATTTTGATCCGTCGGTTGTTGATGCCTTTCTTGCCCGTGAACAGGAGTTTGATCACGTGCACCGTACCCTTGGAAGTTTCTCCGGCATCGGCAACGGTCGGGTTGGCAAACAACCATTCTGATAACGGCATCAGCCGGCAAGTGCATAAAGGACGGTCCTTTCCGAGTGGATGGCCGTGGTATCAAAGAGCGGTACCTCTGTATCTTCCTGCTTGAGCAGCAGAGCTATTTCCGTACAGCCGAGAATGACCGCCTAGGCTCCTTTTTAAGGCATAGTATGTTGCGGTTGATTCCCAGCTCATGCCGCCGAGCAGACCGATGGTTTTCATAATGGTCGCCGCATAAAGCAATACATTCTTAGTCTTTATCCGCCTGCAGGCGGATCCGCAGTTCAATTTCCCGAACTTCCCCGCTTAGTTTCAAAGAGTTGACAAAACCGGACACGGTACCGGCAAGGGCCTCCTGGACCCAGTCTTTGAGTGGTATACGGACACCGTTAACAAGAAGTGCGGTCTGCTCGGTTTGTTTTCGAGGGCTGCTCAGAAAACGTTTTTCAATGAAGTCGGCAAGCTCTCTGCTTTCATCCAGTCGAAAGATATGGTCGCCCTGGATATTTTGATCCGTTGCGGTCGCAATGACACCACGGACCTTGCCCCTGAGTATATCCTTTGAATTGCGAATCACTTCGATTTTTGCCACATGGGAAGCCTGTTTGAAGCCTTCACCGATAACGATATCAACATCGGAGAAATATCGGTGGGCCAGGGTCACCAGGGGCAGACCGGCATTTTTCGTCATCAGAACCAGTTGGTCCGGAGCCACAAAAACCACGGAGTCGGCCCCGGCCTGACGATGTTTGTCGGTGTCGGTTCCCGGGGTATCAAAGGCAATGCCGGTGTGTTCACTGGACTTGATCACCGCAACCCGATAGCCCTTTTTTTTCAGATGACCGACCACCTGAGAGGCCAGAGTCGTTTTGCCGGAATCGTGCCAGCCTATAAAACTAACAATTTGGGGCATAAAAAATATCCATGATTAACCCGCATATTTCACAAGCGGTCTGCTGTAAATGCTTAACGCGCCGAATCTTCAGCGTTTCTCTTGGAAATCGTTTTCGATATATTGCCAATATGCCTGCAAACAATTTCCTGCGCGAAACGCTGAATCTCCGGCACCCTAAGCATTTTCGCGACGACCTTTGTGAAATATTCGGGTAAAAAAAAGCGGGCCCATACAGGACCCGCTTAAAAAAACGAGGGAATGAATTCAACCGTCAGCTTATATTTTATACCGGCTGTGGAGAATTTCAACCTCTTCTCTTGGTTTATAACCGGTTATCATGCTGGTGAGCGCCCCTTTGATTGCAAACATCGACATGTACAGGTGAACCAGGAACATGGCGATCATGGCAGCGCCGAGGAAGTTGTGGATAATAGCCAAAATCCGCAACTGGTCGGTGGTTACCTGGAATGTGTACAGGTACCAGCCGGTATAGGCCATAACCAGTCCACCCACCGTTGCCAGCCAGAACCACATTTTCTGGCCGGCATTAAATTTGCCAGCCGGAATAGGTTTTTTCTTTTTACTCAGGTAGCCGCCCATGATAAACAGCCAGGCTATGTCATAGGGCATGGGCAGCATGTCTTTTAGCCAGATCAGGAACATGAACACGGCGGCGACGGCAAAGACTAGAGCGGAGGCGATGTGGACGATTCTTCCGCCCATGATCAGGGTTCCGCCTCCGAGCAGTTTGCCGAAGATAATCATGAGTCCGGTCACCACCAGCAGTGAGAAAGAAACCGCTGCAACCCAGTGTATCAGGCGGGTCGTGGACGAAAAAAAGTAGACATCCTCTCCTTCATGGTCAAAGTGTTTTGCTCCGATCAGGATATAATGGAGCAGGAATACGGCGGGAATCAGGGTGAGAATGACGAGAAACAGCTGATCGAACAGACCTGCCTGGAGGTTGGTAAATGTCTGGCCGTACTGCTGCCAGTCTCCGGTAAAGGCATCATTCATCTGTATAAACGAAGAGGTGCCGGTTCCTGCGCCGATTGGAGTAACGATCACAGGGTCGGTTCCTGCATACACCATTGCGGCAACCATTCCGGTCGCTGCAATACAGGCGGGAATGAGTATACGTTTCATGATAACCTTATAGTAATAGTTCATCAGAGTATCCGAAGCGGGCTATATTCTGGTACTGTAAAAGTTTACCAGTGCTCTATATCCGTTCAAGCAGGCCGACGAGCTATAGCCCGTCTATGTAAGGAGGCCTGATCGGACGGAGATGGGGTGCTGGTGAACTTTTACACCTCATAGAGAGTCGTTCCCACGCGGAGCGTGGGAACGAGAGAGGGCTGATGGCGGCGGTTCAGGCTGTAGGCTGTTAGCCTAAACAGCTTAAATCTCTAAACCCCTATTTCTTCTTATACGCCTTGTCCCAGCCCCAGGCATTGCTGCCGGAACCGCGTTTGAAAACCCGTTCCCGGTACACGTCGGCGACAATGTCGGCGTCTCCGGCCAGCAGAGACTTGGTTGCGCACATGGCGGCACAGAGCGGTACCTTACCCTCGGCGATCCGGTTTTGTCCGTAGAGCTTGCGCTCTTTTTCACTGAAGTTTTCTTCAGGTCCGCCGGCACAGAAGGTGCACTTGTCCATGGCTCCACGGGCCCCGAAGACCTGGCCGCTTGGAAACTGCGGTGCCCCGAAGGGGCAGGCCATAAAACAGTAGCCACAGCCGATACAGGTTTCCTTGCTGACCAGGACAATGCCGTCATCGCGCTGGTAGATGGCATCCACCGGGCACACTGCAATACATGGTGCATCCGCACAGTGCATGCAGGCAACCGAGATGGATTTTTCACCGGGTTTGCCCTGATTAATGGTAATGACCCGGCGGCGGTTCACGCCGACCGGAATCTGGTTGCCCTCTTTGCAGGCCACCACACAGCCGCTGCAGTCAATACAGCGCTCGACATCACATAAAAATTTCATGCGTCCCATTTATTGTCCCTCCTACGCTCGGCTGACTTTGCACAGGCCGTCTTTTGTTGCCTGAATCTGGGTGACGATATCGTACCCGTAGTTGGTACAGACATTGGCCGGTTCACCCACGATATACGGCGCATGCCCTGCAGGATAGTTGCCTGCCAGCGATTCGCCCATGAGTACGCCGCCGAAATGGAACGGCATGAAGATGGTTTTTTCATCAACCCGTTCGGTGAAAAAGGCCTTCACCTTGACCTTGCCGCCTTCCGGTGACTCGATCCAGATCATCTCACCGTCCCTCAGGCCTAAGTTGTTGCCTGCGACCGGGTTGATTTCCGCATACATCTCCGATTTCAATTCGGAGAGATATTTGTTGCTTCTGGTTTCAGCACCGGCACCCATATGCTCAACCATACGGCCGGTGGTAAGGACAAACGGGAACTTCGCCGCCAGATCCGGGTTCTGTTCACTCTTGAACCTGGTGAATACCCGGTAATGGTTGGGTTTGTCTTCGTAGGTCGGATATTTCTGGATCAGGTCGGGTCGCGGTGAGTGGAGCGGCTCACGATGGATTGGTATCTGATCCGGGAAGTTCCAGACCACGCAGCGGGCCCGGGCATTGCCAAATGGTGCCATCCCTCGCTTAATAGCCTCTTTGATGGTTTTCTGGGAGAGGTCGGTCTTCCAGTTTGTGCCCGGAACAACATCCTTGAACTCAGGATAGCCCCCCTTAACCTCACTGCCGGGATTATATACCCCTTTGGCCGCCAACAGGTCTTCCGTTCGTCCGCTTTGAATATATTTATGTTCAAGGCCGAACCGGTTCCTGAACGGCAGGCCGCCTTCGGCCACCGGTTTGGAGATGTCATACAGAATCGGTGTGCCGGGATGCTCCTCGGTCCAGCAGGGCCAGGGCATACCGAAGTAATCTCCGTCGCATGGGCCGCCTCTGGCCTGCAGGGTTTCAATATCAAAGGTGTGCCAGTTGTCCATGTGTTTTTTGATCCGCTCAGGGGTCTGGCCGTTGTAGCCGATGGTCAATGTGCCTCTGTTGATCTCGCGGGTTATGTCTTCGGGCACCTCTTTAATGTTTTTGTAGAACTGATCGGCAAAACCAAGCCGGTCAACCAGGTCTTTCATGATGGTGTAATCGTCCCGGCAGCCGTTTACCGGTTCAACGATCTTGTAGCGCCACTGGATCTGGCGTGAAGTCGAAGTCACCGAGCCCGAGGTTTCGTACTGGCTGGAGCAGGGCAGAATATAGACATTATCCGTGGTGCAGGTAGCTGCCGCCATGGTTGGAAAGGGATCGACAATGACAAAGAGATCAAGTTTATTGTAGGCCTTGACCACTCTGTTGTATTGAGAGTTGGAGTTAGAGCCGCAACCCCACTGGATCATGGCCTTGATCGGCGTGTACTGTTCAATTTTTTCCTCCTGGAGAACACCTTCATACCAGCGGGAAAGAGTGAACCCCTTGGCATTCATCCATTTTTTCTCCTTGAACCGTCCCTTGATATAGTCGTAGTCCACGTCCCAGACCCGGCACCAGTGTTTCCAGGACCCGTCACTGAGGCCATAATAACCGGGAAGGGTGTGCGACAGAACACACATGTCGGTTGCGCCCTGAACATTGTCATGACCACGGAAAATATTGGTCCCGCCTCCTGATTTACCCATATTACCGAGTACCAGCTGGAGAATACAGAAGGCACGGGTAATGGACGAACCAATGGAATGCTGGGTTCCGCCCATGCACCAGGTCAGTGAGGTCGGCCGGTTCATGGCCAGGATCTTGGCGACTTTTATGGTCTGTGCCGCCGGAATACCGGTGACATTTTCGACCTCTTCGGGGGTGTATTTAGCGGCGACTTCCGCCATTGCCGGATACCCGGCAACTCGGGTGCGGATAAATTCTTTGTCCTGATAGCCCTTTTGGATAACTTCGTTGATAAGGCCCATGATAAAAATACAGTCCGTGCCCGGGCGAATGCGGACAAATTCATCCGCCTTGGCTGCAAGTTTGGTATAGCGCGGGTCTACCACGATAATCGGTGCATTGTTGACCTCCTTTGCATGCAGAATATGCTGCATGGAGACCGGATGCGCTTCAGCGGCGTTGGATCCGATAAAGATCAGTGATTTGGCATGCCTCATATCGTTGAGACTGTTGGTCATTGCCCCGTAACCCCATGTGTTGGCGACACCTGCCACCGTTGTGGAGTGTCAGATACGGGCCTGGTGGTCAACGTTGTTGCTCCCCCAGAACGCGGCAAATTTCCTTTGCAGATAGGCCATCTCGGTGGAGACCTTGGCACTGCCGTTTAGGTGCAGAGCATCGGGCCCGTCCTTGTCCCGGATGGAGTTCAGCTTGGTGGCGATCTCATCCATGGCCTGGTCCCAGGTGATTTTCTGCCATTTGCCATTCACCCGTTTCATCGGGGTCTTGAGTCGTTTTTCACTGGTGACCATGTCGATTGCCGAAGCGCCTTTACAGCAGTAGCCGCCGCGACTGACGGGATGATCCTGAGCTACTTCCTGTCTGACCCATACGCCATTTTGTACCTCAGCGTTGATTCCGCAGCCGACGGCACAATGGGTGCAAATGGAGCGAATCATTGTTGAGTCGGGATAGGCCTCTTTGACGGCAGCAGGCGTGGCGGCCTTTGCCGTCATCCGGGTGGTCATGGCCACGCCGGTCAGTGCAGCGGTTGCAGCTGATAATTTAAGAAACGAACGTCGGGCAACCTTTGGGTTCAGGGTTATGCTTTCGGTCTTTGTTCCTTGATCAGGGGAAATACGGATTTTTCGTTGCGCCATTTTAATTCTCCTCATTTACGGATTAACGCAATGATTCGTAATACTTTTTAAAGTCCTCAGTCTCTCTGTACAACATTTCCTGAGGACGCTTAACCTCCTTTTGCCCCCGAGCCTTTGCCTGCTTCCCAGTCAGTGCAGTGCCGGCTACTATTGCTGAACCGGCAAGTACATGCTTGAGAAAGGATCGCCTGCTGTCTTCATTTTGCTGCATACCTTTCCTCCTTTTATCCGAAAATCGCCCACGAAGTACGCTGATTCAGGCTATTTTCATCCTTGGTTGTGGCTGTGACGTTAAAAATCTGGTCCAGCCATGCTGGTTTATAAAGGTTTCGGGTTTCAGATGACGTGTCTCGCCACGGTAAATTTATGCTACTGACCTAATTCGTGGAATTATTCATTTTTTGAATACTATCCTGCCCACGTAGGAGCCCGCCCCGCGGGCGATTGTAGCTAAAAACAACATATTGCCGCATGATCGCCCGCAGGGGCGGGCTCCTACGGGTCAGATGCCTCTGTCAATAGTAAATAAATATTAGGCTGACATCTAATCAACTGATTTTAATTCATTTTAAATGTAGGATGAATTCACCCTGCGTGTCTCGCTGGTATGCGGACTCATTTACCAAGGTTCAACCAGGACCACCCTGGAGACCGTATATATTTATCGTGGATCGTCAACACTCTCAAAAAGCCCCTTCTCGAGATCAAGATAGGCTTCGAGAAATGCTATACAGGAACAAAAGAAATCAGCTATACTGTTGTTCTCGACCGCAGTAAGAAGTTTTGCGGTCGTGGGAATTAAAAAGTGCTCTAACAGTTGTTTCTGCAGGCCTCTTGTCTGTTCCCCCGCCCCCTGTTTCTCCTCTTCAATAAGGGCGATAAGGGTGTCAAGCATCAGGGGAAGCGAGTCTTCAGGGTCGGTGATGCTGCCGTCTTTGATCAGCCGGGCCTGCTTTAAAAGTTCGCGATAGTCGACAAGGCTCGGGCCAAAGCTCTTCCCGTCAAGGTAGTAGGTCGCGTTTAAGGGCAGCAACTGTCGGCTGTAGGGATCGGTAAAAAGAGCGTAGTACTCATCTCTAAGATCCTGTAGATCCTTTTTGTTCAGGTTCTCAGCAAGTTTTTCGATTGCATCATCAAGCTGCCGGTTGATCCGTTCCTTGCCAAGAGCTGCAAAAATACCACGCCACCGACTCATTCTCTCCGCATCGGGTTCTTCAATAAAAAAAGATTTTAAAAGATCCAGAAAGCGCAGGCGGACCAGGATAAGGTCACGATCGGATATTTCAGCAAGCCGGCTCATGTGTCCTGGGCCTCAAAGAGATGGACAACCCGGCAGGTCTCACAGTAGTTGAGGAGTGTGTCTTCGCTGTCCAGCATATTTTTCTCTGTAAGCATTGCCATAACCCTGGTCAATGACTCCCTGGTGCCGAATACCTTGCCGCAGTCGAGGCATTTCACCGGTTCGGCCCGGGCCAATACCTCCTGGCCGAAAAAATCTGGATCCAGAACCAGCCCGGGCTGCATGGTCAGTGCCTGCTCCGGGCAGATGGCTGCACAGAGTCCGCATTGCACGCAGCGAGACGGGCTGTGCACCAGGGTTAAGTTGTCACTGTCTGCGGTCAGGGCCTGCATCCGGCATACACCGACACAGGCAAGGCATTGGGTACAAAGGCTCTTGTCGCAGTTGACCCGGCCGAAATCAGAAAAAAGTTCCTGGCTGAACCGGTAGGAGCCGGGTACCTGCAGCAGGAAGAACTCAGTATCGAGAGTAACTTTTCCCTTCGGCCTGTACAGGAGAAATCCTTGTTAAATAGTGTAAGCGGGCTCCTGAACTCCGGCAGCAGGAGAGGGGCAAGGGTTCCGGGCTCTACCCTCCGTATCGGCTCAGGCCGGTCAAAAAGTTCTGTATACAGAGCATTTGCCTGCTCCATCTGTCTGGCTGGAACCTGATGCTCTGCATCTTCTGTGAGCAGCAGTACCTGGCCCGCCCCAAGAGAGAGAAGGAACAGGAAATGCATGCTGGTCAGTGATCCGGGAACCGGGTGCTCAAGAAAGAAGGTGCGGGGAAATGTACGATTACGGTTTTTCCACCAGAATGTATGCAGGAGGTGTTCAGGACCAATGACGATTGAACCGCCGGGCTCAATCGCAATGTTTTTCCAGTAGGGAATAAAGTTGCGGTCGGTAAAGTGAAGAGACTGGATTGCGCCTGTGGGACAGATTGCAATACAGGCTCCGCACTCCAGGCAGCGTTGCTGATCAATCTGGGTACCGGTACTGTCCTGTTGTATCGCGTTGTGCCTGCAGGCCTGGATGCAGAGGGTGCAGCCACGATCATGCTGCCCACTGTACTGGCAGAGCTGGTTGTTGCAGAGCACGGTTTCATCGATCCGGCCGGCAAAGATAGAGGCAAAGAGGCCAGGGAGATTTTCTTTATCAAAGATTACATCACTGCCCTCAGGCAGCTCTACCTCTGTGGTAAGCATCAGCAGGGCAGGGGTCTCAATAGCGCGTCGTTCCACGCCATGCAGATCAATGGCATCTGCAGCGCAGGCCGTCAGACATGCATTGCAGAAGGTGCAACGGTTCAGCTCAAGAAAGAGATACTCATCAATGCACTGTTCAGGACAGGCCGGACCACAGTTGCCGCAGTAGGTACAAAGCGAAAGGTTGACCGGCGTTCGGACTAAAAAATCAAGGCATACCCTGTCTTTTTTTTGCTGGATATTTAGTTCGCCGGCGGTGGTGAATTCAGGGTGCATTCCCCGGCTGAGAAGGCCGGTTATCTCAAGAACTCCGCCGTAGGTGTCAATGAACTCATCAAGCTCATCGGCAGATTCGCCAAGGACTATAACTTTGGGGTTTGCCTTGCTGATCAGGCTGCGATACTGTGTTCCTGTATGGCGGTCAAGTTCAGCCCGGCCAATCATGCCAAGCTGGTCCAGGGAAAAGTCGCCCAGGTCACCGTTAAGCTGCAGAGTCGGGGACAGAGGCAGCGTTGTTTCGGCACAAAGGGAGGAAAACCCGCTGGTCAGAAAAATTTGATCGTAAGCGCTATCGAGGCTGAAAGGCTTGTCCGGGTGCAAGGGGTGGTTGTGTTCGACCAGCGCAGGTGTACCGCTGCCGTCATAACTCAGGAGATACGAGGTGAATCCATTGTGCATGGGCACCGCCTGGAATAGGAATGTATATTATCTTGCGAAGTTCCCCTTTTATTCACTGTCTGCTCAGTGTATACCTGCCATGAGAAAAAACAAGCAAAAAACAACATGAAACCGTGTTGATTCAGATTGTTTGTGCAAATTGTTCAATCGTTGTCCCATAAGTCTTTTCCGGGATCTCTTAAACAGATGGGACCGGAGAGAGGAGAGCGTACAATCTGAGGTCGGAACAAATAAAAAATACTATGGAAAATCCAGTCACCCTGGTTCAAAAAACAGTGGTCATAACCCCGGACGGGCACCGGGAAGAACAAGAGATTGTGGCGATTGAGGTTCCCTATACGGTTGCCCTCAACGGTCAGGATATCGGGACATCCATGGTCCTTGCAACCGGACTCGAGGAGTTTGGGGCCGGCTTTCTCTTTGGCCAGGGCTATGTCACCGAACCCGGACAGGTACGGTAAGTACTGGTCTGCCCTGAAGGCCGGATCTCCGTCCATGCCGATGTCGACGAGGAGGATGAACCCAAAGAGGTTATCATCACCTCGGGATGTGGCGGGACCGGCAGGATCTCCCGGGAGATGCTGGAAGGAGCCTTTGATCCCCTTAAAGAGTGTACAATCACCTTTGATGAGATACGACGTTTTATCCGTGAGGTTCTGCAGTACTCCCCACTAGGTGGGCAGACCCACTGTGTACACGGTTGCGGATTCTGGGCCGATGGAAAATTACAGGCCCATTATGAGGATGTTGGACGCCACAATGCAGTGGACAAAGTGATCGGTGCCATTCTGCTGGGGAAAATTACCGCTCGTGGGGCAATCTACACAACCGGCCGTCTGACTTCGGATATGGTGCTCAAGTGTGCCCGGATCGGGATTCCGATAGTCATGTCTCGGACAGCCCCTTCATCACTTGGCCTTGCCATCGCCCGCAGGGCCGGGGTGACGCTGGCTGCCTATGCCCGGCCGGACCGGGTTAATGTTTTTCATGCCCCGGAGCGGATTATCCGTGATGGAGCCTGAAGGTGGTCCGATTTTTTTTTATATTCGGTCCGCTCCTGTGTTGTGTTTAAGTTCACTCAGGTGAGTAGGCAGGATGATTTCAACCGTACAGCCATGGCCGAATGAGGAGTTGATGCGCATGTCGCCCCGGTGTTCCTGGATGATTTGTCGGACATAGGGGAGGCCGAGGCCGGTGGAGCCATCCTTGGTGCTGTAAAAGGGTTCAAAGATATGTTTGAGAACCTCGGTCGGGATTCCAGGCCCGTCATCATACACACGAATGACGGCACCTTCGGGAATTCGGATGGTTGATATCTGGATATGGTTGCCTTCGCGGCAGGCCTCTAGAGCATTGCGCAGAATGTGAAGCAGGGCCACTTTCAGGTAGCGGGCATTTCCCTGACAGACCAGTCTGGTTTTCTCCAGCTGTGAACTGAAACGGATGCCTTTGATCTCGGCCTCCGGCCGGATGATCTCCACCCCGTCCCTGACCAGGGAATTGATGTCAATGACCGAAAAATGTTCTTGAGCTTCCGTCTGCAGTTCCTCAAAACGAAAGACAATGGCTTCAAGCTTTTTTGTCTGGTCGAGAATGGCCTCACGGTATCTCTGGTTTTGTTCTTTATCTTTTTCCAGGCAGGACATGCGACGCAACAGCCCGGCGATGCCCGTAACCGGGTTGCGGATTTCATGGGCCAGCTGCAGGGTGAATTCAGCCCGGGTTCGATCACTGACCACGGATTCAATGTCTCGGTTGAGCTCTAGAAGCTGAGAACCGGTCTGTTCAATCCTGTGCCGGTCACTGCTCATCCGGTTCATGATCACCAGCATGTTCCTGAAAAACAGGGTGGCGGCAAAGATGACCACAAAGGTCACCGTGATCAGGCCGCCGCCGAACGGGGAGATTTGGGCCCAGATTTCTGCATGACCGGAAAAAAGAAGAAAATGTTTAACCAGATGCCCCAGGGAGCGAAGCAGGCAGAAGGAAAACAGAGCACTTATAAGCCAGAGGATATAAGTGGACAGCGGATTTTCGGTATCTCTGAAATAGAGTTTGAGGGCCTGCTGCATGCAGAGTATTGACAGAATAAGCATGGCCAGACTGCCGGTGATATCAAGCAGATATATCGGAGCAAGGGAAAAGGTCATGACTACAAGGTGTTCCCGGCCGTGGTTGCCGAGGCCCTGCTGTTCATTCTTCGCAGGGCCAGGTAAATGAGCACCAGGGCCGGGACACAGATGAGGTGGTCCATTTTCAGGAGGTAATAAAACCAGCTGACCGGCGTGTCCATGACCAGCGCCGTTCGAATACCCTGTTCATTGAGCAGGAAATGACCGGCGGGAATGTTTTTGGCAACTATATGGGCGAAGATGGCCCAGACGTTCCAGCAGGCAAGCAGGATGGCACCGACGGCCATAAATCGCCATGCCTTGTCTTTGGCCAGCCGGGAGATACGGATGCGGAGAGCAAACCCGACCATGGCCAGACCATAGAGAATATGGCCGATCTGGTGGACATAAAGTCCTTCAGGTGGGCCGTGTGACTGGATGGCAAGGGCCGGGGATGCGGACAAGAGGGCCAGCAGCAGGTTGATGATCACTACCTGCAGGCTGCGTTGTTTTGTGAATGCTGCCATATTCTGTTACTCAGTAGCTGTAACCTGACCGGTTTCACGGATGGAGTAGCCGCCCAGTGCTTCAACACTGTTTTTAAATTCTTGAGACCCAATAATTGCAAGCACCTGTTTAATTATGGGCAGTTCAAGAAATTCAGTCGGGATAACCAGGTCATAGCGCTCCTCGGTGATGGGGATAAAATCCAGATCTAGGGCCCGGGCCGCAGCTAGAATACCAAGTCCAGCGTCGGCCTTGCCGGAAAGAACGGTTACTGCCACTGCCATATGGGTATACTCTTCATGGTCATAGCCCCGGATATCATCACCATCAAGATTTTTTTTATTGAGCTCATAATCAAGCAGAACCCGGGTCCCTGATCCGGCCTGCCGGTTGATGAAGGTTATGTCGTCCCGGATCAGATCGTTGATGGTCTTGATCTGTTTGGGGTTGCCCTTTTGGATGATGAATCCCTGCTGACGATGGACCAGGGTGATAAGGGTTATTTCCCGGTCGGCAAGATAGCGTTTGAGGTACGCGATGTTGTAGGTCCCGGTTTTCGGGTCGAGCAGGTGCGAGCCGGCCATGTGGGTCATATTGTTTTTAATGGCCATGATGCCGCCGAGCGAACCGACATGGGTGGAGGCCAGCGGATAGGCCGGGTTTGATTTTTTCAGGAAATCATGGAGCAGATCCAGGCAGAGATCATGGCTGCCGGTGCAGAGGATAGTTTTATTGATATCAGCAAGAGGCCGCAGCAGTTCGACCTCCACCAGGCTGTCCCTGGCCTCACCCTCGGAACTCGCGGCAATCCTGAGCATGGAGTTGGCCCGGGTCAGAGTGGTGATGGCACCGGCCCCTTTTTAAGCGGAACCGTAATAAAGTGATCGCCTCTTTTGCCGGTGATCATGCGCCTGAACTCTTCGATGCCGCCGCGTGAGGGCAGGTCCCGAGCCAGAACGGCGGTGATGCTCTGATGACCTTCCAGATCCATGCCCTGCATTTTGGCAAGCAGCGGCAGGACAAACTGTTCCAGGGAGATGATGGCGGAAACCGGATAGCCCGGATTGCCCACCACCGGTTTTCCTTCAATGATGCCGAGGATGGTCGGCTTGCCGGGCATGATAGTGACCCCGTGGACCAGGACCTCGCCCAGCTCTTCAATGACCTGAACCGTGTAGTCGGCGCTGCCGGCGGACGATCCGGCGTTGATAATGACCATGTCGGTGTCGGACTGGACGGCTGCCAGCAGGTGTTTTTTTATGTTGTCGAAATCATCAACGATAATCGGGGTAATGGTGGCCCGGGCTCCGCAGCTTTCAGCAAGTGCCGCCAGCACTGCAGAGGTGGATTCAATGGTCTTGCCCGGAGGCGGTGGGGTGCCGTCTGCATCAAGATCAACCAGCTCACTGCCGGTGGGAATAATGGTGACCTTTGGTTGTTTCCGGACCCGGACGTTCGGGCATCCGGCAGTGAGTAAGGCCGCCACATCCGGCGGCATGATTGTATGATTGGAGGGAAAGAGCAGCTCGGTGGCGACAATATCCTCGCCTACCTTGCGGACATGCTGCCAGGGGTAGACCGGGGACCGGATCACACCTTTTGAATCGTCTTCGGACAGCAATACGTTTTCGATCATGATCACCGCATCCTTGTCTTCGGGCAGGGGGTGACCGGTGTTGATCATCACCGCCTGACCTGAACCGATATCCAGGGTGAGTGGGTTATCATCGGCCGCACCGAAGGTATCTGCAGCCACGACAGCCAGCCCGTCCATGGCTGCGGAATGAAAAGAGGGCGAAGACAGTTTTGCCCGCACCGGTTCAGCCGTGATCCGACCGACCGCCTCCCGGCTGGGAATATCTTCTGATTCCGTGAGTCGGTCCTGAAAACGGGACCAGAAGAGGCGCTGTGCCTCTGCTCTTGACTGCATCTTAAGGTATATTTTTCGTTTCATAGGTCAGCCGGCGGGGATGAGTTGTTGTAATAGCTGTTCATCCAGATCTGTTCTCCCTGCTCTTGTGTTGTTGTGGTCGCGTAGGGGTAGGTTTCACCGGCTGATACAATGGCCTGGAAAATCGGCCAGATCGTCTTGAAGTCATCAGTCGTTGCCTTTCGTATGCGTATGTCCATAGATCCGGGATAACGATGTTACGGAAAGAGGAGAACCCCGGCCCGGGCGCCCTTATCAAGTCCCTTAACATCACGGCCGATCACCAGTAAACCGTCAGCCCGGACCAGTGGGCTCAAAAGTCCCGACCTGCCGTAGACAGGTGTTGCCAGGGGCGGATCGTTTTCCCGGCCGGATTTCAGGCTGACCCGGACGTACTCCTCCCGGCCAATGGTTGAGGGGATCTGTTCTGCTGTGAGAGCTGTAATTTTCTGCAGGCCCAGGGTCGGGCCAAGACCTGAGAATTGACGGATAAGGGGACGGACAAAGAGATAAAAAACCACCATGGCCGAGGCCACATGCCCGGGCAGGCCGAAAACGGCCCTGTTGCCCCTGGCCGCAAGCAGGGTTGGCTTGCCGGGCCGGATGGCCACCCCATGGGCCAGCAGTTCGCTGCCCTGAAGACCTTCAAGGACCTGCAGGGTGAAATCCCTGCGGCCAACCGAGCTGCCGCCGGAGAGCAGCAGTATATCATTTTCCTGTAATGCGGCTTCACAGACCGCAAGCATCCGTTCCAGGTCATCTTCAATAATGCCGTAACAACGGGCAATGCCACCGGCCTCGGTGACAAGAGCAGCCAGGGTGGTGGAGTTGATATCCCTGATCTTGCCCGGTCCAAGGGGCTGGTCCGGTGGAACCAGCTCGTCGCCGGTTGATATAATGCCGACCCGGGGCTGTTTATGGACGGTGAGTTCGGTTTTACCCAGACCGGAGAGTACACCGAGATCCTGGGGTCGCAGGGGCCTTTTTTCAGGCAGAATTTCCGAGTCCGGTTCAAAGTCTTCTCCGGCGCGAATCACATTTTCACCCGGGGCCACGGGTCGGCAAATCTCAACGGTCTGTTCATCCATGAGGTGGGTATATTCGACCATGACTACGCCGTCGCCTTTTTTAGGCAGTTCCCCCCCGGTCCAGATACGAACAGCCTGTCCGGGTTTTAAGGTGAAGGCGGTTCCTGCACTGCCCATGGCGATTTCGCCGACAATCTCAAGCAGGGCCGGTTCGGACTCCGAACAGCCGAAGGTGTCACGGGCCCGGACCGCAAAGCCGTCCATGGTAGAGCGGGAAAAGGGCGGTAACTGTTCACCGGCCGTTATGCCTGCACCTGCAGGAACACGGCCAAGGGCTTCCGTAACCGGGACGGTTTCCTGGTCTAAGGCTGAGAACCGGGAAAAGAGTTCTAGAAAGTCGGCCGAGCTGATCAGTTGAAAAAAGCCCTTCATGGTCATCTCCTTTTTGAGCGTTCTATCCCTGCAGGGCGATGGCCGTTCCCATGCCTATGAAAGCCAAACCACTGATTCTGTGGATAACCTGTTGAGAGTGAGGACTGTTTTTGAGAAATCCTGCTGCCGAAGAGGCCAGGTAGACCAGGGTCAGGCACCAGGGAAGAGAGCACAGAATAAACAGCTGCCCGAGCAGGAGAAAGGGCAGCGGTCCTTCTGTCCCGGCCGGAATGAACTGGGGCAGAAAGGTGATGAAAAACAGGGCGACCTTGGGGTTCAACAGGTTGGTGAGGAAACCTTCGACAAACAGCCTCCTGTTTGAGGACCTGGGCAGTTCAAGCGGATGCTGCTTGAGATGCCGGGCCGATGCGATCATTCGTACCCCGAAGTAGATGAGGTACAGGGCGCCCACGGTTTTGATAAATCCGTATAGTACCGGTTGGGTTCTCAGGAGCAGGGCAAGACCCAGAGCTGCAAAAATCGTATGACAGAGGACGCCTGCACTGATACCGAGAACAGAGATAATACCGGCCTTTTTACCCTGGGTCAGGGTCCGGCCGATGATATACATGGTATCCTGGCCCGGTGTGATATTCAGTAGCAGGGTTGCCAGTATAAAAAAGAAAAGTTGCTGTGGTTCAAACATGCTCTTGTTTTTTAACTACGTTGTACATGATCTGCCTCCCCTTTCCTTTCATCTCAACCTCTTTTCCTTCAGCGAGTAAAAAAGAGTCTTTTAACAGGGCCTGGGTGGAACTTGAGACATTCACCTGCATGGGCTGACTCAGTTCCTCCATGCGAGCGGCAATATTAACCGTGTCGCCGAAAATGTCATAGAGATATTTTTCAGTCCCGACTACGCCGCCGACCAGGGGGCCGCTGTGAATTCCGACCCTGATCTGCCAGCTATGTTTCGCTTCCAGGTTTCTTTTACAAAGAAATTCGATCATCTCCAAGGCTGCCTGGGCGACATTTTGCGCGTGCAGAGGGTCCGGTTCCGGTACCCCGCAGACAAAAAGATAGGCATCACCGATGGTCTTCATCCGTTCACAGTGATT
Organism: Deltaproteobacteria bacterium; assembly: GCA_024280455.1. Classification (GTDB taxonomy): domain Bacteria; phylum Desulfobacterota; class Desulfobulbia; order Desulfobulbales; family Desulfobulbaceae; genus DRLX01. The sequence goes on along the minus strand of JAJRQC010000003.1, from coordinate 23,805 downwards.
GTGCAGGGTTATCCGGTCAAAGGATGTGAATATTTCATTGAGTTCATGAATTATGACCTCGGGGGAAAGCCGCGAAGAAGCAGGGGTGAAACCGACAATATCCGTAAAGCAGACCGTGGTCTCTGTAAAGAGCTGAGGCTTGCAGGTTCCTGTTGCCAGCAATTCCCTGGCAACACGTGCGGGCAGGACATTGCGGAGCAGGGCCTCTGATTTTTGTTTTTCGGCCTCCATCTGCCGGTTCTGCTCTTCAAGCTTGTGCTGCAGGCGGCAGAGCCGGAGGTGAGTGGTAATTCGTGCCAGGACCTCGGCCGGCTGGAAAGGTTTGGTTATATAATCAACCCCGCCGGCCGCAAAGCCATCGATTTTATCGGCGGTGGCATCAAGAGAACTGATAAAAATAACCGGGATGTCGCAGGTGGCACGAGCCGTCTTTAATTGTTTACAGGTGGCATAGCCATTCATTCCAGGCATCAGAATGTCAAGAATGATCAGGTCGGGCAGGGTTTCTTGTACCTGAGCAAGGGCTGCTTCACCGGAATCGGCAGTCAGAACATCATATCCCTGCCTGATGAGCAGTTGAGCAAGAATTTTACGGTTGACCGGCGAATCCTCGACAACCAGAACGGTCTGTTGTTGGGTCATAGTGCTAATTTTTCAGACTGTTGATCGGAGCGGGAATTTTGCCGCCGAATCCCATGAATCGGGCGGATTTGCCGACATTTCTCACCGGCAGAATAGAGGACTCTCCAAAGAGGCCGCCAAAGGAGACAAAATCTCCAGCCTCCTTGCCTGGAACCGGAATTATTCGAACGGCCGTGGTTTTATGGTTGATCATGCCGATAGCCATCTCGTCGGCAATAATGGCACCGATGGTGGTGGCATCCACCGATCCGGGAACAGCAACCATATCCAGACCGACTGAGCAGACCGAGGTCATGGCCTCAAGTTTTTCCAGGGGCAGGGTGTTGTTTTTAACCGCCTCAGCAAGCTCGGCATCTTCACAGACAGGAATAAAGGCCCCGGATAAACCACCGGCACTCTGACTGGCAAAGGTGCCGCCTTTCTTGACCGCGTCATTGAGCAGGGCGACAATTGCAGTGGAGCCGGGAGCACCGATACTGTCGACCCCCATGATTTTAAGAATTTCGCCCACGGAATCACCGACCTTGGGCGTAGGGGCAAGGGATACATCGACGATGCCGAACGGAAGATCCAGAGCAGCAGAAACCTGCCGGCCGATGAGTTCACCACACCGGGTCACTCGAAAGGCGGTCTGTTTGATGACCTCCGCCAGTTCATGCAGGCCGGGAGAAGCTGTGGTTTCGGCAAGTTTGCGTTCCAGGGCCCGGGCGACAACCCCGGGGCCGCTGACCCCGACATTGATAACAACTTCGTGCTGACCGGGACCGTGGATGGCCCCGGCCATGAACGGGTTGGCCTCGGGCTGGTTGGTGAACACCACCAGACGGGCGGCCCCGAATCCTCCGCTGTCGGCGCTGTCTTCGGCCAGCTCCTTGATCACCCGGCCCATGGTTGCCACCGCATCCATATTGATGCCGTATTTGCTGGAGCCGACATTTATCGACGCGCAGACCTTTGTAGTTGCGGCCAGTGCCTCGGGCATGGCGGCCATGAGTGTTGCCGCCGCCCGGCTGGTTCCGTTTTCAACGTTTGCCGAGAACCCGCCGAGAAAATCGATCCCGACCAGGGTCGCAGCCTCATCAAGAGCGCGGGCAATGTCGACAAAATCTGCTGCGTCGAACCCCGCACCAACATAAGCAACAGGGGTAACGGCAATACGCTTGTTTACCACCGAGACCCCGTATTTTGCGCTCACCTGTTCACAGACCGGTACCAGCCGCTCGGCGTGACGACATATTTTTTCTTTGATCTTGCGACAGGTTTCGAGCGGGCTTTCACTTCGGCAGTCCAGCAGGTCGATGCCCATGGTTACAGCCCGTACGTCCAGATTTTCTTTCTGGATCATGTCAACAGTGGCAAGGATTTGGTCTGATCGCATCATAACTGGATCTCGTTTGTGGCTTTAAAGATGTCGTGGTGTTGCAGCAGCAGGGAAAGATCGTGCTGCCGGTTGAACTGTTCCAGGCCGGTACGGAGCTCTTCAAGAGGTGCACCCTTGCTGAGGTCGACCAGCAGCATCATGGTGTAGGTCTCGCCCGTACTTGTGGTCGACAGGTCCAGAATGTTGATATCGTATTCCGTGCAGAACCCGCTGACCAGAGCAACAAAACCAATCCGATCGGCTCCCCTTGCCGTAAGCACGTAGGAGTCAGCGGGAGCGGCAGGGGGGGCATGGCTTCGGTCACCGGCTTGATCGAGATCTCAAAAGGGTTTGTTTTATCAACAGCAAGCAGTTGCCCGCGAATAGTTTCCGGCGACACCGTGTCCGGAAACGATCCGTAAAGAATCATGCTGAAATATCCCTGCAGCACTTGCTGTCTGATATCGGTCAGGTTGCCTTTCATGTCGGCAATTGTCCTGGTAATGTCGTGGATGATACCGATTCTGTCCCGGGCCATGACCGAAACGATGTATTTTTTTCGAGGAGCTGTCATTTTTTTTTGTGGTTAAATTGTGAGCCTGGTTAAATCCCGACTGAAATTTAGTCCATCATCGGCTTTTAAGAAAGGATCACTGGTTGATATAATTGTCTGAGTTGTCTGCGGTTTTGCTGCTCCCTTTCCTCCAGGGCGGTCAAAATTTCAGAGGCTGTTTTCCGTTTGTGTTCAGGCAGCAATTGTGTTCGGAAGCGGTAAAAATAAAAAGAGAGTTACGGACAGACAAGAACTCGGTTGCCGCCGCTGGACTGGGCCTGTTTCAGGCAGTTACCGGCGACCAGCAGCAGGGTGTCAAGGGTGTTGTTCCAGTCAGGTGCTTCGGGTGCGTATCCGGTGACACCGACACTGATGGTGGCCTGAACCGAAGTGCTTTTTGATTCTATGGCCAGTTTGTCCACAGCCTGTCGTAAGCGTTCGGCAACAATACCTGCCCCGCGGACAGGTGTTTCCGGTAACACAATAAGAAATTCGTCCTCGCCCCAGCGGGTGATCCAATCCACGTCTTTGCGGAAAATTTCAAGAGCGGACTGGGCCACACCGGTCAGGATTCGATCACCGATTCTATGACCATGGGTTTTGTTGATTGCTCCGAGTTGATCGATGTCACAGAATACAATGGAGAGATAATGATTATAGCGTATGGAGCGCCGTAGTTCCACCGGAAAACGTTCCTGGAAAACAGTGCGTGTGCAGCAGCCGGTCAGAGCGTCGATTGACGAGAGTTGCTGGATCTTTTTACGTAATTTTCGTTCACGATTGATCAGTTTGAACTGCCGGGTAGCATCGAAAAAAACCGTTTCCAGCAACTCGGGATCGCAGGGTTGGGGCAACAGCCGAAATATACTCAGTTGATTGACCATGTCCAGTGTATCCGATACGCTCTGCTCGTCGACCGTGAGTATGGGCACAGCTGAAGATGTTTCAGCCACCTGTTTGAAAAATCGGCTGACATCTATGCCGGGCAATCCTGCATCCACAAGCACAACACTGTATGGCCCCGGAACCGCAAGAGTGGCAAGAGCATCTTTTACCGCTCCGACGTAGGTGAACTCAAGGTTCTCGATCCCCTGACAGCGGGCAATGAGGTCTTGATTATCACTCACAATTAGAATTTGACAAGGCATGTGTTCTCCAGGCAATATGTACTTTATGTATTTTAAAACCACTATAGCATTCAGCTCAAAAAAAGAGGAAGTATTTTTTGTCGGTGTCGTAGATAGCGAAGACTTCCGGTAGTGATGTGGCAATGACCACATGACGAGTGAACTTGTGAGACTCTGAGAAACCACGCCACCGACGGTTGTGGCATTTAACATGTTGATTGAATGCGTTGCACCTGTAGGCGTCGAAGCTTTTTTCGAGCGCATCTTTTTTCGAGTTGTCAAGAAACCTGAGCTGCGCTATAAGGCCGTTATGGAAAAGATACCAATGAATATTTCCGACGGCTGTAAACCGAAGATCGACTATCCCTGTCTGTGGCAGTATACGGTTATTGCCACCGACTGCCGGCTGGTTCGGAAGATCGTGGAGGAGCATCTTGGCGATGCGCCCTACAGTCTTACTGAATCAAACAGGAGCAGCGGCGGTAAATATGTCAGCATGAACTTTGAAATGACCGTGCACAGCGATTACCACCGCTTGCGGTTGTATGAGGTGTTGACGGCACATCCTGCCGTTAAAGTGGTCTTATGATGAGTGAATCACAGAGTACGGAACAGGAAGCACCTTTTGACACCAAATTGATCCCTGTTATGCGTGAGGCTGTTCTCACCGTACAGATGGTGCTCTACCGGAGTTTGAAAAAGAGGGCGCTGGATCGGTATTCCGACTGGCCGGAGGAAAAACATGGCCGCCTGGCCGGAGCTGTAGTCAACAATCTGTACGGCACCGAAGCGGTTGACCCTGCAGTGGGGCTCTTTGCCCGCGACCATCGTGAGCTTGTTGAGGAGGAGCTGCGCTGCCTGGCCGATCATTGCAGCGACCTGATTCCCTTTCTAACCGATTCTCTGCGTATGCAGGCTATCTGTGACAACCAGGAGGGCGTACACTCGCTTGGTTCCCTGCTCATGGCCAAGGCCCTGGGGATTTTACGGGAAGATCGGGAACTGCCCCTGCCGTCAACCTTTATGCTCTCCGTACGTAATCTGGCCGCAGTTCACGGTATTATCGAGCCGCAGAAGGCAGCTCCTCCTCCCGAAGATCCACCAGCGTAGCTCCCCAGGATCCGCCGTCTTCCCCGGCGATTTTAAAAGCTCTCACATATTCAAGTCGTCCGAGAACCGCATGCACCGTTCGTCGCAGCGTACCGGTTCCCTTGCCGTGGATAATACGAACCTGCAAAATGCCCAGCTTCCTGCATTCCTGCAGATAATCCGGCACCAGGTCTTTGACCTCGGCCGGCCGGAAACAGTGCAGATCCAGGGTGCCGTCAATGGGTAGAATGATGGGTTTGTTCGGGTCCATTTTTTCTCCGGAGACCGGCTGGATGCTTGTGATATCTTAAGCCGGAGTTGTTTGTATCACTTGCTCCATGGCATCCATTCTATGCGTCCGTTTGACTCTCGGCAAGCATTTCCAGGGCGATATCTGCGGCCCGGTCTGATGCACCGGGTTTTCCCAGGCGTTCTCGGACTTCTTTTAAGCCCATAAGGACTTTTCGGCGAGACTCTTGATCATGCAGCAGTGGTGCAAGTTGATCGGCAATGGCTTGCGGGGTGACTTCATCCTGTAAGAGTTCCGGAATAATGCGTCGTCCCCCAATCAGGTTGACCAGCGAAAAAAACTCAACATTGCGGACCAGCAGTCTGCCCAGACGATAGGTTCGTGGTGAAACCCGGTAAGTAACCACCGTCGGGATGCCGAGAATGGCAAGCTCTAATGTGACGGTACCGGATGCGGCAACCACTGCTGTACAGGCCCCCATCAGATCATAGCGGTTCTTATCGATTACCCGGATGTCGAGCTGGTTTTCATATTCGGCCAGACCGTTTTCATAGAGCAGAGAAAGAGGAACCGTAGAGGCTTTAGGGATTAGAAAGGTGCAGTCCGTCTCCAGGCTGTCCTTCAACTTTTTTGCCACTTCCAGAAAATCGGGCAGCAGATTACGGATCTCCTTACTCCTTGAACCGGGCAGCAGACCGATGATTGTATGGTCGGCGGCAACAGTCTGTTGCTCCAGGAATTCCTTTCTGGTCATGGTGGTCTGCACCCCGTCCATCAAGGGATGACCGACAAAGTCGACCGTGACCCCGTACCCGGCATAAAAGTCTTTTTCAAAGGGCAGGATAACCCCGATCCGGTCGGCCAGACGGCCGATCTTTTTGGTTCGCCCTTTGCGCCAGGCCCAGACCTGGGGACTGATATAATAGAATATCGGGATGCCGAGTTTTTTTGCCCGGGCCGCCAGCAGGAGATTGAAATCGGGATAGTCAAGCAGGATCAGCAGGTCCGGAGGATTGCTCTTCATGCGCTGGATCAGCGCTTTGCGGGCGGCAAGGATATCGCCGAGATGGCTGATGACCTCGGTGAGGCCGACAACGGCAAGTTTAGCGGCGTCGTAGAGGATTTCCACCCCTGCTGCGGCCAGTTCATCACCGCCCATTCCGCAAAAGCTCAGCTCGGGATTCCGCTCCAGCATGGAGCGAACCAGACGGGCTCCGTGCATATCACCGGAGGCCTCGCCGGTCACGATCATGACCTGTCTATTTTCGGCAGGGGAGGGGAGTGGCAACGGTGTGTCCCTGTTTACAGCTCAGGCAGGTCGAGCCCGGAGAAGTTGGCCTCGCTTCCGAGCATTTCCTCGACCCGTTCCCTGTTTTTCCGGATTTGCTCAACAACCTCAAGGGCAATTGCAAGCACTCTTCTTCCCTCCGTTCCTGAGACCGCCGGCTTTGATCGTGTGCGGACATTGGTCACGAAGTCCCGAAGCTCTAGCTCAAGGGCATCCTGGTCCGGGAACCCGTATTTGGAGATATCGGGCAGGGGCTGATTGTTTTGGACTCCCTGCTTGAGTCGGATGGACATGACTTCTTTTTTACTGAAGTCCACCGACAGATACTGGCCCGGCTGAAAGATGCGCATCCGCCGGATGTTGTCCATGGAAATCCGACTCACTGTCACATTGGCGGTGCAACCGTTTTCAAAGATAAGGCGGGCGTTGGCAATGTCGGTCAGCGGGGTGATAACCGGCGCTCCGACCGTGTGAATGGTCTGCAGGGGCGAGTCGACAATGGAGAGGATAATGTCGATGTCATGGATCATCAGATCCAGGATAACGTCCACGTCCGTGCCCCGGTTTTTAAAAACCGATATCCGGTGGGCTTCAATAAAGAGCGGGTGGGTGAGCAGGGGCTGCATGGCAAGCACTGCGGGATTGAAACGTTCCAGATGACCGACCTGCAGGATCAGATTTTTTGCATCTGCCAGCTCGATTAGCTCGTCCGCTTCAGCCAGGGTGGTGGTAAAGGGCTTCTCCACCAGCAGATCAACGGATTGAGCAATGCTGTCCTTTGCAACTTCATGGTGGTGACTGGTGGGAACCACGATGCTGACCGCGTCTACCTGCTCAAGCAAAGGGCGGTAATCGGTGAAGGCAGTGGTTTCGTATTCGCGGGCGATCTGATGGGCCCTGCCCGGGTCAAGATCGACAACCCCGACCAGCTGCACACCTTCCATGGCCGCGTACTTCTGGGCATGAAAACGACCCAGGTAGCCGGCCCCGATGACTCCTACCTTAATATCTTTCACTGCTGTGCTCTTCTGTTCCATGCTTGGGTTGGATCACTCCGTATCGTAATCATCAAGTTCGTCGAATTCGTCAAAATCAAGGCCCATCATATCACTGGCAAGTTTGAGAAAAATGCCCAGTGACTGGGTCAGGTTGTGGACTATTTCGCTGTATTTTCTTTTTTCTTCAAGGTCTTTTGTCTTGGCCATTGCCTGCAGAGTTGCATGGAGTTCTTTGGAGAGAGACTCCATCAGTTGTTCCGGATCCATAGCTTGTTCCTTTTTGTTAGAGGATAGTAATGAGTGCATATACCTATGTTTTTTTCATCTGCACACCGGCGACGAAAAACGAAATTTCTGCAATTTTCAACAGCTAACCCAAAACTCAAAATTCTGAATACTGAACTCGAAAAAAACTATATCCCAAGATATGCCTTTTGTACATCCTCGTTTGACAGCAGGTTTGAGGCCTTATCATGCAGGGTGATTCTGCCGGTTTCAAGAACATAGCCCCGGTCTGCAACCTTGAGCGCCAGGTTGGCATTCTGTTCAACCAGAAAGATGGTTGTGTTCTGGTCCTGGTTTATTTTCTGATAATATCAAAAATCTGCCTGGTCACAAGCGGGGCCAGCCCCATGGATGGTTCATCAAGCAGCAGGAGTTGCGGTCTTGCCATCAGCGCCCTGGAGATGGCAAGCATCTGCTGTTCCCCACCGGACAGGTTGCCCCCCGGCTGGTTGCGTCGTTTTTGCAGAATGGGAAAAAGATCGTAAATATATTCAAGATCCCCTTCAATCTGTTTTTTGTCTTTGCGAAGAAAGGCTCCCATGTCCAGGTTTTCCGCAACCGTCAGATCCGGAAAAATGTGGCGTCCTTCCGGAACCTGGCAAAGACCCAGGCCGACAATTTTATTAGGACTTAACTCGTGAATTGGCTTGCCCTTGAACAGAATTTCGCCTGTGCGTGGCGGAACAATCCCGCTGATCGACATGAGGGTGGTGGATTTCCCGGCCCCGTTTGCTCCGATCAGAGTGATGATTTCTCCCTCTTCGACCTTCAGACTGATATCATGCAGGGCCTGGATGTTGCCATAGAAGGTGCTGATACCCTTAAGCTCAAGCATCGTCTATATCCTCCCCAAGGTAGGCCTTGATGACTTCGGGATTGTTACGGATTGATTTGGGGTCGCCCTCGGCAATTTTCTTCCCATAATCCATGACAAAAATATGATCAGACAGGCTCATGACCAGTTTCATGTCGTGTTCAATGAGAAGAATGGAGAGACCGTCATCACGGATGGCTGTAATCAGTTCATCGAGCTCACTGGTTTCCTGCGGGTTCATCCCGGCGGCCGGCTCGTCAAGAAGGAGAAGAAGAGGGTCAGTCGCCAGTGCGCGGGCTATCTCCAGGCGTCGCTGGGCGCCATAGGGCAGGTTTTTTGCAAACTCGTCATGCATGTCGTACAAGCCGATTTTTTTCAGGATCGAGAGGCTTAAGGCAACAATTTCTTTTTCTTCCTGAACCGTTTTGCGGTTCCTGAAAATAGCGCCCAGGATCTTGGCCCGGGTACGGCAGTGTCGACCGATCATCACATTTTCCAGAACGGTCATGTTGGGGAACAGCCTGATGTTTTGAAATGTCCGGGCCAGTCCATGCTGGGTTACCCTGTTGGGCTTCAAGCCGTTTAAACGGCTGGTTTCACGGCCCGGAGGTGTGAGCAGCAGGTCACCTGATGTTGGTTTGTATATTCCGGTCAAGCAGTTGAAAAAGGTGGTTTTGCCGGCACCGTTAGGGCCGATAAGAGCGACTATCTTACCCTGTTGCACACTAAGATCCAGGTGGTCAAGGGCCCTGATCCCTCCGAAATCCATGGTCAGGCCGGTTATATTGAGTAAGGGTTCCATGTGGTTCAGCTTATACTTTCGGTATGTTATAGGTTCTGCGAACATTGGCAATGAGCCCTTGGGGGCGGAATATCATCATTGTCACCAGTACGGCGCCAAACACAAGCATTCGATAGTCGGAAAAGGCCCGCAGGTATTCAGGCATGAGAATCAGGATAAGGGCAGCGAGAATAACCCCGATGATAGACCCCATTCCCCCGAGGACAACGATGCAGAGGATGATGGCCGATTCAAGGAAGGTAAAGCTTGCCGGATTGACGAACGTGGTCTTGGCGGCAAAAATAACCCCGACCATTCCAGCCCAGAAGGCCCCGAGGGCGAATGCCGTAAGTTTGGTCCTGGTCTTGTCGATTCCCATGGCCTGACAGGCAATTTCGTCTTCGCGGAGGGCAAACCAGGCTCTGCCTATACGGGAGTTCTGCAGGCGGTTGACCACAAAGATGGTGAACAGAACCATGGCGATGACCAGATAATAGAGATAGGTAATAGATTGATCAAGGGAGAGGTGCAGACCGAAAAGACCGGGCCTGGGAATGTTGGAAATCCCGCTGGGACCCTGGGAGAAGTCATTCCAGTTTTCCAGGATCAGGCGGATAATCTCACCGAAACCCAGGGTAACAATGGCCAGATAATCACCACGGAGTCGCAGAACCGGGAAACCGAGAAGGATGCCGAGAGAGGCGGCCAGCAGACCGCCGATGGGCAGTACCATCCAGAATCCAAGGCCGAAATGCATATTTAAAAGGGCATAGGAGTAGGCGCCGACAGCATAAAAGGCCACATAACCAAGATCAAGCAGGCCCGCCACCCCGACCACGATGTTCAGGCCCAGGCCGAGTACGATATACATGAGTGCCGTAACCATGATATTGGTCTGGTATGTTGAAAAAATCCAGGGAAAGACCAGGGCAAACAGGCCGACGACGAGAAGAAAAGGGATGTAGACGCTGGGTTCTTTGAGGATGCGTACGCTCCAGGCGGCACGTTCTTTTACGATCCCCAGCTTGACCCGTTTATGACGGGTGAGTTGTCTGGATTTATACACTCTGACCCCCAGGTAACAGCAGAAACTGGCAAGAGCGATCCAGAGCATGTTGTACCATCTCCAGGTAATCACCCGTTCTATCGGGTTGACCTTGATCACCAGCAGGGGAAAGGTCAGAAAGACAAACCAGAGACTGACCAGCAGGCCTTTTTGAATATCTTTTAAAGAGATCATCCGTATTTTTTCTTATGAAAATTTTCCTATGAAAACTTTGTGAGTACCTGTGCTCCTTTCGGGCCCGGCACCTAGACCTTTTCTATGGTTGCCTTGCCGAGAAGTCCGGAAGGTCGAAAGATCAGGATCAGGACCAGCAGGGAAAAGGCAAAGACATCTTCATAGTCACTGGAGACATACCCGGTGGCAAAGGCCTCGGTCAGGCCGAGAATGAAGCTGCCCAGAACTGCGCCGGGAATGGAACCGATGCCGCCGAGTACCGCAGCCGTGAAGGCCTTGATCCCGGCAACGAAGCCGATATAAAAGTTAATCTGGCCGATATGGGCGGCAATGAGCAGGCCGCCGATGGCAGCTAGTGCGGAGCCGATAATAAAGGTGATGGATATGACGTTGTCGACGTTGATGCCGACCAGCATGGCCATCTTGCGATCCTGAGCCGTTGCCCGCATTGCCTTGCCGGTCCGGGTGAATTTGATCAGCCAGGTCAACAGCAGCATGACCACAGCGGTGGTCACCAGGATGACCAGATCCGAGGAACCGATGGTAGAGGCATAGGGTTCCATAAAGGCAAAGTCCGGGATCAGGGCCGGAAAGGGGAGAAAATCCGAAGTCTGGGCCAGCAGGACGTAGTTCTGCAGGAACATGGACATGCCGATGGCTGAGATCAGCGGCGACAGTCGGGGCGCATTCCTCAGGGGCTGGTAGGCTATTTTTTCCACTGTATAGCCATAGGATGCCGACCATATTGCCGAAGCAAGAAGTGTCAGAATGATGATTGCCGGCAAGGGAAGACCGAAGATGGAAAGCACTGTGGAGACGATCAGGGCTGTAAAGGCCCCGATCATGTAAATTTCACCGTGGGCAAAATTGATCAGGCCGATGATGCCGTAGACCATGGTGTAGCCCAGGGCGATGAGTGCGTATATTGAGCCCCGGGTCAGGCCGCTGAAGAAAAGTTCTATAAAATAGTCCATAAGATCAGCTTACACTGTTTCAGCAAAAAAAAACATCCGGTACAGGAGTATCTGTACCGGATGCAAAATAAAGTTGACGGGCTGTTTACTGAATCTGAACGTATTGACCGTCTTTTACCTGATACATGGAGAATCCAACCCCGATGGCATCGCCCTTTTCGTCAAAGTGGAGATTACCGAAGGGGGTGGCGACATCGTCACTGCGCAGGACCGCGGTGATGGCGGCCTGGTCGGTAGAGCCTGCCTTGGCCAGGGCGTTGGTCAATGCCAGAGCAGCGGCAACGGCATTGTCAAAGAATGCTCCGGGCTCGGAGCCGTATGCCTGCTGGTGCTTGTCTCGGTATTTCTTGGTCAGGGGGTTGCTGGATACATCGGCCGGTCCGGTGGCGTAGACGCCTTCGGCATTCTTGCCGGCAACTTTGATAAAGGTATCGTCTTTTACACCGTCATCGGAGATGAATAGGGTTTTCATCCGTTTTTTGCGCATCTGGGTGACGATTTTGGAGGCTTCCGGATGGTAGCCGCCAAAGATAACCGCCTCAGCGCCGGAACGTTTGATCTTCTGGACAACGGCGGAGTAATCAACCGCTCCAGGTGTGACCCCTTCAAAGAGGACGACTTCAGCTTTACCATCCTGCTCGATGAATTTTTTGGCAAATTCCGCAAGTCCTTTACCGTAGTCGCCCTTGTCATGAATGACTGCGATTTTCTTGACCTTGAGGACGTTGGTTGCAAAATCGACCTCGGTTCGAGCCTGGGCGTCATCAGATGCGATGGTTCGATAAAAGTTTGGATAGTCCCCACTCTGGGTCAGCTCCGGGTTGGTGGCGGAGGGAGACATGACAATAACGCCCGCATCACGATAGATGGGCAGCGCTGCTTTGGTCGCACCGGAGCAGATATGACCGATAACAACATTTACCCCTTCGCTGACCAGCTTGGTTGCGGTGTTGGTGGCCACTTCCGGCTTACAGACATCGTCTTCCACCAGCAGTTCCAGTTTGGCACCATTGATCCCGCCGCCCTCATTAATCTCTTTAACGACCAGCTCCGCAGCCTTTACAGTCGGCAGCCCATATGAGGCAAGGTCGCCGCTGTGGGCACCGGCAACGCCGATTTTAATGGTGTCGGCAGCCATGGCCCCTGCAGCCATACCTGCGGTCAAGGCAGCTGCGGCAATCATTGTCAGCAGTTTGTGATGCATCTTCACGTCTGAACCTCCTTGTAGCTCATTTTTATAACAATTGAAGAAGAAAATACCTCTCAAGTACTCTCCCCTTCATACTTCATCAGGGGAAATTTGCACTGCAAAAAATAAGAGCGTAAAAAAAAAGAAATCACCATGATGAACCGAATGACGGTAGGAATAATTTTTTTATTTACAGTCGTCAACTTAGTTTTTACGGTATCAGCCCATTGGCAACCGGTGCAGATGACAGAGGGAATGGATGAAAAAAAAACTAATTTTTAACCTGGGGAGGCCTTTCTCTCCGCTTTACGGCACACTGATGCGGTTCAGGGAGAGTTGTTACCAGCGTCGACTCTTCAAGACCACATACTTCCCGGTTCCGGTTATCAGCGTCGGAAATCTGACCCTTGGCGGGACGGGAAAAACTCCGATGGTACAGAATCTTGCCCGCTTGCTGGTGGAAAACGGTTTCAGACCGGCCGTTGTCAGTCGAGGGTACGGCGGGGCAACCAAAGAGCCGGTCAACGTGGTTTCCGACGGCGAGCAGATTCTGCTGCCGGCGGAATTTGTCGGTGATGAGCCGCGTCTGCTGGCCGAGACCTTGCCCGGTGTACCAGTGCTCACCGGTATCATCCGAAAACTCCCTGCCCGGCGGGCGGTTGAAATGGGAGCGAACGTGCTTCTTCTTGATGACGGTTTTCAGCACATGGCCGTGGGCAGAGATCTGAATCTTGTCCTGTTTTCCGCTGATTTTCTGGCAGGGAACTCGCGAATCTTTCCAGGAGGTGATCTGCGCGAACCTGTATCCGCCCTTTGGCGTAGTTCGTGTTTTGTCATGACCGGGGTCAACGAGGCGAATACGGAGCGTTGTACACGGTTTACCGATCTCCTGCAGGAGCGCTTTCCCGGTAAGGACGTCTACACCAGCAGCAATCGGGTGGTCGGGTATGTCAAACGCGAGGGAGAAGACAGCTTCACCTTGCTTACGCAAGATCCGCCCGAGCTTGACTCGTCACTTGGCCTGTGCGGCATAGCCCGTCCGGAATCGTTTAAGACGACCGTGGAAAATTGCGGTCTGGTTCCCGTTGATTTTCTGATTTTGAGTGATCATCATGCCTACAAAAAGGATGATCTGCACCGGATCAGAGAACAGGTGAAAAAAAGCGGAGCCGGCTGTGTCGTGACCACGGAAAAGGATATGGTCAAGCTCGGCAATGCCGACTTCGGCGTACCAATATATGGAATCCGTCTTGAAGTAGAGGTCCCGGAGCGGTTTAATGACATGGTTCTTGAAACCGTCAGGGCATATAGGGCTAAAAAATCTTCTCATTAGGAAAGGTTATCAGCTGTGTCGAAAAATCAACACTTTGTCGATTATTTGCGGATTGTGTTCGTTTTGACACGGCGTTTGTTGATATTGCGACAGGTGTCAGGCCGAGTTATTGTTAATGTAACAGGTTGATCTTTAGTGGTATTGTTACGGGGCTTGGTCGGTTGTCAGTGTTTTCTTGCAGCTGGCGTGTAATTTGCAAATAATAAGCTATAGATCCAATTAACCTCTATTGCACACAGGAAATCTATGGCCTCATACATTGAACCTCATCAGTACACCTTGAAACGAGCGGTAACCTGTTGCGGTATCGGCCTCCATACGGGTAGGGCTGTGAACATGACACTCAGGCCGGCATCTGCAAATGCGGGCATCAGTTTTTTTCGATCCGATATCAAAGGCCAAAACGCTGTTCCGGCGCACATGGACAAGGTTGTTGATACGACCTTGGCCACGACAATTGGTGAAGGACGGGCAAAAATCTCCACCACTGAGCATCTGCTGGCGGCTCTGCACGGATCAGGTCTTGATAATGTACATATTGATATAGACGGCCATGAAGTCCCGATTATGGATGGAAGTGCCGGTCCGTTTATTCATCTACTTAAACGCGGTGGCCGGAAAAAACAACACGCCCTTCGTAAAATTCTTCGCATCACCAGTCCGGTCAGCGTGACAAGCGGGAAAAAGAGTATCCGTATAGAACCATATGATGGTTTCAAGGTAACCGGCCGAATCAGTTTTGATGGCAATTTAATCAACGAGCAGACATACAGTGTTGAAGTCACCCGTAAACGTTTCTGTCAGGAGATAGCCCGGGCCAGAACCTTTGGTTTTGTCGAGCAGGTTGAACAACTCTGGAAGAATGGACTGGCCAAGGGCGGCAACCTTAACAATGTGATTGCCATTCACTGGGATGGTCGTTCCATCCTCAACGAAGACGGACTACGGTTTGATGATGAGTTCGTTCGCCATAAACTTCTTGATCTGATTGGTGATATGGTCCTTTTAGGCGGCCCGGTTCTCGGACATGTCGTTGCCAATCGTTCCGGACACAGCCTCCACCTCGAATTGATGCAGGCCATTGTCGATAATCCAAACTGCTGGGAATATGTAAAGTTTCAGAAGAGAGGGCACGGAACCCATCGTACAGCCATCAGTGAAACTCGAACTGCCGGAAGCCGGTTCCCACCGTTCTTCTCCAACCGTTCGGATGCTGCCATCGCCCAGACCGCCTGTGCCGCATAGTTTGTACTGACGTAAAAAAGAATACATATTTGTTCAGCCTGCCGGCAAAGACCGGCGGGCTTTTTTTTGTCCTTTTTCCGGGAAAAAACTGGTACATATACTTTTATTTTTCGTGGCACTATACCAAACTCTGTAAAAAGCTTTATTTCTTGTTGGCCAGTGCATGGATACAGGATCGGAGTCTGCACTACCTCCATCCTTGCGGGAATCCAGGGCTTTTTTTGTAGACAATCCCCTGTACCTCTCCGTCATCCCCGCGCAGGCGGGGAATCATAGTCAAAACAAGGCACTCCCTGGTACGGAACCTCTACTCAAGATGGATGATATTCTATGAACACTTCAGAAAAAATTGGTTTGATCGGTGGCGGCCAGATGGGCGAGGCCCTTGTCCGCGGTATGATAGAATCCGGACTTGTTCAGGCAGCCAATATCATGACCGCCGAACCGGATGAAAAACGTTGTGCGTATTTACAGGAAACCTACGGCATTCAAGTCACCGCCGCGGCTACGGATCTGTGTGCTTTTGCCTCAGTTCTTATCCTGGCAATTAAACCCCAGATCATGCAGCCGGTACTGGAACAGTATAAACCGGTTATGGGCAGTCAACATCTGCTGATTTCCATTGCCGCCGGAGTACCCCTTGTCGCCATTGAACAGGTGGTCGGCGACGGGCAGCGGGTGATCAGGGTCATGCCTAATACGCCAGCTCTGGTCCTTGCCGGAGCCTCGGCGCTCAGTCCCAACAAGGCGGCTTCCCCGGAAGATCTGGAGCTGGGCCTGGAAATTTTTTCCGCCATCGGTACCTGTGTCCATCTGCCGGAAAACCTGCTTGATGCAGTGACCGGACTCTCCGGCTCAGGCCCGGGGTATGTCTTTACCTTTATCGAGGCCATGATCGACGGCGGAGTTCTTGCCGGTATTCCCCGGCCGGTCGCCCAGCAGCTGGTCCTGCAGACCGTGTACGGTTCGGCGAAGCTGGCCCTTGAAACCGGAGAGCCGCCTGCAGTGCTCAAGGGCATGGTCACCTCGCCAGGGGGGACAACGATTGCCGGTCTGCAGGTGCTGGAAGAGGCCGGTCTGCGCGGAACGGTCATGGCTGCTGTTGACCGGGCAACCAAGCGCTCCAGAGAGCTCGGTTCATGACTATACGTTTTGTCGGGATCATCCCCCGGCACGACAGTCCCCGGGTCAGAAAGGTCGGTGAAGAGCTTGCAGGCTGGCTCAAGGAACGCGGTGTGCGGAGTCGTCTTGGCTGTATCGAGGCCGGGATGGATATGCTGGTTATCCTGGGTGGAGACGGGACCCTGCTCCACGTTGCGGCTCAAGCGGCGGAATTTGATATTCCAGTGGTTGGTATAAATTTGGGGAATCTTGGTTTTTTGACCGAGGTCGCTGCCGAAGAGATGGAACAGGCCCTGGAGACCATTCTAACCGGTGAGGTTAATATCGAACGGCGGATGATGCTGAAGGCCTCACTCATCCACAAAGACGGCACCGCTACTGAACCCATGTTTGCCTTAAATGAGGTCGTGGTAGTCAAAGGCAGTGTTGAACGGGTCTTGCGGCTGCGCTGCTGGGCCGATCAAGAGTACATTGCAACCTATAAGGCGGACGGGTTGATTATCTCCACTCCCACCGGTTCCACGGCCTATAACCTCTCGGCCGGCGGCCCCATCATCCAGGCCGAGCTCAATTCCCTACTGGTGACCCCGATCTGTCCCTTCATGCTGGAGTCCCGTCCGGTGCTGCTGTCGCCCAAGGTCCGCATCAGCACCCAGCTGGCCGACGTGGCTAATGATGTCAAGGTGATGGTTGACGGCAAACTCGGCTGGACCCTAAACGAGACGGATGGCCTGTTGGTGGAGGCGGCCGACAAGCCGTTACTGTTGGTCAGTTCGCCTCACAAGGGTTATTTCACCATCCTGCGCAATAAGTTAAACTGGGGCGGCAGAACCACGGACGTCCCGCTGCCGCCGGAGCTTGCGGGGTGATTTTTTTTGTAGAAAAAATGTCGAATTACTTGTGTCGAGTATATTTGAATTGTGTGAAAGTGATTGAAGCAGCTACTAATTGTCATAGATCATAAGGATCCAGAGTTTGATTGTTTAGACTGTCTGCAGATAACACTTCCCTATAAGAAGAAAAAATAATTTGTCCTTAGATCAGCATTTTGCTGAGTTCTTCCATCTTATTTCTTCTTCCGCTGTAACTTATACTTCTTCATCTTATACTGGAGCAGCCTCTTGGTGATCCCGAGTTGTTCAGCGGCCCGGGCCTGGATATTATTGGCATTTTCCAGGGCCTGGCGGACGAGCTTCTCTTCAATTCCGTTTAACACCTCGGACAGAGCAAGTCCTTCGGGGACAAACTGGGCCAGATCCAGGCCGGAACTCCACTTCTGAGCCCTGAACTCAGTAGAGTCGGGTTGGACATCCTCGGCCTCGATTCTATCGTCGGCACAGAGGATTGCCGCCCGTTCAATGGTATTTTCCAGTTCGCGGATATTTCCCTCCCAGGGGAGTGTGACCAGCAGACGCAGTGCCTCCGGAGAGATAGCTATCTGTTCTTTGCCCAGGCGGCCGGCGTTCTTCTGGAGAAAATGGGTGACCAGGGCCGGGATGTCATCGACACGTTCCCTGAGTGGGGGCAGATGAATGTGGATGACGTTTAAGCGATAGTACAGGTCTTCCCTGAAGTTGCCCTTGTCGACCTCGTCTTTTATTTCCCTGTTGGTGGCGGTCAGAATTCGGACATCAATGGTCAGGGTTGTATTTCCGCCTACCCGTTCAAAGGCTCGTTCCTGCAGGACCCGGAGGAGTTTTGCCTGCAGCGAGGCCGGCATTTCACCGATTTCATCAAGAAAGAGGGTTCCGCCGTCGGCGAGCTCGAAACGGCCCTTGCGCATGGAAATCGCGTCGGTAAAGGCCCCTTTTTCATGGCCGAACAATTCGGATTCGAGCAGGGTGTAGCTCAGGGCGGCACAGTTGACGGAGATAAAGGGGGCCTCACGGCGTGGGCTGAGATTGTGGATGGCCCGGGCCACGAGCTCTTTTCCGGTCCCGGACTCGCCGGTGATCAGGACCGAGGAGGGAGCAGGGGCGACTTTTTCTATCAACTGATACACCGACAGCATGTTTGGATTTTTTCCGATCATGCCCTCAAAACCGGAGCGGGGACTGATCTCGCTCCGAAGCCGTTTGATTTCACGGACCAGGCCGTAATGCTCAATGGCCTTGCGGATGGAGGCCAGGAGCTGCTCATTGGAAAAGGGCTTGGCCAGATAGGTAAAGGCGCCAAGGTGCATGGCCTCGACCGCCTTTTCAACCTCGGCATAGGCGGTGATCAGGATGACCGGCAGATTTTTATTGAATTCCTTTATTTTTTTCATAAAGGCGATGCCGTCCATACCCGGCATTTTCATGTCGGAAAGCACCAGGTCCAGATCAGTGTTCCGGACGATGGGCAGGGCGGCGGTGGCGCTGTCTGCCGTAAAGACTTCATAGTCTTCATCCCGCAGCAGCTCAGCCAGTACGATCAGATAGTTGGGCTCGTCGTCAACAACAAGTATGGTGTGCATGTTTTTTCCTTTATTGGCATCTTGGTGTGAGATAAAAGTTTATTCTGTGCCCCGGGACATTATTTTTTTTTTGAACCGTTTGAACCGTTTGAACCGTTTACGCGAATGGCCTCTATACGTTCCAGTAACTCTTCCAGAATGGCATCGGGAGGGCATATATTCCGTTTATCCCCGGCAAGGCCTTTGTCCCCATGGTTCCCACCATGATAATCACTGCCGCCGGTTGTGATCAGATTATACCGTTGAGTCAGTCCATGCAGCTTTTTTTGTACTTTTTTTGAATGGGCTGGATGGAACACTTCCAGGCCGTCAAGCTTTCGTTCAACAAGTTCATGGACCAGCCTGGTCTGCAGGCGCATATCTTGTGAGAGTATGCCTGGATGGGCAAGCACTGCAGCTCCTCCGGCGCCATGGATAAAGTCAATGGCCTCGGCTGCCTTGAAACAGAACCGTTCGACATAGGCTGGTTTTCCTTTGCCGAGGTAGCGGCGGAATGCCTGGTCCATGCCCGATACAATCCTTTTTTCCACCAGCAGGCGGGCAATATGGGGTCTGCCGGTCTGGCCGCATTTGGAGTTTTCCTGCAGTTCATCGTCACTGATTTGTATGCCGAGATCAGCCAGCTTTGCAAGGATCTGGCGGTTTCTTGTTCTGCGTCCGTCCTGAAGCTGCTGCAGCTTACAGTTGAGGACGGCGTTTTCCGGGTCAACACCAAAGCCAAGCATGTGTAGAGAAAGGGGGCCGTGCAGGCAACTGATTTCAAGGCCGGAGACAATGCATATGCCGGCACGATTGCCTGCGTCCAAAGCTTCCCGGTACCCTTCCATGGTATCGTGATCGGTTATGGCCAGTCCACGCAATTTCAATAAAGCCGCCTGCAGAACCAGCTCTTCCGGAGTTGAGGTGCCGTCGGAATATATGGAATGGGTATGCAGATCTACACACATGGATGGTTGACCCTCTCAATGCTCAGCGCTCGTTTCTCAGCAACATGAGTCTTTGTTTTTCTATGATTCGTCCGGAAGCGCAGTGGTGCGGCACATGTTTTCAAGCGCTTGGCGGAGAAAATATTTAACACAAGATCATAATCATGGATGATGGAATGTGCAATGCTCAAGCTCTCTTCTGCAAACAACCATCAGGTTGCCGTTTTTGCGACCAGGACTTATTGTTTGTACGTAAGCGTTCACCAGTACCCCATCTTCGTCTATTTTTACCTTCTCGAATAGCACCAGTATGCTTCAAAGTCAAAAATGAACAAATCTAAGGTACTGGTAAACGCTTACAAATATGGGTTTCTCGACCTCATTTACTCCGTGGAGAACGGTTATGTTTGTACAATAGTTTGCACAATAAAAAAAAGCAGGAGACAATGAATGGAAAAAGACAGGTTGCAGCTTGACGAGCATCGCATAGTTGATGAACCCTACTATCTCAGCACCGGCAGTGAAATAGAGGTCGCGGAAGCGGCCTATCGCGAGGGGTTGCCGCTCTTGTTGAAGGGGCCGACCGGCTGTGGGAAAACCCGTTTCATGCAGTATCTGGCCTGGAGGTTCGAGCGACCTCTGATTACGGTCTCCTGTCATGATGATCTCTCCACCTCCGACCTGGTGGGGCGCTACCTTATCCGTGCCGGTGAGGCCTTCTGGGCCGACGGTCCTCTGACCCTGGCTGTACGGGCTGGAGCCATCTGCTATCTTGATGAAATTGTCGAGGCCCGTAAAGATACCACCGTGGTCATTCATCCCCTGGCCGATGATCGACGGGAACTGCCGATTGAAAAGCGGGGAGAGCTGGTGAGCGCGCCAGCGGAATTTATGCTGGCTGTTTCCTATAATCCCGGCTATCAGTCTGTTTTAAAAGATCTGAAACCCTCAACAAGGCAGCGGTTTGTGTCCCTATCCTTTGATTATCCGGCCCCGGAGTTCGAGGCCGAGATTGTCTGTCGTGAAGGCGGTGTCGATACTGAACTTGCCCGGACCCTTGTTCGGTTTGCCGGTATGACCCGCAGCCTGAAGGATTCCGGTCTGGCCGAGGGCGCATCCACCCGGCTGCTTATCCAGGTGGGCAAGCTGCTCAACCAGGGCATTGATGTGAACACGGCCTGCCCGGCGGCGATTACCGAGTCGTTGACCGATGATCCTGAACTGCTTGCCGCCATTGATGAGATGGCGTCTTCTCTGTTTTGATGACTGCCATGGATACGCAAACACTGGTAGAGCGGTTTTATACACTGATTGCCCCCGAGCTCCCCAATGAGTGGGATGTCGAGGAGGCTGTCGAATCTCTGGTCGACGATCCGATGCTGGAATCTATTCTTGCCCAGGTTCCGGTGATCTGGCCGGTCTCCAACTCCCTGTGCTATAACTATCTCGGCTTGGTGCAGAAGGCACTTGTCTGCATTCGGGAATCGGATCTGCCGTCCTGGGTCAATGAAACCTTGGATCATTATGAAGTCGGCGGTTTGCGGGCTGCGCAACAGTTCATGCTTGATGTGGAACGGAATTTCGTCTGCCGGATGCAGGGCCGGGGCGGTGTACGCCTGGCCGAGGTTGCGGGCTGGCTGCTGCCCTATGTTCAGGGCCTGGCAGGTGGGCGCCTGGACCTGGCTGCGGCGGAAACCGCATTCACCGATACCGGAACTCTTTACCTGCCTGCTGAATTAACCCATTTCGACCGGGAGAAGGATAATACAACCCTGTATAAACTTCTGGCCAGTTACCAGTGGTCTTTTATTCATCAGAATACCTTTTTCCCTGAATTTCCGGGACAGAACTCTGGTGATCAACACAATGAGGGGTTGGAGCATTTTCTCAACTCTTTTTCCGAACCACAGCTGGCCGCCCGGCTTTACCACACCCTGGAGACCCTCAGGATCGGTTTTTTTCTGCAAAAGGAGCTGCCGGGATTGATGCGCTCAACCCGCCGGATGCGGAAGGCATTGTTCCCGGCAACAGCGCACGACGGTGAAGAGGCATCGGTTTTATCCGTTCTGGATCAGCAGTGCTGCCTGCTCGAAACCCGGCCGACAGCGGGTATGGAACTATGGTATACTGAGATTCTTTCCAGATTGACGGCAGGAGATGCCGGGCCGGAAACCAGTGTTACCCTATGCCGCACACTGTACGACAGGGTCCTTGAAGAGAGTAAAAAGGAGTATGTGGAGGCTCCAGTTCTCTTTCAGGGAGAACTTTGCCTTCAATCAGTCTATGCGGCCAGGCAAAGACAACGGCAGCTCATTGAAGAAGACTTTATTGATGGTCTTTCCACCTATTTGTTAACCCTGCCTGAAGCAAAAGGGTTCATTGAAGAGCAACAGGAAAAGGAACCGGGGGAGGGGAGAGTGCAGGGGATAAAGCCATCCTGATGACCAGAGAGCAGGGCTCGGGGACGGATAGCGAAGAGACTCTCTATCTTACCCTTGCCAATGAATCCTTTGAACTTCCGGAAGAGTTGGAAAACACCGTCCGGCAGATGGCGGATCTCGGGATGACGCCGTCGCGCTATGTCACAAGTGCCATGGGCCGGGCCGGGCAGTCCATGGCAGAAGGCGAGTTTGCATCAGCAACAGAGTCGCAGCAGGCCTGCGTGGCGCCGGTGACCTATGATGAATGGGATTACCGGCGAAACGGGTATCGGAAGAACTGGTGCATCCTCACCGAGCTGGAGATGGAACCGGTTCGTTCAACCTTTGTCGCCGCAACCCTTGCCAGGTATCGGGGCCAGATTATCCGTCTGCGCCATCAGTTTGAAATGATGCGCAACCAGGAGCGTTTCCTCAGGCGGCAGCGGGACGGGGATGATATAGATTTTGACGCCCTGGTGGAATCTATTGCCGATACCCAGGCAGGCCTGCCGCCTTCCGACCGGCTTTTTATCCGTTTGCAGCGGGATGAGCGGGATATAGCGGCGTATTTCCTGGTCGATATGTCCAACTCTACGGAAGGGTGGGTTGGAACTGCAATAAAAGAATCGCTGGTCCTTATCTGTGAGGCCATGGAGGTGCTGGGCGACCGGTACGGTATTTATGGTTTTTCAGGAATGCGCCGTCTGCGCTGTGAGACCTTTCATGTCAAACATCTTGATGAGCCCTATTCCGATGAGGTCAGGCAACGTATCGCCGCCATTGCCCCTCGTGAATATACCCGGATGGCCCCGGCTGTTCGCCATATGACCACGCTGTTTCAGGGCGTAGATGCCCGCATTCGTCTGTTGATTATCCTCTCCGACGGCAAGCCCGAGGATTATGACGATTACAAGGGGGACTATGCCATTGAAGATACCCGGCAGGCCCTGCTTGAAGCACGGTCGGCCGGTCTGCACCCCTTCTGTATCACCATTGACCGCCATGCCCACGATTATATGGCCCATATGTATGGCGAGGGAAACTATATCTTTATAAATGACGTCCGCAAACTGCCTGCCAGGATGCCTGAAATTTACCGGGCTCTGACCGCATAATGGGTCCATTGCCGAAAGAAAACAGATCGTTTGACTGGACGATTCTGCGGCAATGGTTATGTTATTTTTAATAGGTTACCTTGTGTTGCCTGCGGCGAGCTTACAGTTTGCAGTTCAATATCATTAACTTAAGTTCTTTTTTTTTGTGTAGGTCGGAGTCTACGCTTCCCTGCAGTTGAGGAACCGAGACGCGAGTCTGCGAGACATCGAGACCCAACCTTTAGCTACCATTATTTGTTGGGTTTCGTCCCTCAACCCAACCTACGGAATCGCTGATATTTTTATTGAGTTAATGACTTGACCATTCCAACGGCTTCAGTTTGAGATCACTGTAAACCGGCAACCGTAAACTGCACAAGTCAATTTGATGTATCTTTAACTCTTTTGATATATCAAAGGGTTGAACAAGTTTAAAACTTGAGTTTTTTTATTTTCAGGAGAAAGACTATGGATGGTACTTGTCCTTGTCAAACACTTTCATAGATTAATTCCTGACACTGAAAGATACAGAAAAGCCTCCATCTTTCCAGCTAGTCTGACTCAAACTGACGTCCAGTGTGAGCCGTTACTACCAAAAATAAATTTCAAATAGATTGATT
>JAJRQC010000002.1 GCA_024280455.1 Deltaproteobacteria bacterium | reverse complement strand
GGGTCGTATTTGAATGAGGCTCAATCACAAAATCCTCGACGTAGCCCTGCTACGCCTGCGGTTTTGTTCAATCTCCTCATCCAAATCTGACCCAAACCTAAGCGCAATATCAGCCATGTTATTTTCCTACAAGCCCTAAGTGGTATCAGCAATTCTTAAGTCTGTTGTCCATAGCGGCAAACAACTCTGCCTGAAGTCTACTCTATATTCTGCACCTGCTCGCGCAGTTTCTCGATCTCATTTTTCATCTCCACTCCAAGATGGGCAATGGAGCCATTACTGATCTTCGAGGCCAGGGTGTTCACTTCACGCAGGAACTCCTGGAGAAGAAAATCAAGCCTGCGGCCGACCGGCTCATCACCGGCCAGAAACCGATCAAACTGATCAATATGGCTGTGCAATCGGACTATTTCCTCGGTCACATCGGCCTTATCCGCCATGTAGGCCGCTTCCTGGGCAAAACGAGCCGGATCCATATCAAGTCCATCCAGCAGCTTTTCGATCCGTACCTTCAACTCCTGCTGCCGCAGCTCCAGAAGCTCGGGCACCTGTTCCTCTATGGTCCGAACAATCCGGGTAAAACTCTGCAGGCGGCCGCCCAGATCATTCTTCAGGGACTGCCCTTCCTGTTCCCGCATGCGATCACATTCATCAAGCGCCGCAGTGACCGCCTGGCTGAGAGTCTTCCACTCCGCATCCAGATCAACCCCCTCTTCCTGCTGACGAATAACGTCACGCAGGGTGAGCATGTCGCCAAGGCCGATATGGTATCCGAGCCCAAGTTCTTCATTGATCTGCTGCAGGCAGCGGTGATACTGTTCGGCAAGGTTCATATTGACCTGCAGGCTGACCCCGGCTGAGGTATCACCCTGCAGGCCGACATTGACCTCGACCCGGCCGCGGTCAAGCCGACCGGCGATCAGTTTTTTTACCCGCTCCTCCAGGCCGCTGAAACTCCGGGGCAGGACGATGCGCTGATCCAGAAAACGATGGTTGACGGTTTTTATTTCAACCGTCCAGGTTCGCCCCTCGGCCTGGGCTTCACCCCGTCCGAAACCGGTCATACTTCGTGGCCGCATATTTTTTTCTCCCAGTTCTCTTCCGGAATTATACTGATCCGTCAGCAATGACCAGTGCTTCCTGCAATTCAAGGCTGCTCACCGAGGCCGTGCCCACCTTACCGACCACGATACCGGCCGCATGATTGGCCAGAATCGCCGCATCTTTCATGGAGCATCCCGCCGCCAGCCCGAGTGCAAGGGTTGCGGCAACCGTATCCCCGGCCCCGGTCACATCATAGACTTCCTTGGCCATGGTCGGGATGGTCACCAGGGTGTCGTCGTCCTGCAACAGGGCCATACCGGCCTCGCCCCGGGTCACAAGAACCGCCCGGCAGTCTATCTCCTCCCGAATCTGCCTGGCTGCGGCCAGCAGGCTCTGGTCGTCAACAACCAGCATCCCGCTCATCTTCTCTACTTCATGGTGGTTCGGGGTTATAATGGTCGCACCGACAAACCGGTGCAGATTCATGGGCTTGGGATCAACGATGAGCGGCAGCAGAGTATTTTCCCGCTCACGAATCCGGGCCAACAGCTGGTGCAAACGAATCATCAGCTGCTCGTTGACCACGCCCTTGGCGTAATCAGAGACAATAACAGCATCAAAACCGGCAAGATGATCCTCAAGATAGGACAGGAGCAGGTCAAGGGTTTTCGCAGACGGCGGACCGGTTTCTTCCCGGTCAAAGCGAACCACCTGCTGGCCCTGGGCAACGACCCTGGTCTTCACAGTTGTCGGACGTTTACCGGCAACAAGTCCGGAGACCGGAGCCGGCAAGCCTCCCATCAGACGAAGGACCTCCTCACCCATGGGGTCGGACCCGATCAGTCCGCAGAGGGCACCTCCGCCTCCGAGTGAGGCAATATTGCGCAGAACATTGGCACTGCCGCCGAGCAGCAGTTCCTCTTTGCTGACGTTGACCACCGGGACTGGGGCTTCCGGAGAAATCCTCGATACACTGCCCCATACAAAATGATCGACAATAATATCGCCGATGACCAGGATACGGATATCGCCGAAGCGGGCAACGGCATCTATTAACTCTGCGGTACTCATGCCCGGTCAAGCTCCATCAACCGATCCGCCATCCGTTCGGCAGCAAAAACCAATGACTCAAGATCAAGAAAATCCATAACCTGATGATCAAACAAAATTTTTATCTTCGCCTCAAAACCGTCTTCCGGTTCTTCATCCCAGAATAAGAGATACAGCGGCACATAGGGTAATACCGGTAAGATCATACCGACATCAGCACTCTGATCGGCAGGCCCCTGTACACCTCCGACGCACAGGCAGAGTTCGGTCAACCGCCCGCCACGACCGGAAAAACACTCTGCCAGCCGCTGCTCGCAGTAGGTGGCCAGAGTGCGAATTTTGGAAATGGAATTGGGCAGACTTTCCATCCCCACCCAGGTCCCTTCAGGAGCCTGCCCCCCACCGAATGCAACATAGTTGTATACCAGTATCTGATCCCTGGGGTCCACCAGCTGCCCACCATCGACCTCAAGGTGATTGCGTCCTATCTCCACCTGACGGCCCAGGTAAATAAATTGTAAAATATCGGGCCGATCAGGAGACCAGCGGGCACCAAGCCGCCTGGAGAGCTGCTGAAAATCCAGGTCTCTGATCTTGGATTTCAAATGGGCAACCAGCGCCATATCGCGCTCGTCCTGGCCCCGCTCCACCGCCTGTAAATTTCCGTCTGCTTTTCCCTGCCTGAATTCAGGCGGCAGGGCGGCAGGATCGACATACGGACAATCTGTTGCCGGAGCCCCGCCTTTGGTCACGGCAACGGCAAAGGCCAGGCAGGTGGGGTGTCCACAGCTGCCACAGTTGCTTTTCGGCGTATACGCTATAAACTCAAGTGGGTTCACAATGAGCTGATTGCCTGAACCGGCTCTATTTCATTGCCGCATCAAGGGCCTTGGTGACCGCCGCTGTTATATCAGCATCATCGGATTTGTAGAGTACGGCATTGTTCGGCAGAATAATGGTGTATCCGCCCTTTTCAGCCTCATCCTTGACGACTCGCTCAAGCTTTTTGAGGATAGGCGCCAGATGTTTTTCACGGAGCTGCTTTAATTCTATATTGGCATCTTCCTGCTTGGTCCCGAGATCCCGTCGTTTCTTCTGAAACTCAATAGCCTTTTCCTGCTTCATCTCATCACTCCAGGCCGAGCTTTTTTTCTCGATTTCCTTCTGCAAGGCTAAAAGAGCATCCTCATCCTTCTTAAAGGTTGCCTTCAACTCATTCATCTTCTTTTCCAGTTCTTTCTGGGCCTTCTTGCCGGCGGCGGAACTTGCCAGTACTTTCTGCATGTTAATCACGCCGATTTTTGTGTCCCCGGCAAAGGCGCTGCCGGTCGTTACCAGAGACATCGCAAAAAACACACCAACCATGAACACACTGCTCAACCAGATTTTATTTTTCATTTTTACCTTCCTCATACATTAAAAATGTAACAGATTGTTATGAATACGCAACTGCAGAGCAACCATAAGAGAGCTGCTGTAACTTAAACACTCCCCCCGGGGATACAGGGAAACAGATCATCCCGGGTTTCCTAACCATTTTCACAGTTCAGTCGTGCTGATACACACTGCCGGACACTGACCCCGGAGTGTATAGTCGAACACTCGGAGTGTATAGTCGAACACTAACTATTAGATTGCACCGGAAAAATTCGTCCAGATAATAAAAAGAGGCGACTGAGTCGCACTTGAGGCAACCTTGAGGAGTTTCTGGAACCGGATAGAGGCCTACATCTCCATCCGGCAAACGATGCTTAGTCTTATTTCACTATCACAAAATCAGCGCGTCGGTTCTGGGCCCAGGACAACTCATCATGCCCATACAACAACAATTTTTCCTCGCCCCAGCTGATCGTAGTCAACTGCCCGCCGGCAACACCGAGATTAACCAGATATTTCTTGGCACTCTGTGCCCGACGTTCCCCCAGGGCCAGATTATACTCTCTGGTTCCCCGAGGGTCGCAATTGCCCTCTATTCGCACCTGGATTGTGGAATTTTCTTTGATAAAATCAGCATTCTTCTCAACCCTGGAAACCTGATCACCTTCTATGGCAGCGGAGTCAAAAGAAAAGTACACGGGCAACATCGGTCCGGAGGTTCTCCCTTCCATGGTGACAGCGATTTCGCTTGCCTGCGTGTCCAGAGACTCTGCCGGGCCCAACCCCTCTGTTGCCGTCATGGACTCCTCCGGCTTCGGGGCCTTTTCACTACAACCAACTAAAAGTACGCTGAAAAAAAAAGCCAACACAAAAAACTTCCACAACGATACGTCTTTCTGCATGTTATCCTCCCAGTGGATACATCGTACGGCCTACCGATTTAAAAGCCTGCACCAGTTCAACTGGTTCATAATTCTACTTCTTTGCAAAAGGAATACAACATTTTTTTGTAACTGTTCAGGAGCATCCCATCTTCACTCATTTCGGCCTTCTCGAAGAGTATAAGTATGCTTCAAAGACCTAAATCAGCAAATTTGGGGCACTCCTGAACAGTTACATGCCCGGGTAAAGGAAAGTTTTACCTCTTCCGGAACCGTTACATTTTTTTCAGACAAAAGAAATTAGCTTGCAAAACAGCATCAGCCCTTCTAGTTTGAGAGTCTTAGAAATTCAGGTCGACTTTAGATATCAGGGAACAACAGAGTTAAAAACGAAGCGACGCCTCCGAAACATTCCTTTTTTGAGCTATATACGTATCCGCAAGTGACAGCAGAAAAAGCAATTACAATCGACACGGAAAAAGAACTGGTCTCCCATAACGAATTTGGGACTTTTTTTGGTATTCCTCAGGCAATTTTCGATAAGGTCTGGTCCGGACTCCGGACAGCAGACGGAAATTCAGTGGCCTATATTTCCATGGAAATCGGGGCTGATCCGGATGTCTTTCATCCACTGCTGGATTTTCTTCATGAGCAGAACATCACGGACAGTGATGACCCGGTGGTTAATGCCTTTATCCAGAAATACCTGCATGGACCGCGAAAAATTCCCAACTACAGCGGCGGCCTCGGGGTACTGGCTGGAGATACGCTAAAGAGCCTGGCCGACATGCATATTCCGGTGCTGGCAATCAGCCTGCTCTACAGGGAGGGATATTTTTCCCAGTTTGTCGATTCCAAGGTTGGTCAGATCGACCAGGCCACGCATTGGATGCCGGAGGAAACCCCTACCCTGTTTCAACTCCATGATCCCCAAAATCCGGATGCGCCTCTTGAAATAACCGTACCATTCTTCAACACACAAGACGAACCGGAACAGATCAAAGCCCAGGTCTGGATGAAGATGGAAATCAGTGAAGAACTCGATTACTTTGTGCCCGAGTTTCTCATTGATTACAAGATCCCATCCTCACCGCCCTGGATACGAGAGGCCGCTGAACAGCTGTACAATGCCAAGACAATGGTCATGAAAGCCAACCAGCGACGGATGCTGGGTTCCTGTGCGCTCCCGCTCATGCGAACGCTGGGCTTTACGGCCCATACAATTCACCTCAATGAACAGCACGGAGTTGCCGTTTCCCTGCATCTGATTCAGAGGGAACTGAAAAAACAGCTGGGAGATACATTTTATAACACCATGAGCGAGCAGGATATCCTGCAGGCTGTGGATACCGTTTCCCAACGGATTGTCTACACCATCCATACACCGGTCAAGGCAGGGCATGACCGTTTCCCGAGAGCCATGTATTCCGGGATCAACCACAAGGTCTGTCAGCGTATCCTTGACCTGCTGGCCGAAGACGAAGAGTACCCGGGTGAATACAATTTCACGGCCCTGGCCATGCGGGTCAACCGGGCGGTCAACAGTGTCAGTCGACTGCATCGGGACGTCACCCGCAGGCAATTCCCCAAATTTGCCGACAAGATCACCGCTGTAACCAACGGCGTTCATCACCTGACCTGGATCAGCGAAAACCGGGCCAGGGTTTTTGACAACCATCCTGAACTTACCGGATGGCGAGACAACCCTGGTATCTTTGCCGAACTGGCAGCCGACGTCCCCGAGCTTTCCCGGGATCTTAGAGCGGCCTGGGAAAAAGATAATATTGCCCTGATTGATTATATCAACACCATGTTGACAACGCATCGAAACCAGATGCTTGAGACCTGGATTGATCCACCTAACTATCTTTCCCGGCTCCCTGAAACTCTAAAACTTGAACCGGGTGCCTTTACCATTGGTTTTGCTCGCCGTTTTTCGACCTACAAACGAGCAGATCTGATTTTTGATGATATATCCACCCTGGCGGAGATCCTGACCAAAAAAAACCAGCCGGTCAACTTTGTCTTTGCCGGTAAGGCCCACCCGGCTGATGAGCCTGGGAAATCCGTGCTCAAGCTGATCCTTGATAATCAGGAAGAGTTGTACCGTAAGAGTAACGGTCTGGCAAAACTGGTTTTTATTCCCGGGTATGATATGCTGATTGCCAAAATGATGGTTTCCGGGGTGCACGCCTGGCTCAACAGCCCAAAACGCCCGCTTGAGGCATCCGGAACCAGCGGCATGAAGGCCGCCATAAACGGAGCCCCGAACATCAGCGTTATGGACGGCTGGTGGGTGGAGGGGTATCACGACGGCCTGACCGGATGGAAATTCGGTTATGAAGGCCCGATTGAGGACGCAAATCTGAGCGAGGATCCGGATTCACTCCTTTATGGCGAGGATTCTCTCTCGTTTTATCAGCTGTTGCCTGAAATACTAAACCTTTTTTATAATCATCCCGACAAGTACATGCAGATTGCCGTCAACAACCTCAGGTTCAATGTACCGATTTTCAATACCCACCGGATGGCTGCGGAATACGTTAAGAAATACGATCTGAAGCTGGAAAGCAAAACGGCGGCTTCAGTTGAGGCTTTTCAGCAGTTGTATCAAAGCGACAGCGACCAGTAAACACAGTGCACAAATCGTCTATCACGCCGAATATGCATTACTATTCTATTTAAGGAGTATGTCATGGCCCGTCACATGAACCCGAGCAGTTCCACAAACAAAACTATTGATGCCATTGACCGCAAGCGGGAACGAGAACGCCGTTTTATGCTGCGCAAGGCCAGAGACAATGCCGCCGAGCTATCAACCGCACTTGTCCAGCGCCTGCTTGACCAGCATATCATTGAAACCAATTCAGATCAGGCCATTCGTGAAGTCATGGAAAAGCAGCTGGGAGCAATGAGCGACATGGAGGAATTTGATATGCAGTTTAAAATTGCCCCGCTCCGGACCCTGACTCAGGATCCAAATATCATCAGCCTCTTTATCACTCAATATATTGTTGAAGACCTTATCAATCATCCTCATATTCAGGACGTGTTCGGGGATGATCTTGATGTGTACCGGGCCGTTGACTCCATCATGTCAAAAATCAGGCCGAGATGACCAAAATCGACACAGCACCGGCACATGATTTCAGTACCCATGCGGCCTTCTACCTGTAACCACTACACTCTGCCACCTTGGTTTTGTCTTCCCGGCCCAGTAAGCTGAATCTGGTTTTTGCCAACAGCAGCGGCGATATCCTGGATTATGACGGTCTGCACATGGCCGGCTGCAGCGCAGGGATCTTTTGCAATCCGACCGCAGAAGAACTTATAGAGCTGCCCGAGGGCAGTGAACTGTTTGTTCTCCCTTCCCGCCTGCCGGTGGGCCTTGAACCGGACACCCTGGAACCGGCACTGCTCGACACCAATCCCTATACGCCCGGCGAGACCATTCAGGCGGTCGCCGCATTTATGGCTCCGGCCCATACCGCCGTCTATACGGCAGCCTACCAGACCATTGGTGACGATGCCCCCCTGCTGCCGCTCTTTGCCTACACCGCTGTGGGCTGGAGTGATGGTAAGTTTTACGTTGCCGCCTTCAGGTCCGATGCAGACATTCGCCAGGATCCGGTACAATTTGATCAAGATCGCATAAATAGAAAAACCTGGAAAAAACTACAGGAATATCCGGACAACCGCTTGATCCAGCACCTGGGTAAATGCTGCCTGACCTATGGCTGCCCGGCCGCACGCAACCTGTTCTTGAATCGCTGGGAAGCGCCGCTTCCCTGCTCACCGA
This sequence comes from Deltaproteobacteria bacterium, assembly GCA_024280455.1. Taxonomy (GTDB): domain Bacteria; phylum Desulfobacterota; class Desulfobulbia; order Desulfobulbales; family Desulfobulbaceae; genus DRLX01. The sequence continues at coordinate 24,800 of JAJRQC010000002.1, read as the reverse complement.
CCTGTAATGCTTCCTGCGTCGGCTGTATTTCCCTGCAGCCCTCCGGCTGTTGCCGGTCCACCCAGGATCGTATCCGGTTTGTACCGAGCCCGGCCGAAATTGCCGAGGTTGCGATTGCACACCTGCAGACGGCACCCAAACCGGTGGTCAGCTTTGGTCAGGGCTGCGAGGGAGAACCACTGCTCCAGGCCGAAACCATACAGCGTGCCATTCAACGTATCCGTGCCAGGACCGATAAGGGCACAATCAACCTCAATACCAACGGCAGTCTGCCGGATGCGGTGGAACAGCTGGCTGCCGCCGGGCTGGATTCCATCCGAATCTCCATAAACAGCGCCCAGATCAAATACCATGGCCGCTACTACAAACCAAGGGGATTTGATTTTTCCGATGTCCGCCGCTCCATAAAAATCATGAAGGCCCATGGACGACACGTTTCCCTTAACTACTTTATCCTGCCCGGCTTTACCGACGACCAGGAAGAGTTCAGTGCCCTCTGCGAGTTGATCACCGCCGAGCGACCGGATCTTATTCAACTGCGCAATCTGAATCTGGATCCGGAATATTACCTACGTTCCATCGATTTTTCACCTGCAGGGCCTGCCATGGGAATGATGAACTGGCACAGAGAGCTCAAACAACAGTTTCCATGGTTGCGGTTCGGCTATTTTAATCCCGCCCTGCAGTAGAAAAAGGGAAAATCACCCGGCAAGCGCGGCTGCAACCGCTTGCGTTTCAACCATGTTCAGTCCGTCCGGATCCGTTGTGCTGAAAAAATCAACCGCCTGCTGCCAGGCCCCAACCGGGGTTGTACTTTTCTGGACTCCCATTGCCAGATGATGGCCAAAGGGGTAGTTGAGAGCAAAATAATGGGTGAACTCCTTCAGGCGCCCCAGTCGCCGTTCCGGTCGGAAACGAGTCAGACCCAGGGCAAACTGCGCATACAGCCGGGGCAGATTGATTCCGGTATTGGGTACGTCGATGTTGTATATTTCACGGGCAATTTCGGCAAACAACCAGGGTCTCTGGGCCGCAGCCCTGCCGAGCATCAGACCGTCGGCCCTACTCTCTGCAAGGCACCGGGCCGCATCCTCTACCGAGAAAATCCCGCCGTTGGCTACCACCGGGATTTTAAGCCATTGTTTAACCTTACCCACCCACCCCCACCTGGGTTTACGGCAAAACGATTCTCCACGCAAACGGGCATGCACAGTGAGCATATCGAGGCCTTCATCTTGCAGCATCAGACAGAAATCACGCAACCATGCTTCGTCCAGACGTTCACCCAGGCGAATTCTTGCCGACAACGGGAGATTTGTTCCCCGGCGGGCGGTACGGATAATTTCCCGCACCCGGACAGGATACGACATAAGGGAAATACCCCCGCCGGCCTTTCGAACCCTCGGGGCAGGACAACCAAAATTCAGGTCAACGAAATCAGCCGAGAATTTATGCAACGCCTCTAGAGCCGGAGCAATCTCTTTGCTATCGGTTACAAGCAGTTGGTATGAAAGTGGATTTTCATCCTCTGTTCGAACCAGATACGGAGAGATCTTCGAATTTTCCATCGGTAACCGTCTGGCCGAGAGCATTTCCGTGGACAACAACCCAACACCTCCGCAGGAGAGGAGGAGGGTTCGGAGTGCAGAATGGGTCAAACCAGCCATGGGGGCAAGCAGCAGCGGTGTCGCAAGGGTTCTGTTTTTTATCGTCAACATATCCGACCGGGTGAAAAAAAAAACCAAACCCACAATCCGTTTCTCTTGACAAAACTCAGGAATCATGTACTATTCGCCATTGAGAATGATTATTTAATAATGTTTATATCATTGAACCGCAACCACTATACCATAGAGTAGATCATGAATGCACCAACACCGATGATTCGTTTAACCACCCAGCGACAGATTATCCTTGAAGAACTTTCCAAGGTCAAAACGCATCCTACAGCCAGTGAAGTGTATGACATGGTCCGTAAACGACTGCCCAGAATCGGCCTGGGTACCGTATACCGCAACCTTGAGTTAATGGCTGAAAACGGTATGATTTTAAAACTTGAGGTCGGGGGCACCCAGAAACGCTTTGATGCAACCACCGATGCCCATTACCACATTCGCTGTTCCTATTGCGGCAAGGTTGATGATATCAATATTCCGGTTATCGAATCACTTGTCGGAGACGCGGCTGAAAATTCAGCCTACCAGATCATCGGGCATCATGTTGAGTTTACCGGCATATGTGCAGAGTGTCAGAAGAAAGAGGGTGTTTCGACTATTCATTAACATTTTGAATTGATATACGGTAACGGGAGTCTCGATATTTTTAATCGGCTCCCGTTTTTTTTGTTAATGTCCTGAACTCTTTCCAGCCCAGTCCTCTTCACCGATTCTCCGAATTTCTGTTTCCCGGAGCTGTCTTTTCCCCGTTCTGCTTATCCATTATTTCTTGATCCAGATCAAGTTTTTTTCTTCAATCACTGGTAATAAGAGTATATATTACTCTATATTGTCCGGGATCACTGCAGCAATGGCTGTTGCAAAGGACAGTTCCACCACATCTTACTTTTCTTAAAGGGGGAAACAATGAACAACAAGATGCGGAAGGTGATTACAGGCGTTGGTGGTGCATTTGCTGCACTGCTGATAACAACAGGAGCCATGGCGGCCGATAGTTGTATCGACTGCCATAGCAAAATTTCTCCAGGCCAGGTTCAGGACTGGAAGGTGAGCAAGCATGCCGAAAATGACGTGAGTTGCTCCGAATGTCACGGCACCAAACATCAGACGGCCGATGATTACAAACTGGCTGTTCTTCCCGATGAGGCAAAATGTGCGGAATGTCATCAGGAACAGTTTGATTCTTTTGCAAAGGGTAAGCATAACTACGGCTGGACCAGTCTCAATGCCATTCCGGCAACACACATGGCCCCGGATGAGCTCATCGAGGGTGGACGCGGTTGCGGCGGCTGCCATAACATGGGTATCAAGACGGAGGCCCAGAAAAAAGAGCAGCACGACAAGGGCTACCGCTACCAGAACAACTCCTGTGACGAATGCCACACCCGCCATTCTTTCTCTAAAAAAGAGGCCCAGAGTCCGCGCGCCTGTCAACAATGCCATATGGGGTATGATCATCCGCAGTGGGAAATGTGGTCCAGCTCCAAACATGGTGAGCGCTGGTTTGCAAAACAAAACGGTGACCTGCCCGACGGTGCAGCAGCTCCGACCTGTCAGACCTGCCATTTGCCCGACGGCACCCATGAAAATCACACCGCCTGGGGCTTTCTCGGCGTTCGACTGCCGCTGCCCGATGATGAGCAGGCTGCCGCAGACCGGGTAACCATCCTCAAGGCTCTGGGTGTTCTTGATCCTAAAACAGGTCAGCCGACGCCGATCCTTGATGCGGTCAAGGCCGTGGACATGGCCCGGCTTGATCAGGAATCCTGGCAGAAAGAGCGGGACAAAATGCTCAAAATCTGCTCACAATGTCATTCTTCCGCCTATGCCAAAGAACAACTGGATGCCGGCGATTCCATCATGATGAAGGCCGACCGCCTAATGGCAGAGGCGATTACAACTGTTGCCGGTCTATATGAAGATGGTTTGATCAAACAACCTGCCGGGTACCCGGCAAATTATCCGTTCCTGCTGATGTTCATGCACACCAATGGAACAGCCTGGGACAAAGATCTGGATAAACTGTCCTACATTGATCAGGTTCTGGTGCAGATGTACATGAAGCATCGCATGCGCACCTACCAGGGGTTCTTCCATGTTAATCCTGATTATGCCTACTGGTATGGCTGGAATGAGATGACCAAGGATCTTGGAGAAATAAAGGAACTGGCACGAACAATGCGTGCTACCGCCGGCAAAGAATAAAAAATCCGTTAACAAAAAAAGCGATTGCTCCCGTCAGGGGGCAACCGCTTTTTTTTATTCTCTTCCAGAAATTTTTAATTCTTTTTCAAGGATCGAGGTTCAGATAACCAATTTTCAGGTAAAGGTCACCCTGCAGAAACGCCTCTTTCCCACCTGGAGGAGTACGGTTCCTTTGGCGGAGATATCGGTATCAACATCCGTGACCTTTTGCCCGTCAACGGAAACCGCATTCTGCTTGACCATCCGCCGGCCATCCGAAGTCGACTTCACCAGGCCGGCCTCCTGCAAGAGCTTGGGCAGCCAGACGGCCTCCCCATCGACAGCGAGTTCTTTTTCCAGTATGTCCTCGGGCAGTTCATGTTTCTTAAAGACCTGCTCAAAATTCCGTTCTGCGGCATCAGCTGTATCCTGGTCATAAAAACGGGCCACCAGCTCTTTAGCCAGCTGTACCTTGACCGCCTTGGGATGAATCTTCCCAGCCTCCATATCCTGCCGGAGCTGCTCAATCTCCTGCATGGAAAGGTCACTGAGCAGCTCATAGTAGCGGAACATCAACTCATCACTGATTGACAACACCTTGCCGAAAATATCGTCTGCGGGCTCGGAAATACCGATATAATTGCCAAGAGACTTGCTCATCTTGTTGACCCCGTCCAGCCCTTCTAAAAGCGGCATCGTCAACACGACCTGTGATTCCTGATTATGGGCTTTCTGCAGATCACGGCCCATCAACAGGTTAAACAGCTGATCGGTTCCGCCAAGTTCCACATCGGATTCAATGGCCACTGAATCATAGCCCTGGATAAGAGGATAAAGAAATTCGTGGATGGAAATCGGGCGGTTGGACTCGAACCGTTTTTTAAAATCATCTCGTTCAAGCATCCGGGCCACAGTCAGCCTGGAGGCCAGCCTGATCATCTCGTAGGAGCTTAATTCGCCAAGCCAGGTTGAATTAAAGACAACCTTTGTCTTTTCCGGATCAAGAATTTTAAAAACCTGCTCTTTATAGGTCTCGGCATTACGTTCTACATCCTGCCGGGTTAGCGGCGGCCGGGTATCAGACTTGCCGGTGGGATCACCAATCAGGCCGGTAAAATCGCCGATTAAGAAATTGACCTGATGCCCCAGCAACTGGAAATGGCGTAGTTTCTGCAGTAAAACAGTATGGCCGAGATGCAGATCCGGAGCAGTTGGATCAAAGCCCGCTTTAATGACCAGCGGTTTACCGGTTTCACGAGAACGGATCAACTTCCTGACCAGCTCTTCACGAGAAATCAGGTCAACGGTACCCCGCTCAATCAGAGCTACCTGTTCCTCAACACTTTTCATCTTCTTCTCCTGCTTCATCAGAAAATAACCCACGAAGTGATGTCGTATCAGGCTATTTTCATCCTTGGTTGTGGCTGTGACGTTAAAAAATCTTGGTCCAGCCATGCTGGTTTATCCGAAAATAACCCGCGAAGCTGTGTCGTATCAGACTATTTTCATTGTTTGTTGTGGCTGTGACCTATAAATCCTGGTCCAGCCATGCTGGTTACTTTGCAAATTCCACTGCCCGGGTTTCCCGGATGACAGTTACCCGAATCTGCCCGGGATAGGTCAGTTGTTCTTCGATGGCCCGGGCAATATCACGACTGAGCAGGGTTGCCTCGTTATCATGCACCATTTGACTGTCCACAATAATGCGCAGATCACGGCCGGCCTGAATGGCATAGGATTTTTCCACCCCGTTAAAGCTGTTGGCTATATTTTCCAGATCTTCAAGCCGTTTGACATAACTCTGCAGCATCTCCTTGCGGGCACCAGGACGGGCCCCTGACAAGGCGTCCGCGGACTGGACCAGTATATCAAGCACGCTTTTAGGCGGCTGATCTTCATGGTGGGCACCGATGGCATAGACAATGTCTTCCGGTTCACCGTATTTTTTGGCAAGATCACGACCGATAACGGCATGCGAGCCCTCAACTTCATGATCCACGGCCTTGCCGATATCATGGAGCAGACCGGCCCGCTTGGCCTTTTTCACATCCAGGCCAAGTTCAGCCGCCATAACTCCACAGAGAAAAGCCACTTCCAGCGAGTGCTGCAGAATGTTCTGTCCGTAGCTGGTTCGATATTTCAGCCGGCCGATCAACTCGATCAGATCCACATGCATTCCATGGGCGCCGACATCAAAGGTGGCCTGCTCTCCGGCCTCACGGATCTCAACCTCAAGTTCCTCCGTCACCTTGGCGACCACCTCTTCAATACGAGCTGGATGGATCCGACCATCGGATATAAGCTGGACCAAAGCAAGGCGGGCGACTTCCCTCCGAATGGGATTAAAGCCGGACAGGATAACGGCTTCCGGAGTATCGTCGATAATAATGTCAATGCCGGTTGCCGCCTCAATGGCCCTGATGTTTCGCCCCTCGCGCCCGATAATACGCCCTTTCATTTCATCATTGGGCAGCGGCACCATGGAGACTGTTTTATCAGCGACATAATCACCGGCATAACGGGCAATGGCAAGGGCAAGAATATTTTTTCCTTTGCGATCAGCCTCAATCTTCATTTCATTTTCGATCCGACAGAGCCGCTTGGCTGCATCCATGCGAGCCTCGCTCTCGATGGACGCCATCAGTTCTTTTTTGGCCTCTTCACGGCCGATACCTGCTATTTTCTCAAGTTTATAGCGCTGCTCATCGATAAGGGACTCAAGATCTTTTGCCCGTTTATTGACCTGCTGTTCCCTGGCGGTGACCTTTTCAGCCTGCTGCTCTAACTTCTCAGAACGCTTTTCAAGGGCTAAAAACTCCCCCTGTACCTCATCCAGCTGCCTGCCGAGTCGGCGCTGCTCGTCTTTAATCTCCTGCCTGCTCTGCTTGGCCTCGCGGTCCGCGTCCTGCTTAACCTGATAGGCTTCCTCTTTGGCCTGCAGGACGACTTCTTTTTTTATTTTTTCAGCATCCTGGATAGCATTTTCGATGATCTGCCGTCCCTGATCCTCTACGTTGAGCTGGTTTTTTTCAACCAGCTTTTTGCGAAGGAAAAACCCGATAACCGCACCGACAATCAGATCAAACCCTAACAAAAACAGAGTCATAGCATTTATATTCATTGGTGGATACCCGTATGTTATGCAGCTGACGGAAAGACTCCGTTCAGAGACCTGCGAAAAAAAATACAGAAAGTGGCAGGTGATTCACACGGATCGGTGCTAAAAGGGGGGATACTCTGATTATCCGAAATCTGAGAAGCCAAACGGGGCACGATGTCCCCCGGCGATCCCGGATCTGTTCAACGACAGGTCAGCGGCAGGCCGGATGTACAACCGGAAAAAATCCCGGTATCCCCTTGCCCCACGGATAACCTACTTGATGGATTACTCGTATATGACGGTATCGTAAAAAGTCAAAAAATATTCTTGGCTCTAATGATTTCAGGTGGTTATCACGGAAAAACTGGTCGAAACCGAGTTTTTTACCAGACCATCATATATGGCAAACCTGATCGTATCAGTATTCTCTTTTATTTCACCGGGCTTGCGCCCTGCCTGATCACTCACGGCCGGGACATCGAAATGGTGTCTCAGCTCTATATGTAAAACAGCAAAACTCTTGCTGTTGTTATAAAAAAATCCCCGCCCTGCCGTGTCAATGAAATGATTAAACCTAATTAAATTAGGTGGGCAAAGCCCATGCCGCTTCCTGGTAATCAATGAAGATTTCCATTCTTCAACACTTTGGCTGCCCTAATCATGAGAGTTGGCTCAATACTTCATTAATCACCAACAGCGCAGGGAACTCAAAAAATGTATCCATCGATCCGCTATGGTAACGAGTCGACGCCTGCAATGTATATTAAGAAAAAATCTCCTGTAATCCCTAAGGGCCCGCAGGATATCTTCTTTTATAAATCAAGTATAACAGATGTCCAATCGAAACAAAATGATATTTTATAAAAGTCCCTGGAGTTTCACAAACCCGGGAGTATTACCTGCACGCTCAAGAACTCAGTCAATATCAGACATCTTATCAATCAGATCGTCAATAGACTGCCCCTGACGATTCCGATATGCATTAAACTCCCTGTTTACCTTAATATACCTGGCCGCTATACGCAGGCAGCCAAGAACCAGCAACTTACTAGAAGGAACGGTGCTGACATATTCACCTTCGGTTCCCTCAAGCTCACTTCGTAAAACTTCGACGACCTCTTCGACATCGGCCTCCGGAGCATCACTGTAAAACGTAAATTCCTGGCCAAACAGGGCAAAACGGACAAGACGGTCTTCCATGGCAGACAATTACAGCCGTCTCATCTATTGGCTTCCGATTCCGCTTCAAACAAAGAACCCTGGACGCCCCTCTGATCCTCATCCGAAGGAATATCCTGCTCGGTTTCCCACTGTTCAATACGGCCAATCAAGCCGGCTACCCGTTCACCGACAATACTGCGCTCACTGGATAAATCAGCTAAATTCTCTTTGAGCTCGGCACATTCGCCCTCCCGCTCCTGCAATGTCGCCTGCAGGGCATGATACTCTTCCTTGAGCTCACGGTATTTAGTGAGTAACTTATCGACAAACTGTTCCAATCGAGCCAATTCGGCATTACTTTCCATCACGTCCTCCCTACTGAACAGTTACCACTAAAGGTGATAACCAGTTGAAATCAAAGAAAACAAAATCAGATTACTACTATACAGAGCTTGGACTTCAAGTGCAAGTCTTTTGCCCGCAATTGAATAATTTTGCACCTTGCGCATGGACTTATACCCTGGAATAGGTCCAGCTGACCGGACGACCATTCCTGTAGGGCATGTGGCCGTGAAACACCTTTGGATCATCGTCAAAAACCAGGGGTAAAAAATGGCGATCACCCTCCCACATAGGCAGGGCGTCCAGAGCATCAACAGTATGCCAGTCAAGTCTGCCTTCTTCATTTTGCACAACCGGGCTCCCGGTAAATCGGGTAATCAAAAATATAAATCCCAGCCAATCCTCACCTTTTTTTCCAAAACCACTCCAGTTAATGACTCCACGCAAGGACATTTCCAGGTTGACAAGGCCCGATTCTTCAAAAATTTCCCGCCGCATGCAGGTTACAACATCTTCATCTGCATGCATCTTGCCTCCAAGCCCGTTAAATTTTCCAAGGTGCTGATCATCCGGCCTGGCGTTACGGTGCACCAGCAGGACCCGGCTGCCGTCAGGCGAAAGGATATAACCAAGGGTTCCGACAATGGGGGTGTACATGAACGGCTCTAAAAAAAAATCCGAAGAGAAGTGGAAATCTTCCTTCTCCTAGTTGTCTACAATATGATAAGATACTGGTATGTTGAATATTAGAAATGCAGGAAAAATACAAACACTCTTTACTTATTTTTTCCCAGCCGAGCTCCTTACCCGCCCATACCTGTCTTCGTTACGGCCGACCCAGCAGAGCTGCCGGGTACCCACGCTGACCAGACGTCAGAGAACCAGAGCGCTGTCAGGGAAACTCTTCACTCTCTTTCTCGGGGTTGTGTTCCTTTTGGCTCCGGCACAAGGACTGGCAAAAAAAAACGTACGATTTCCGGTATATCCAGTCATTGAAGTCAATGTTCAGTTCTGGCAGGATGTGTACGGCAGGTATAGCAGTCGCCAGGGTATCCTGCACGACAAGAATAATCTCGCCATCGTCTATGGAATAATCGATCTTGTCGACTGGAACACTCCGGGGGCAGCCCGGATCAACAAAAACCTGATCAAGCTGGCCCGGCACCGATATAAGAACATTTTAAATGCTCTCGGTCGTGGCCAGAAACCGCGGACAAGTGAAGAAAAACGTATTGCGGCCCTTTTTCCGCCCAAAAAACATACCCGCTACCTAAAGGCCAGGGACAATATCAGGCTGCAGATCGGCCAGAAAGACCGTTTTCTCCAGGGAGTCATCCGCTCAGGAGCTTATATGCCGGACCTGCAGACTATTCTTCGGGCCCATAACATGCCGGTCGAACTGGCCTACCTGCCCCATGTTGAATCTTCTTTCAATCCCAAAGCGCACAGCAAGGCCGGAGCCGTCGGCCTCTGGCAGTTCACTCGGGGAACAGGCAGGAATTTCATGACCATCAACACCGTACTTGATGAGCGTTATGATCCCTTTCTCTCCAGTCAGGCCGCAGCCAAATTGCTGAAAAAGAATTACCGCCAGCTCGGCAGCTGGCCTCTGGCCCTGACCGCCTACAATTATGGACGGGCAGGAATGGTCCGGGCTCTGCGTACTCAAAAATCATATGAAAATATCTTTAAAAACCATAAAACCAAAATCTTTAAATTTGCCTCCCGGAATTTTTACTCGGAATTTGTAGCCGCACTTCGGGTCGCCCGCAAGCTGGAAAAAGACCGTTCGATTATTCGTGATCGTCCGGTGGCAACGCTGAGTATACGCATGGAAGGTTATGCTGACGCCGGGGAGATACGTCGCTATTTCAAGCTTTCCGGCAAAGACTTTGCCCGCTTCAATCCGGCTCTGCGTGATCCGGTCTTAAAAGGAAAAAAATACATCCCCAAGGGATATCTCCTGCGCCTGCCGGCGACAAAACTCATCCGCCAGCGGGCAGGAAAGATGGGCACACGTTTTTATCACTCCAGGCAGATCCGTGATCAAAAGTATACTGTTCGAAAAGGTGACACCATCGGCTCCATCGGCCGAAGATTCGGGGTCTCCACCCGTGAGCTTATCCGGGTAAACAACCTGAACCGCAAAGCAACCATCCGCATTGGTCAGAAACTTGTACTGCCCAGGGGAAAAACAGCAAAGAGTTCAAAAAGAATCCCCATATTAAAGGACAGGGCAAAACGAAAACCGTAAAAAAGGAGAGTACGCCCATGCCCACCACAGCAGCACGACTGATTAAGAAATACAAGCGTGGAAACACTCTGCCCCATATCGTCACCCGGCTGGCCCAGCTTATCAACGATGAGGACTCAACGTTGCGTGACTTTGAAGAGATTATCAGCCTGGATCCGGCCCTGGTGGGTCGCCTGCTCACGCTTGTCAACAGTTCCTATTACGGCCTGGTTCACAAGGTTGATTCTGTTTCCAGGGCCATTGCCCTGCTTGGCATGAAAAACCTGCACAATATTGCCGTTACCGATGCCTTGAAAGGCATGTTCCGGTCAAAGAAGTGCAACGCGACTTTTTCCCATGATCGTTTATGGATCCACTGTGCGGCCACTGGTATCTGCAGCAAAATGGTTGCAGAACGTATTTTTTCCATTAATGGAGACGATGCCTATCTGGCCGGCATACTCCATGACATTGGGCTGATTGTTGAATGGCAGGAGGCTGAAAAAAAATTTCTGGAGGTCTACAACCAGCTGCAACCCGACGGGCCGTCCATCATTGAACTGGAACAGGAGTATATTGGAACCGATCACTGTGAAATAGGATACCTGCTGGCCGGAGAGTGGCAGATGTCGGAGAGTTTATGTGAGGCGATCCGGGACCACCACAGCAAAAACGAGAGCACTACTCCGGAATCACTCACTGGAATCCTGCAGATGAGTGAGTATATACTCAGTCAGCTGGACTTTACCCTTAAGAAGAACATTCCGGTTTCACTCTCAGACACCCTGGCCCATTATATAAAGGAGAACCTGGATGAGTATCAGGTTCTGGTGGAAGATCTTCCCGAAGAAATAGAACGGGTTCGCAACCTTTACGGGAACTGAGGTACAGCATGGCATCCAAAGCACTCTTTTCCGATCTTGTCGACACCAGCAAAGAGCTGGCGGCGCTGCTCGTTCATCTGGAGCAGGAGACCGATAACCTGCTGTTCTTCCTCTACGACCGACAGGGAAACCATCTGGCCTCACAGGATTTTCCCCTTGAAGAAGAACAGGCCATTGAACAGATACGCAAGCACCGGCCGGAGACGACTGAAGCTCTTCAGACGGATTTCACCCTGCAGAAATACAACTGCCTCCTGACTTCTTTGCCGGAACAGGAGCTCTCATTGCTGACCATTGATCTCCACCCGGCAGACCAGGATACCTACCCGAGCCGACATGTTCTCAATCTTGCAGTCCGTCTCTTCTTTGCCGACAGGGAGATCAAAAAACCCGCCAACCGGCTGCGGATCCAGAAAAAACAGGTTGATCGCAAGGCCAGCGTCCTGGAAAAAAAATTCCAGGATATCATGGCGGAAAATGAACAGAACTATCTGAAAATACAAGAACAACAGCTCAACTATTCAAAAACGCTGCAGGCAGAGATCCAGCAGCAGACCGCCGAACTCCGCTCCGCGAAAAAAGCGGCCGAGTCGGCCAATGTTGCCAAGAGTGAATTTCTGGCCGCCATGAGCCACGAAATTCGGACGCCGATGAATGGGATTATCGGCTTTACGGATATACTCCTTGATACCGGTCTTGATGACGAGCAGGTGGAATTTGCCCGCACCATTAAGCGCAGTGCCGACGCACTGCTCTCGCTCATCAATGACATCCTGGATTTTTCCAAAGTTGAGGCAGGCAAACTGGACCTGGAATGTATTGATTTTGACCCGGAGATTACCGCCCAGGATGTCTGCGACCTGGTTCGGCCCAAGGTTATCGGCCGTCCCATAGAGGTCCTCTGCAGAATTGACAACGCCCTGCCGGCCAAGGTCATGGGAGATCCCGGCCGTTATCGCCAGGTGCTGGTCAACCTGATGGGCAATTCGGCAAAATTCACTAAAAAAGGTGAACTTGAGCTTGCGATCATGGTTGAAGATGAGAACGATGACGGGCTTATACTGCACGCAACAGTCCGGGATACCGGGATCGGGATTGCAAAGGACAAGCTGGAATCCATCTTTGAGGCCTTCAAACAGGCGGACGGATCGACAACCCGTGAATACGGCGGCACCGGACTGGGCTTATCCATCTGTCGCCGCATAGCCGGACTGATGGGCGGCAATGTCTGGGCCGAGAGTGATGGGAGCAACGGGTCTGTTTTTCATTTTACCTCCAAAATGAAAAAGGCAACCCGGCCGGAGGTAAAAAGTTTCAAAAAAGTTACTCTGACCGACAAACGGATTCTCATTGTTGATGACAACCTCACCAACTTGAGCATTCTCCAACACATTCTGGAATCGGCCGACCTCAAGGTCACAGCGATCCAGGACAGCAGCATGGTGCGGAATATCGTCCAGGAGGCAAAAGAGAAAAACAGACTGTTTGATCTCGTCATCCTGGATATACAGATGCCCGCACCTGATGGCTATGCCCTGGCCGGGATGCTGAAAAACGAACTGGAGTTCACCTCCTCTATCCCGCTGCTGGCCTACACCTCTTCCACGGAACGAAATGCCAACCGCTGCAAAGAGGCCGGTTTTGATGCCTTTCTCACCAAACCTGCCCGACGGGAGATCCTCTTCAAAACCATGGAAAAGCTGCTGGCATCACCGGAGGAAAGACAACAGCAAAAAAAAGAAAAACTCATCACCCAGTATTCCGTCCGGGAAGAGATGAAACGCTCGGTGCGGATTCTGCTTGCCGAAGATAACCCCGTCAACCTGAAGCTGGCGACCCTGATTCTGACCAAAGCCGGTTACAAAGTAGAGAGTGCGGGAAACGGCAAGGAAACCGTTGAACGATTTACAAGCAATCCCGACAAATTTGATCTTATCCTTATGGACATTCAGATGCCTGAGATGGACGGCCTTGAGGCAACCAAAGCACTCAGGGACCGCGGCTTCAACAACGTTCCCATTGTCGCCATGACCGCCAATGCCATGAAAGGCGATCGAGAGATATGCATTGATGCGGGAATGAACGACTACATTACCAAGCCTATTAAACGTGAAATCGTCTTTGAAATCATCGAAAAGTGGATCAACCGGATAAGAATGGACGGATAGAAAAATGGTTACTCGTTTTCAGAACTGGGCCTTTGCCGCAAACACTGGTGAATCCAAAATGATGGCGCTTCTGCGGGCATTAAACCGGATACTTCTGATCGTGATCCATGTATTTTTCAAAACCGATATACCACTCCGGGCTTCGGCATTAACCTATTCCATAATCCTGTCGCTGGTTCCCATGCTGGCCATGAGCACGGCGATCCTCAAAGGTCTGGGCAATGAAAATGAACTTAAAATCGCCGCCTACCGGTTGATAGATCAAATTGATCCCGCCGGCACCCGGCCGGTCGTAGAAACCGGGACTATCACTCCAGCCACGGACCAGACACTTCAGGGCACCCCCGATATGCCAAAGAAAGAGACTGCGGTATCAATGACCGATCATCTGCGAAACGGGGTCGAAATGATCTTTGATTATGTCGACAGGACAAACTTTGCCGCACTTGGCGCCTTTGGTATCGTCGGCCTGCTCTTTGTCGTCCTCTTGATGTTGAATAATATTGAGGTGACTATGAATGCCATCTGGCACAGCAGGAAAAGCCGTCCTCTCGGCCGAAAAGTTATGGACTATCTTGCCCTGCTCATTCTGCTTCCGATCTCGCTCAATGTCGCCTTTGCCGGGGACGCCATCCTGCAGAGTGAAAAGATGATGGGCTATATCACCACTGTCATTCCGTCGGCCTGGCTGGTGAAGATGCTCTTTAAAGGGCTGCCCTTTATTTTTATCGTCGGCTGCCTTACGTTTATGTACCGATTCTTTCCGTACGCCAGGGTCAAAACATATGCCGCCTTTACCGGGGCCCTGTTCTCAGCTGTCTGCTGGTTTATCGTCCAGCAATTCTACATTACTCTGCAGATCGGGGTTTCTAAATACAATGCCATTTACGGCTCTTTTGCGACTATCCCTCTGTTCCTGGTCTGGCTCCACCTGGGCTGGATGTTCCTGCTCCTCGGAGCTGCCCTGGCCTACGCAGTCCAGAACAGAAACAGCTATCACCCTCAGGCCGGCAATGCCCTGACCCCTCACCGTCGTCTGCAGTTGACCTTTGATATCCTGCAGACGGTCTACGATGACTTTAACAGACAACAACCCACCAGTATGGATCGGCTCAGTCAGTCCCTGCCTGCGGAATCAACAGCGGACCTGAATGCCCTGTGCGAAAGTCTGATTACAGGAGGATTACTCCGCCGGGTAGAAGGAAATTCCGAACTGGTAATGACCCCGGCACTCCCCATGGACCAGCTTGAAACCAAGACGATTCTGGAACTGGTACTGGGCAAAGACAAAGACACCCTCCATTCAAAAGGCGGCCGTTTTGCCGATACGGTTATCAATGCCGCCGCCTCAGGTGTGCCAAGACCGACCTTTTCCATCCACAGCCAGGGAGATACCCATGCTCCAGACCAATGAACGAACCATAGACACCCTGCTGGGAAAAAATAATATTCTGGTTATCATCCCCCATGCTCACCGGGAACAGCTGAAAGAAGATGTATCGCCCATGGCAATCCTTGGCCGCAGTCTGGCAGCACACCTTGGGTGCTACATGGTCATCAATGGGAAATATAAACAGTCTATTCTTGACATGGCCGACGTACGGGCCATACGTAAAAGAAAAAAAGTGACCAATGATTTCCTGACCAGGATCAAGCAGTTCAAAGAGGAGATCAGTGAAAATACTTTATTACCCCTTGTTCTCATCCTGCAACAGAGAACGGATTCTGCGCAACAACAGGCTGATCTGCTTTTCGGCTACGGACAGGGCGAGCGGGGCCGTGAGGACAGGCCGCATCGGCCGACCATCTCACCCACCCTGCTCTCAAAAATCCGTGTTGCTGCAGAGGATCAAGGGTTCAGTACGGAGATTGCCGCTACCGCCTCAGCCATCTGCGGCCGGGAATCATACCACTTAAATCAACTGTTTCGGCAAAAAAATTATGTGGACGGGTTCTATGATCCCTCGGTTCGCTCAATCATACTGACCATTGCCCCGCACCTGGTAAACGACAGGCAAAAGGCCGAAGAGACTGCTCAACGACTGACCAATGTTCTCTTGGAATTTTCCGCCCCCATGTCCCTGGTTCGACGAATTGCCATGAGCACCATTGATACGGTCAGCAGTCAGGATATGCGCTATATTTTTCGTGTGCACGGAGACAATCCGTATAACGACATGGTCCGCCAAACCTATATCGATGAACTTTCCCGATCCATAAAACGAAACGGCCTGCTCCACCCCCTGGTTCTGCTGCAGAAAAAAGACGGCAGATACAAAATCCTCTGCGGATTTCGCAGGTATCAGGCAATCAGACGGCTGGGCTGGAAATGGGTTGAGGCAAAGGCCTTTAACGAAGAAGACTTTACCACCGAAGATTTTTTTAATATCTCCCTGGCGGAAAACACCAAACGAAGAAATTTAAATCCAATTGAAATCGGCAACTTTCTTGAATCAGCAAGCAGGGATATGGGGCTCAACAACACCCGCCTTGCCGAACAGTTCGGCGAGACTCTGGGTATTGGCAAACCAGGAAAAAAAGTGTCGCAATCCACTATTCACAAGTACAGAAAACTCAACCAGATCAGGGAACGCGGCGAATCAGCACAGATGATTTCCGATGTACTCAACGATAAATTGCAGTTCACTGTTGCCGCAGAGGTGTTGGCACCGATCAAGAATCCCGCCGACCGCGACATCCTCTACCTCGAGGTTATCAAGCCGCTTGCCCCTACACGCCCCCAGCTTCTGCAAATTATAAAACTCCTTGCCGCCATTCACCCGCACCCGGCTCAGGCTATCGCAAAGGCATCCGTCAAACGAGCCCTGGAAAAGGCCTGTAAGGCAAAGCAGAAGGCTGGTACATTTAACCGCCTCCTCCAGGGACAAAAGGGAACCCAGGGACAGGTACAAAAAAAGAAGGCCTTCAATACGCGGATCGACACTCTGCGAAAAGGTGTTTTTGGCGAACAGGCAAACAGGCAGGACTTCAATATAACCCCGAACGGCAAAACAGGCAAAGGCGGGATCACGATGTCAGTCCGCCTGAAAGAGCAGAATATTGAACAGGTAATAGAAAACCTGAAATCTCTTTTAAACGATAGAAAACAGTTTGACGAATTATTCAATATCCTCAAATAATATTCTCTGCCGACCGGTCAACCAAAGATATGTTTTTTAGAACTACACGCCATCCCCATCGTTCACGTTCAGACAGAATGGGTCCTGTTTTCGTAGCAGGCACCTGTTTTTCGCCTGCGAAAAACAGGTGCCATCCGATCAATTGTACTTGCTTTTTTATTTCCTTCCTCCTCTTTTCTTTCCTTTTCTCCCCCCTTGTACACGGGAATGGGGACACCCGGGATCTCAAAGCAGAGATGCTGGGCCTTGCGCAACAGGGTGACGCTGAAGCTCAGTTCAGTCTGGCTCTTATGTATGAAGAGGGGCGGGTTGTGGAACCTGATTCCCAAAAAGCCGTGTACTGGTTGAGCAAAGCGGCACAGCAGAATCTACCGATTGCCTGCCTCTACCTGGGAATGAAATTTGAATTCGGTAATGGAGTTCAACAGAATATAAATGATGCTGAAAAGCTGTACGAACAGGCTGCGGTTGAAGGCTGGGCCATGGCCCAGTATTTACTGGCCATGCTCCTGCTCGATAAGAGATCCATGACGAATCGAATAGACGCGGGGGCATGGCTGAAGCTGGCAAGTGAGCAGGGGTACCCTCAGGCAGAAGAAAAATACATGGAAATAAAACGGGCGTTAACTGAACATGAAAGGACTCTGCTCAGCAGGCGTTATGAACAGTATGCTGGATGGATAAACAATAGATCTTCCGGAACGAATTAAAAAGAATTTTTCTTCAGACTCCAGAAATCCGGGTGAAGCATGGCAAGAAACGGGATCACCTCCAGTCTGCCGACGACCATATTGAGAATAAAAATACCCTTGGTCAAAGGGGACAGCCCGCCAAAGCTGCCCATGGGGCCGATCTCACCAAAACCGGGCCCGATATTGCCGATAGTTGCGGCGGTTCCCACCAGCCCGATGGCAGCATCTCCCTCTATAATTGTCACCACCAGGGCGGAACAGGTTGTCAGGATCAGGTAGAAGAGAAGAAAGCCAAGGATCTGCCTCTGCACATCTCCATCCACGGTTTTTCGATCAATTTTAATCGGCAGAATCGCCTTGGGGTGGACAATCTGGGTTATCTCACGCTTAAGGTATTTAAACCCGAAAAGTACCCGGATCACCTTGACCCCTCCACCTGCCGATCCGGCACAGCCACCAATCAGCATGGTCGTAAAGATAAGGGTTTGCGCGGCAACGCTCCACAGGGCAAAATCAGCCGAAGAAAAACCGGTGGTTGTAAGGATGGAGACAATCTGAAACAGACTGTCGCGAAGGGAGGTCAGGGACTCTCCCGCTCCGCCGGCAGCAAGGGCAACCCAGAGCCCTCCGGAACACAGCACCACGATCATACTGTAGAAACGAAACTCCTCGCTGTTAACCATGGCAAGGGGCTTTCGCTGTATAAACAGACGATACTGAAGAGCAAAATTGCTACCGGCCAGGAACATAAAACAGGTGATGATCCAGATGACCGCTGAATTTTCATAGCCCATAATGGAACGAGGGTGGGGTGAGAAACCACCGGCGGCCATGGTTGCAAAAGCATTACAGACGGCATCAAAAAAAGGCATTCCTGCACTGACAAGCAGAATCACTTCCAGCACGGTCAAAAATACATAGACCAGCCAGAGGGCCTTGGCGGTATGGGTGATGCGCGGCGTTACCTTTTCCTCAGTCGGGCCGGGGGCCTCGGCAAAAAACATCTGCCTTCCGGCCACCGCAAACTGCGGCAGAATGGCGACAAACAGGACAATGATTCCCATACCGCCCAACCATTGACTGAGAGCGCGCCAGAAAAAGAAATCTTTAGGATAGAGGGAAAAATCGACCAGGATGGTTGCTCCGGTGGTCGTAATTCCGGACATGGATTCAAAATAGGCATCAAGGGGACTCAGGCCGTAAAACAGATACGGAATGGCTCCCATGGCCGCGGTAACGACCCAGGCCAGAGAGACTATCAGCAGGCCCTCGTTTCGCTTGAGATCGTCAAAATTTCGAGAAAATCCGCCATATTTTTGAAAGAGCAAACCAAGGGTAACTGAAGTTAACGAAGCGGTAATAAAGGGGAGGATCGAGGTGTACTCCCGCTCCATTACGGCAACGGCTATGGGAAAGAGCATTATTATGCCAAAGGCGACCAGGATGATCCCCAGAGCATTCAGGATGGTGGTTATCTTCATCTGGCAAAGAGTTTTTTAACAGCCTCGGCATCCTCTGCCATGGTGAATATCTTCACTTGATCTCCGGCCTGAATAACGGTTTCTCCACATGGGACAATGAGACGTCGTCCACGTTTAACCACACCGATAACCGCTTTAACATCAAACTTCAGATCAATAACTCTGGTCTTCGGAAAATCCTCCGGCAGGGTCAGGCGCAGGACCTCGCCCTGCCCCCCTTCCACCAGGGCCAGGATATCCACATCACGAGCCTGCACACGGTTGAGAAGCTCGGTAAGCGCTGATTCCCGTGGCGAGACCACAACATCAATACCAACCCGCTCAAAAAGTTGGGCGGTCCGGGCGTTACTCACTCGGGTTATAATTCGCCGATCCGAACCGAGTTGTTTGACCAGCAGGGAACAGAGCAGATTTTTTTCATCATTGTTGGTGATACAGACAATCACACCGGCATCGCCGACGTATTCTCCCTCAAGCAATTCCAGGTCGGTCCCGTCGCCATGCAAAATAAGGCTTTTTTTCAGTTTATCGGCCAGAAAGACACACCTGTCCTTATCGTGTTCAATGAGCTTCACCTTTATCCCGGCCTGCTCAAGTTTCTGGGCCAGCATGAACCCAACGCTGCCCCCGCCGATGAGGACTGCCGTTTTTATACTGTTTTTTGTCTGAAAGATACTCCCGGCCAAGTTGTCCAGGGCAGCCCCTGTGCCCATGAATATAACCTTGTCGTCGACCTGGATCACAGTCGAACCGTCAGGGATAAAAAGGTTTTGGTCACGGGTGATTCCGACGATAAGCACATCTTTTGGAAAGGAGCAGTCCATGACCCTGGTGTCACGCAGCTTGGAATCCTCCTTTATCCGGTACTCAAACAGCTTTGCCCGCCCTTCGGCAAAATATTCCACATCAACGGCATCAGGCACGGATATAATACGAAAAATATCCTGGGTAAGAAGTTGCTCCGGCCAGATGACGGTGTCAATGTCGTAGCGGGTCTGGTAGCGATTCTGTTTCGGTGAAGAAAGGTTTCGGTAGAGTTCCATGGTGCGGACGAAACAGATAGTCTCAATATCGACAATCTTTTTTACGGTCCAGCATGCGACTATATTGGCCTCATCAAGGCCGGAACAGGCAATAAACAGTCCGCATTTTTTCATTTCCGCCTGTTCCAGAGCATCAACATCGGCGCCACTGCCGCTGATGAAACTGATATCAAGGCTGTTGAATTTCTCGGGCAACTTCTCCAGATCGTCAATCAGGGTAACGCTGTGTTCCTGATACAACCTCAGGGCTATCATGTAGCCCAGTTCAGTCGCTCCGTAAATCAAGAGGTTCATGCAACATACCTTTCATCCCAAAAAATTTGCCTTCAAGGCTGCATTTTTTCAGGTTGTTTTCATGGTTGATTGTGGCTGTGACGTTAAGAAAATCCTGGTCCAGCCATGCTGGTTTATCCGAAAATCGAATTGCGCAGTATTTTTAACGTAAGTCGTTGATTTTCATTGTTTGTTGTGCCGAAAAAGCATGGCGGTTTATCCGAAAATCGAATTACGCAGTATTTCTGTAACTTCTCAATAACCGAGGTAATGACAAAACGTGTAGGTTGGGTTGAGGAACGAAACCCAACAGAATACCCTCTAATGTTGGGTTTCGTTCCTCAACCCAGGTAGCGAGGTACGAGACTCCAACCTACTTTTTACAACTTTATACCACTATTTATTGAGAAATTACGTATTCATAACGCAAGTCGTTGATTTTCAGTGCTTGTTGTGCCGTCCAGCCATGCTGGTTTATCTGCAGTGAGAGCTTTTTTGTTGTCTCTAATAAAGGTCAGAAACAAACCGGTTACGAGAAACAGGCTGATATCTAAGCTGTACTGATTTTAAAAAAACGTCTTATCCCCGGCCAGATGTATTCCCATTTTGTTGAAAAATACATGTTTCCGCCTTATTGCATTAGCCAGACATAAAAAGCGTACGATTTTACCATGCTTTACATTGGTGGCCGGTGCCCACCCTTACCACAAAACAACAAATTGGAGTATGTGTATGTAGGATGGGCATCGCCCACGGAAAATCAACACTGACAAGACGTTTTCGTATTTGCGACACAATGGAAATACACCCGCCCATGGCGTGTACAAAAGTACTGTACCATTATTGTATGCAGTCCCTCAACAGTCAAAAAGCAGATAGAGCAACTCCCGGAAGCGGGAGTTGCTCTATCTGCTTTTTCCTGATCCGTACTTTACCTGAAAATTGCTTACAGGTAAAGAGAAGGTGTTGTTATTTCTTCAGGTTTAAAGGAGCGGTCGACGTTCCTGCCGGCGACGCCTCTGATCAAGGTTGCCGGAAATGGTTGGTTGCTGCTGATCACCGATGGCGGGTGAACATCCGGACAAACAGGAACAGCCAGATGAAGAGAAGAAACAGAACCGCATAAAACAGACCTACGGCAAGAAAATGTTTGGCGGATGAATTTTTCAAGGAAAAGGACAGGTCGGGGTTAAGAACGATTTTAATCGCCAGTTCAAGCCTCCTGTATTGCTTCAACGGCTGAATTTTCTTTCTCGAAAAAATAAAGGTGGCGTCCCGGTTGAAATAATAGGCTATATCATCGGCAACCTCGGCATACGGGACACGACGTATCCTGCCGTTTTTAAAGACCGCTGCCGATAATCCCTCTTCAACCCCTGCCTGCTGCAGCATGAACAGGTCAAGCGTATTCAAGAGCTTGCCGTGTCTGTTGGAGACCAGCAAAACCCTTGAAAACAGGTCCACATACACCCATTGCCCAGTTTCCCGAACAAAGCTTTCAGTAAAACCATGGGCACTGAGGGCGACCCCGTCGACCCTGCCGCCCAGGGAAACAAACCGGGTCGGGACCTCGGCAACATTTGCAAACAATGCGTAGATTCTCGCAAACTGAACACACCAGATTTTGGATGTTCCATCAAGAGCGCATTTATACTCGTCCATAGCTTTCTGGCTCAGTCCCTGAACAGGCACACCCCGTTTATCATCAAGTGCGGATAAGACAAACAGACCAATTTTCTCTATCTTTTCCCTTGTGCTGTCACTACTCTGGATACCGACTTCTTCGTCAAGGATTCTCCGGGCTTCCTGCCTGTCGTCGCTGGAATAGGCCTCATCTATAAAGGTCTCAAGTGGATATCTCCGATACTTTCCCACAGGAATGGTTGAAGAAATAATGCGATAAGTGTCACCAACGGCGTCACTGTAGCCGGCATAGAATTCTCGAGGTGCGTAGTCAACTCGCATTGTTAAATCAATCCGGGACAAGAGATCGTCATGCCCGTTATTCTGCTGAAGCCTGTAGGTGTGTTCTTTTTTCAGTAAAGATATTTTCGGGTACGAGCCGGTGGTCGCAGACGGAGGCCCCTGATCGGTAATGATTATCCAGGTTGAATCGGCAAGTGGAGGGGGAGAGATTTCAAGCACCAGTTCGCCCCGACCAGGAAATTGAAACCCGGTGACAACTGGTGCCTCAGCAGGGATATACAGTTCGGCAAGACTAGCGGCACGATAACGGAAGTCCGTATCTTTGCGGATGGCGATGGCATACACCCAGATATAACAGGCCACCGCCACCACTCCCAGCGTCAGCAGGGTAAAAAGTTTAAATTTCCATGTACACCGCTTCATGACGACAGGTTCCGTTGTTTTTTTGTGAATGGAGGCCTTTTATCCAACCGGCGACACTGCTCTGAACTCCTGCTGATCCACCAGCCCACCAGCCTTGCGGTTACTTGCCTCACTGTATTTCACACCTTTCTATATATCGTCAACACAATGCGGCATGACATCCCAATTATTCAGATTATATATAATATTTTCATCAACCTTGTCGGAGATCGGTTTAACGACAAAGACATCGTAGCCCTTTTTTACCGTAATTTTAAAAATCTTCTTTAACGCCCTTCCCCGGTCGGAATTCTCGTTAAAATATGTCCGCATAAAAAATGCTTTACCGGCATATATACTCATCAGATAAGAAAAAGCCTTACGGATAAATTCCTGGTTATAGCTGTTTAACTGACAGTCAAGCAATACAAGTTCAGGAATATTTTTCCATTTCATTTTTCTGAGAACAAAAACGGCCTTACTTGAATTTTCCCGGTATTCGACAATGTCATACTCCTTCGGGTTTTTCAAGTATCTCCATGAAAAATATCCCTGATCGAACACAGGGGTTATCTTATCACTCTGATACAGGTACTCGCTAGAGCAAGGGCCTGCCGCAGCAGGACTGTTTTTTTCTCTTTTTCTAAACGGAGGTATCAGTTTCAGGCTGAAATATGATGTTGTTATCGGTCGATAACCGGACTTGAAGAAAATGCTGTAACTCATCGGCCCCGGAAAGCCGAAAAAGAAATCTATGTCTTTGTCCTCAACAATCTGATCGGCATACCGTAGTATTTTACCAAATATTCCTTTTCTTCTATGATTCATCCCGGTGGCCGATTCGCCGGATTGAAATCCTGTAAGTTCCTCTTGTTCATACCTGAATTTCCATGGAATCCAGGAGTTGAAAGAAACGACTTCCTCTCCATCTAAAGCAATAACTATTAACGGCGGGGTCGACCTTTCTTCAAAGCGATACTGAAACGTTTGCTCATTACTGGTCCCGCGAAATGTTGCACCTAATAATTCAATACAGCTTGCCCGGTATTTCGACTCATATTCCTGTATTACAATTTCACCCACATCAACTCTCCAACGGGTACATTCCCGTTTTGCAGCAAAGACTTAAGATGTTAGCATGCACGTTTTATGTTGGGCGATGCCCAACCTACACATCACGGCATGCCCGTCATCTCATACAACCCGTAGGATGGGCACCGCCCATCAACATGCATACGCCGGGCCGGATCTTGCCGCATCCGTTTTGTGTTGGGCGGTGCCCAACCTGGATGCATCCCCCACTGCCTGTTATTCGCCGAACGTGCCACTGGGGGGGGTCATTTCCGCGCCCCAATGGCGCGGATATATACCCTCGGCCACCAACCGATGAAAGGTCGAATATGGCCAATCGCAAACCTGCTCCACCAAACCATGCTTCACCGGGTTATAATGGATATAATCCATATGGGATCGCAAATCCGCCTCATCACAAATGGCGTGTTCCCAAAACCGCCGCTGCCATATCGTGCTTTCCCGCTTGTTCATCCTGCTCTTTGTAAGCAACGCTTCATCATGGAGCAATCCTTTTGCCCGCCTGCTGAAACCGGCCTTGATCAGGCCCCACCGTTTGGAAAAATCATGATCTCCAGGCGGCAATGTCCAAATGCAATGAAGATGCTCGGGCAGCAGCACCCAGGCATCAATAGCAAAGGGATGTTGTTGCCGTACCTCGACAATGGCTTCCCGGAGAAAGGTTCTCGCCTCGGAGCTCGCAAAAATTTTTCGGCATTTATGCGTCACCACCGTAAAAAAATAGGTGCCGCCGGGAATGTCGGCTCTCCGGTACGTAACCATAGTGTTGTATCCCATTCCCTCCGTGGGATGGGCATTGCCCATCAACATTTCCGTAGGATGGGCACCGCCCATCAACCATGCAACCACCGCGCCGCATGCCGGGACGCCCATTTTATGTTGGGCCGTGCCCAACCTACGTTTCTGGATTGGCAATAACCAACCCAATATTTCCCGTAGGATGGGCACCGCCCATCAACCATGCAACCACCGCGCCGCAGCCGGGACGCCCATTTCATGTTGG
>JAJRQC010000001.1 GCA_024280455.1 Deltaproteobacteria bacterium | reverse complement strand
TGTAGAGATGGTTATGCCTGGTGATAATATTCACATCACCGGTGAGCTGATCACCCCTATCGCCATGGAAGAAGGGCTGCGCTTTGCAATTCGCGAAGGTGGCCGTACTGTTGGCGCCGGCGTCATCAGCGAAATTATCGAATAAGTGGGAAATAATGATACCGACAGATAAAATTCGTATCAGGTTGAAGGGTTACGATCATAAACTGCTCGACCAGTCGACGAAAGAAATCGTAGAGACGGCCAGGCGAACCGGTGCTACTGTTGCCGGTCCGATTCCATTGCCGACCAGCATCAACAAATATACGGTTCTTCGTTCACCGCATGTGAACAAAAAGTCTCGTGAGCAGTTTGAAATGCGTACCCATCGTCGACTGCTTGATATCCTTGAGCCGACACAACAGACTATTGACTCATTGATGAAACTTGAGTTGTCTGCCGGCGTTGATGTGGAGATCAAACTTCCCTGATCAAGAGTAAAGCCGGTCAGGGAGTCACAACGGGTAATTGAAGAATTACAGGTAAACAAATGCCGAAAACAAAAGGAATACTTGGACGAAAGATTGGAATGACCAGGATCTATAATGAGAATGGTCGATCAATTCCTGTTACCGTTATTGAAGCGGGTCCGTGTACCATATTGCAAAAGAAAACCGAAGCCAAAGAAGGCTATAATGCTATTCAGGTTGGTTTTCTTGAGAAGAAAGATGCGCGATTGAATAAGCCGGAAGCCGGTCATTTCAAACGTTCAGGCGGTAAGGGGTTCTACCATGTTCGAGAGTTCAGGGTTGCAGATCCGGAATCTTTCGATCTTGGCCAGGAGATCAATCTTAACGAGATTCTTCAGGTCGGCGATAAGGTAGACATTACCGGTAAAGTTAAGGGACGTGGATTTCAGGGGGTCATGAAGCGGCATGGATTTGCCGGTGGTAAGGCATCCCATGGCTCGGGATTTCATAGAGCGCCAGGTTCAATTGGTTGTTCCGCCTATCCCGGTCGGGTTATCAAGGGAAAGAAAATGCCTGGTCGGATGGGAAACAACACTGTGACCCAGAAAAATTTGACTATTATTGATATCAGGGATGAAGAGAACGTTCTTCTCGTTGAGGGGACCGTGCCCGGTGCGAAAAACGGGTTACTCAGTATCTATACAAAAGCATAGATTTCCATCTGCTGTTGAAGGAGAAACACATGGCAGTTTGCGATGTTGTTAACAGCTCCGCTGAAAAAGTCGGAGAAGTTGAGCTTAATGAAGCTCTGTTTAATGTAGAGATTAAAACCTCCATATTACACGAAGTGGTCTGTATGCAACGGGCTAATCGTCGATCAGGTAATGCCTGCACAAAAAGTCGCGGTCAAGTACGCGGCGGTGGGGCAAAGCCCTGGCGTCAGAAGGGTACCGGTCGTGCACGAGCAGGATCGCGGACATCACCTATCTGGCGCGGCGGTGGAGTGACCTTTGGTCCCAAGACCAGAGATTACAGTTACCAGTTGCCCAAAAAGGTTCGTCGACTTGCTCTGAAAATGGCAATATCCGCCCGTAATACTGAAGGAAATATGGTGGTGGTTGACGATCTGAACCTTGCGGAAATCAGGACCAAAGACTTTGTCCAGGTCATGAAGAATTTTGAGTTCAAGGACTGTCTGATTGTGACGGCTGGAGAAAATACTGTTGTCGCAAAATCTGCCAGAAATGCTGTTGGATATAAAGTACTGCCGGTAGCCGGAGTGAATGTATATGATATCCTGAAACATTCCAAGCTGATGCTGGTTCAGGGATCCATAGCGCAGCTTGAAGAGAGGTTGATGGTATGAAGGTTCTGTATGAAGTAGTTAAGAGCCCTTGCCTGACTGAAAAAAGTAATACTCTTCAGGAACTGCAGGGAACAATAGTCTTTAAGGTTGATCCGCGCGCAAACAAGATTGAGATCAAACAGGCGGTTGAAAGCCTGTTTGATGTCAAGGTCGCCAGTGTCAAAACTGCGAACATGCGGGGCAAGCAAAAAAGAGTAGGCGCAAAATCCACGGGTCGTACAAGCGATTGGAAGAAAGCCTATATTACACTGTCAGAGGGTGAGATCAATTTTCTTGATGAGTTGTAGGCCGCTTTATCTGGTAGGTTGGAAAACTCGTATTGAGATAAGTTAACGGGAAAAACAATGGCAATCAAGACACATAAACCGACATCTCCCGGGAAGAGGCATCAGGTATCGATACACAACCCGGATATATCTTCAAAGAGACCTGAAAAATCACTTGTAGCGCCTTTAAAGAGCAGCGGTGGTCGTAACAACTATGGCCGTATCACGGTACGACATCGTGGCGGCGGACATAAACGAAAATATCGTATTATCGATTGGAAACGAAACAAGACCGGAATTACCGCAACTGTTACGGCCATCGAATACGATCCGAACCGTTCAGCACACATCGCCCTGTTGACCTACAGTGACGGTGAGAAACGATATATTCTTGCTCCGAGTAATGTAGCTGTCGGAGATACCATTATGGCCGGAGCCGAAGTTGATATCAAACCAGGTAACTGTCTGCCCATGGTCAATATTCCGCTCGGTACCATTATCCATAATGTGGAAATGAAAATCGGCAAGGGTGCCCAGATGGTTCGTTCGGCTGGAGCTGCAGCGCAGTTAATGGCCAAAGATGATGACTTTGTTCTGGTCAAGCTGCCCTCCGGTGAGGTTCGCAGATTTCGTAAAGAATGTCGGGCCTGTATTGGTGCGGTAGGCAACTCAGAGCACGGCAGTGAAAAATTGGGTAAGGCGGGACGCTCCCGTTGGAAAGGGCGTCGGCCTTCTGTTCGTGGTGTTGCCATGAACCCCGTTGATCACCCAATGGGCGGCGGTGAAGGAAAGAGTTCCGGTGGTCGACATCCCTGTACTCCATGGGGCGTACCTACCAAAGGATTCAAGACGAGAAAGCGGAAAGGTTCCGATCGCGATATCATTACCAAGCGTTAGTACTATCAGGAGAATAAAACAATGGCTCGTTCCGTAAAAAAGGGTCCTTTTATTGATGAACACCTTTTAAAGAAGGTTGAACTGGCCCAGGAGGCAGGATCTCGCAAGGTTATAAAAACCTGGTCGAGACGATCAGACATCATTCCGGATATGGTTGGACTGACCTTTGCCGTACATAACGGTAAGAAGTTCATTCCGGTGTACGTGACTGAAAATATGGTTGGCCATAAGCTCGGAGAATTTTCTCCGACCCGTACTTATTACGGGCATGCCTCGGATAGAAAGAGTCGGTAAAAGCTGATCGCTGAAGGTTAAGATAAGGAGCACTACGATGGAAACTAAAGCCGTCGCAAAATATATTCGTATCTCCCCGCAAAAGACCCGGCTGGTTGCCGACGTCGTTCGGGGGATGGATGTTGAAACCGCTATTACAACTCTGCGTTTCATGCCGAAAAAGGCCGCACGTATCTTACGTAAGGTCATTGAATCCGCGGTGGCCAATGCCGATCAGATGGAAACTATTGACGTCGACAGTCTCTACGTCAAAACTATCCTGATCGATGGCGGTCCGAGCCTGAAGAGATTTCGTCCTCGGGCTATGGGGCGGGCAACGCGAATTATAAAGAGAACCAGCCATATTACAGTGGTTGTGGATGAGTCCTGATTGGACTCATTCCTGGTGTACTTTTCTATGTGTAGAAATCAACTGTTAGAGGGAACGGAGGAAAACCTTGGGACAAAAAGTTAATCCCATTGGATTGCGGTTGGGCATAACCCGCTCTTGGGAATCAATCTGGTATGCGAATAAGGACTATGCAGCTAATCTGTATCAGGATCTACAGATTAGGAAATATCTTAAAAAGCGTCTTTACCATGCCGGAATTGCACGGATCGTTATTGAGCGAACCGGCAATAAGGTTCGGGTTAAGTTGTTCACTGCTCGTCCTGGTATAGTTATCGGTAAGAAAGGCTCGGAAATCGAACTGCTCAAAAAGGATCTTGAGCGCAAGTTTGATCGAGAGTGCCTGATAGATATTCAGGAGATTCGCCGACCGGAAGCCGACGCGCAACTTGTTGCCGAAAATATCGCCATGCAGCTCGAACGACGTATTGCCTTTCGCCGGGCCATGAAAAAATCGATTAATTCTGCCCTGCGCTTTGGTGTCAAGGGAATCAAAATTTCCTGTGCCGGTCGTCTCGGCGGGGCGGAGATGTCGAGAACGGAATGGTTCAAAGAAGGACGTGTACCGCTCCATACTCTTCGTGCAGATATTGATTACGGCACAGCTGAAGCTAAAACCACCTATGGCATCATTGGTGTTAAGGTCTGGATTTTTAAAGGTGAAGTCCTCTCTGATTCAGAGATGGCCATGAACCAGTAATTACTATTTGCCCCCTGAATTCAAGATACTATTGAATTTTGTTTTGAAGGGCTCCAACAGGAGTTATAAATAATGTTAAGTCCACGAAAGGTAAAATACAGAAAACAGCATAAAGGCCGTATGCGTGGCACTGCTCAACGCGGTTCTGATCTTGCTTTTGGTGATTTCGCTCTGAAGGCTATGAGCTGCGGTCGATTGACTGCTGCGCAGATTGAAGCCGGACGTATTGCCATCAACAGGCATATTAAGCGTGGCGGTCAAATGTGGATACGAGTCTTTCCGGCTAAACCGATCACCAAAAAACCTGCAGAGACCAGGATGGGTAAAGGTAAGGGGTCGCCTGAGTACTGGGTTGCCACTATTCGCCCGGGCAAAGTCATTTATGAGCTCAAGGGTGTACCTGAGGAACTTGCGATGGAGGCATTACGACTTGCCAGTTTTAAATTCCCCTTTCCGACAAAGGTCATCACAAGGAGCACGACGATATGAAGGCCAAGGAACTTCGTGAACTGAGTCCAGAGGACTTACGGAAAAAAGAGCAGGATATTCGTGAAGATTTATTTAAGTTGAGGTTCCAACACGGAATCCGCAAACTTGAAAATCCCGCCCGGTTATCTCTGTTGCGCCGGAATATAGCTCGAATTCAAACAATTAGGACTGAACAGGCCAGTCAATAGCAATACGCTGTTGATCAATGAAACACTTCACTGGAACTGAAGAATGAGTGATACGACCAGAAAAACCCAGCAGGGTTCTGTAGTGAGTAACAATATGGACAAGAGCGTTGTTGTCCAGGTTGAACGTAAAGTGAAACATAAATTATACGGAAAGTATATCAGAAAACGCGTCAAATATATGGCTCACGATAATGATAATTCTTGCAATATTGGTGATACCGTTTTGATTGAAGAATGTCGACCACTCTCCAAAAACAAACGCTGGCGAGTGATGAGCATTCTTGAGCGTGCAGTATAAATTAAAATCAGTTGGCTTATAACCGGCAGTAAATTGAACGTTTTTCAGGTGAAAGCATGATTCAAACCGAAACCATACTCAACGTCGCCGATAACTCCGGGGCGAAAAAGGTTCTCTGTATCAGGGTCCTTGGCGGAACCCGGAGACGATATGCAAGTATCGGCGATGTAATTGTTGTGACTGTGAAAGAAGCAATTCCGCACGCAAAAGTGAAAAAGGGTGACGTGCTCGATGCTGTTGTTGTCCGAACCAAAAAAGAGATCAAACGTCCTGAAGATACAACGGTGCGTTTTGACGAGAATGCTGCTGTTCTATTATCCGGTTCCGGTGAACCGGTTGGAACCCGAATTTTTGGTCCGGTGGCCCGTGAGTTGCGCTCACTTGGCTTTATGAAGATTATATCTCTTGCGCCGGAAGTACTGTAAGATTTACAGACAGAAGTACTTACGTTGTAGAGAGACACGAGGGAATAAAGAGGCATTATATGCGGCAGGGACAGACGAGTCTGAGGACCAACGATCAGGTTGAGGTAATCGCCGGAAAGGATAAAGGCCGAGTCGGCAAAATCCTGAAGATCGATAAAGAAAAAAATCGCGCGACGGTTGAGCGGATCAATATGATCAAGAAGCATCAGAAACCCGTTGATGCGACCCAGCCTGGTCAGATTATTGATCGCGAGGCATCCATACATATTTCCAACTTGATGCTGGTTTGCCCGGAATGTACGGAAACCGTACGTACCGGTAAGAAGTTTCTTGAAGACGGAAATAAGGTGCGGGTTTGTAAGAGTTGCGGTGCAACCATCGAAACCTCAAAGAAATAGCTCAACGTTCGGTTTACGGAGTACAGGATGGCATCACTGAAAGAATACTACGAACAAGATCTGCGGCCCCGGCTGCAGGAGAAACTTGGCCTCAAGAATGTCATGGACATTCCTAAAGTTGAAAAAGTCGTTCTCAATATGGGTCTTGGAGAGGCTGTGCAGAATCCTAAGATTGTAGAAAAGGCTGCTCAGGAATTGACCCTTATCGCCTGTCAGAAGGCTGTTGTAACCAAGGCGAAAAAATCTATTGCAACCTTTAAATTACGTGAGGGAATGCCTATAGGTGCTCGAGTTACACTGCGTCAGGATCGGATGTATGATTTTCTGTCCAAACTTGTCAACATAGCTCTACCGCGTGTACGTGACTTTCGCGGGGTTTCTCCGAAAGGATTTGACGGGAACGGCAATTATTCAATGGGCATAAACGAACATCTTATCTTTCCCGAGATCGATTACGATAAAATTGATAAGATCAGAGGACTGAATATTACGATTGTTACATCGGCCAAAACGGATGAAGAGGGAAAAGAACTGCTCTCTCTGATAGGTATGCCGTTTAAAAAGAATTAATCCACATTAGATAAGGCAACTGCATTACTGCATTGCACAGGAGGAAGCTGTGGCAAAAAAATCACTCATTGCCAAGGCAGGACGCACCCCGAAATTCAAGGTCCGTTCGTATAACAGATGTCCACTTTGTGGACGTTCAAGAGCCTATTTACGTAAGTTTGGTATGTGCAGGCTCTGTTTTCGTAAACTTGCATCCCAGGGAGAAATTACCGGGGTAACCAAGTCCAGTTGGTAATAAACAAGAAGAATTGTATTATATCTACACGAATTTTTTGTGTATTTGACGCAATATTGAAAAGAGGTAAAGTCTCATGTCAATGAGTGATCCGCTGGCTGATATGCTCACCCGAATCAGAAATGGGGTAAAGGCTCGATTTGATTCAGTCGATATCCCGCTCTCCAAGTTGAAGGTCGGGGTCGCCAAAGTGTTGAAGGAAGAGGGATACGTCAATGATTATCATATCATTGATCAGGGTGTTCAGGGAACGCTGCGTGTTGATCTGAAATACGGGTCAAACAGCGAACAGGTTATCACCGGTATTCGCAGAGTAAGTAAGCCCGGTCTTCGACAGTATAAGAAAGGTTCCAATATTCCAAAGGTGATGAGTGGTCTTGGTGTTGGTATTCTCTCAACCTCCCAGGGAGTGGTTACAGACCGTAGAGCTCGCGAGCTTAATATTGGCGGTGAATTGCTCTGTGAGGTTTGGTAATCGCTCTATTTGGATAACAGGAGGCAGATAATGTCCAGGATTGGTAAACAGCCTATTCCGGTTCCGACCGGTGTAAAGATTGAAATTCAGGGAACACACATCAAGGTTACAGGCGGTAAGGGAAGCCTTGAGCGTGATATCCGCCCGGAAATAGAGATAAACCAGGAAGGTGACGAACTTGTTTGTACCCCAAGGGGAACAACAAAACGGGTTATGGCTTTCTGGGGTATGACTCGTTCACTGGTCAACAATATGGTTGTCGGGGTTGAGCAGGGGTTTGAGAAGAAACTTCTGGTTGAAGGTGTCGGCTATCGCGCCAAAGCCAGCAGCTCTACTTTGACTCTCAGTGTCGGATATTCTAATCCGGTTGACTTTACCATTCCCAAAGGGATTGGTATTGAGGTGGACAAGGATAACACCATCACCTTGACCGGAATTGATAAAGAACTGGTCGGGATGACCGCAGCACAGATCAGACAGATACGTAAACCCGAGCCCTATAAAGGCAAAGGTATTCGTTATTTTGACGAGCACATTGTACGCAAGGTTGGTAAGGCCGGCGCTGCAGCATAAGAGAACAGAGGTTAAAAAGGCATCATGGCAAAAACAAGTCAAAAACTTACTGCCCGCAGAAAAAGGATCAGGCGTATCCGAAAAAATATTTTTGGTACGGCTGACAAACCAAGAATGCGGGTTTTTCGAAGTAACCGTCATATATCTGTTCAAATCATTGATGATGAAAAGCAGATGACACTGGTTTCCGCCTCTTCAGGCGACAAGGATTATGATGGTGCGGAAGTAAGTAACAAGTGTGAACAGGCGAAAAAGGTTGGCGAGTTAATTGCTCAAAAAGCCCTTGCCACAGGTATGACCGAGGTTATTTTCGACCGCGGAGGTAACCTGTATCATGGCCGGGTTAAAGCCTTGTCGGATGGTGCTCGTGAAGGCGGGCTCAAGTTCTAATTGAAACTGAGTAGCTTTAACTAAAGCGAACTTGAAAATATACGGGGGTGTTTCTTGGCTGATTTTAGACGAGCTAAAGATGCGAATCAGGAAGAGCTCATTGAAAAAATAGTATTTATCAACCGGGTTGCCAAAGTTGTAAAAGGTGGCCGCCGCTTCAGCTTCAGCGCAATAGTTGTTGTTGGTGACGGAAAGGGAAAAGTTGGATATGGCCTTGGTAAGGCAAATCAGGTTCCCGAGGCGATACGAAAGGGTATTGAACGTGCGAGAAAGGACATGGAGCATGTCTCTTTGACCGATGTCTCAATTCCCCATGATATAATCGGCAAATTCAAGTCCGGTTCCGTCATGCTGAAACCGGCATCCGATGGTACCGGAGTTATCGCAGGTGGTGCAGTTCGTGCAGTCCTTGAGGCTGCCGGTGTACAGAATATTCTGACTAAGTGTCTGGGTTCAAATAACCCGCACAACCTGGTTAAGGCAACCATTAATGGCCTGAGAAGATTGCGTTCTGCTGAGCAAATTGCCGGACTGCGTGGTCTCAAGGTTAAAGAGATGGTTGCGTAGCATCTAAATTTCATTCACTAAGCAGGTTGAAAAAATGAGTGATACTCTAACAGTTACCCAGATAAAGAGTGGGATCGGCAGCACAAAGAAAATCCGTGCCACCTTGGTCGGCCTCGGCTTAACCAAGATGTACAAAACCGTTACCAGGAAGGATACTCCTGAAATCCGCGGCATGATTGCCAAGGTTCAACATCTTGTACGGGTGGAGGAATAAAACATGTTGAAATTGAATAATCTTTCCCCGGAAAAGGGCGCACGTCGCAACAAGAAACGTGTTGGTCGCGGTTCCGGCAGTGGACTAGGCAAGACCGCAGGGCGCGGTCATAAAGGTGCCCGTTCACGGTCAGGCTACACCGCAAAACCAGGGTTTGAAGGCGGCCAGATGCCTCTGCATCGCCGTTTGCCCAAGCGGGGTTTTACCAATATCTTTAAGAAAGAATATCGGATAATTTCCTTGACCTCTCTCGACACATTCGAGGCCGGAGCTGTCATTGACCGTCAGGCCCTGCTTGACGCCGGTCTTATCAAAGAAACGGATGAACTGATTAAAGTTCTGGCCAATGGTGAAATCACCAAGGCCGTAACCGTTGATTTGGACAAGATCAGCCGGGCTGCTGCTGAGAAGATAACCGCCGCAGGCGGCACCGTAAAGGAGTAGGCCAATGAGCGGACTTGCCAGGGCTGCTAATATTCCGGAACTGAGAAAGAGGGTGATCTTCACCCTCTTTATGCTTTTTGTCTATCGGATGGGGGTTCAGATTCCGACTCCGGGAATAAATGGCGAGGCGCTCGCTGCTTTTTTTCAACAGAATGCAGGAACCCTTTTCGGCATGTTCAATATGTTTTCCGGTGGAGCTCTGGAAAACTTTTCCATTTTTGCCCTCGGTATCATGCCGTATATCTCGGCATCCATTATCATTCAGTTGCTGACCGTTGTTATCCCTCAGCTCGAAGCTCTTTCCAAAGAGGGCGAGGCCGGACGACGTAAAATCACCCAGTATACCCGTTACAGTACGGTCGGACTTTCCATCATCCAGGGTTTTTTTATTGCCTCCGGACTCGAAGGCATGAGTGGTCCCGGCGGAGCCGCTATTGTGATGGATCCAAGTATACAGTTCAAATTGATGACCGTGCTGACCCTGACCTCGGGAACTGCTTTTATCATGTGGCTTGGTGAGCAGATTACGGAACGTGGAATCGGCAATGGTATCTCTCTGATCATTTTTGCCGGTATCGTTGCCCGGACCCCTGCCGCTATCGGCAACTCCATTCAACTTGTCAAGGCCGGTGAGATTGCGGTTGTTTTTGTTCCAATAATGCTGGCTCTGATGGTTATGATCGTGGCCTTTATCATCTTTGTTGAAACCGCCCAGCGAAGGATTCCCATCCAGTACGCAAAACGAGTTGTCGGTCGTAAAGTGTACGGCGGCCAATCTTCACACCTGCCCCTGAAGATTAATATTTCAGGGGTTATTCCACCTATTTTTGCCTCGTCAATAATGATGTTCCCGGCAACTATCGGTTCATTTATACAGATTGACTGGGTTCAAAGGGCCTCAGCTGCCCTGTCGCCGGGGACCATATACTATTACTTTCTCTATATCGTGATGATCGTCTTTTTCTGCTTCTTCTATACGGCCGTTACCTTCAAACCCGATGATGTATCTGAAAATTTAAAGAAAAACGGCGGTTTTATTCCTGGGATCAGGCCGGGTAAGAAGACCGCTGAATTCATAGACTTTGTCCTGACGAGATTGACGGTTGTCGGAGCGATTTATCTCTCAGCAGTTTGTGTCATGCCGACACTTCTCATCAGCAGATTTAATGTACCCTTTTATTTCGGTGGCACTGCGCTGCTCATCGTTGTCGGTGTTGCAATAGATACTATTTCACAGATCGAGTCTCATCTCGTCATGCGTAATTATGACGGCTTCATGAAAGCCGGTCGCATCAAGGGGCGTCGTTGAGGTTGTTGTGACCGAGGCCGGACCCGACAAAGCGATTACCGTCAAAACTCCTGAAGAGATTCAGGTGATGTATGAGGCGAACCAGATAGTCGCCGGTGTGCTCAGCATGCTCAAGCAGGAGATGCGACCTGGTCTGACTACGCTGAAACTCGATACCTGGGCTGAAGAATACTGCCGAGACCATGGCGCTGAGCCTGCGTTCAAGGGCTATCGCGGCTATCCTGCAGCCCTTTGTGTTTCACTCAACGAAGAAGTTGTACACGGGATTCCTTCCAGAAAAATCAGGGTTCGGGAAGGAGATATTGTCTCGGTTGATTTCGGCACCAGGTATAAGGGATTTTTTGGTGACAGTGCGGTCACAATTGCTGTTGGTGAAATCAGTGAAGAGGTACAACGGCTACTTCAGGTCACCAATGAGGCGTTGTACAAGGCCATTGCTCAGGTTCAAATCGGTAAAAGGATCTCTGATATATCAAAGGCCGTACAAAATCATGTTGAGGGTAACGGCTTTTCCGTGGTCAGGCAATTCGTCGGTCACGGTATCGGAGCGAACCTGCACGAGGGACCCGAGATCCCTAACTATGTCCAGAAGCAGGCATCACCTCGGATCCAGAAAGGAATGGTTGTAGCCATTGAGCCAATGGTCACTGTAGGCACCTGTAAGGTTAAAGTACTCCGAGACCGCTGGACTGGTGTTACTGCAGATAGAAAACTCTCCGCCCATTTTGAACACTCTGTCGCCGTTACAAGCGATGGACCGGTTATCTTGAGTGAACGAAAAAAATAAGAGGAGCTTTTTAGAACACACAGGAAATTCTTTTTATCCTGAGTGCCGGCAAAAAGAGTTGAAATAAATGAGCGGATACTATAATATGTAAAATTTGGCTCAAAAATTAATTAACGGAAGGTGTTATGGCCAAAGAAGAAGCCATTGAGGTAGAAGGAACTATTATAGAGCCGTTGCCCAACGCCATGTTTCGCGTGGAGCTGGAAAACGGACATAAAGTGTTGGCGCATATATCAGGTAAAATGCGCATGCATTATATAAAAATTCTACCCGGGGATCAGGTAACAGTCGAACTGTCTCCCTATGATCTCACCAGGGGCAGAGTCACCTTTAGATCCAAAGGTGGGAAAGGAAAAAAATAAGGCTGTCAGCAGCTTGGGGAGAATACAATGAAGGTACGATCTTCAGTGAAAAAAATGTGCAGTGACTGCAGGATATTCAAACGCAAAGGTGTTGTGCGTGTCAGCTGCAAGAATAAAAAACATAAACAAAGACAGGGATAACCCCACGGTTAACCACCTGTTCACAGTTTAACAAGGAGTAATATCTTGGCACGGATAGCAGGCGTGGATTTGCCACGGAATAAACATTTGGATCGGGCTTTGACCTATATTTACGGAATCGGGCTGACTACGGCTCGGGCAATTCTCGACAAAGCTGATCTCCCTTATCAGATGAACAGCGACGATCTTAATGGTGAGGATGTAACCCGAATCAGAAAGATCATTGAAAACGACTATGTCGTTGAAGGTGACCGGCGCCGGGAAGTCTCCATGGATATCAAACGACTGATGGATCTTGGCTGCTACCGCGGCCGCCGCCATCGTCGCAGTCTGCCTTGCCGCGGACAGAGGACGAAAACCAACGCCAGGACCTGCAAGGGGCCGCGGCGTGGAGCAGTGCGCAGGTAATCAGATCACTCGAACGTTTTAGTTCAACTAATGGAGCAGGTATGGCTAAGGCAGTAAAAGGCGTTCGTTCAAAACGCCGTGAAAAGAAAAATATTCCGGAAGGGATTATCTTTATATATTCAACCTTCAACAATACCGTTGTTACAATTGCCGATCGGCAGGGTAACACACTTGCCTGGTCAAGCGCAGGGGTGATCGGTTTCAAAGGTTCGCGTAAATCAACCCCATTCGCAGCCCAGAAAGCCTTGAGTGATGCAGTGGCAAAAGCACGCGACCAAGGAGTTCGCAAAGTTGAAGTCCGGGTAAAGGGGCCTGGCCCTGGTCGTGAGGCCGCTTTGCGTGCACTGACCACCACCGAACTTGAAGTCAGCAAGATAGTTGATGTTACAACAATTCCGCATAACGGCTGTAAGCCGCCTAAGCGAAGAAGAGTATAACACGCTGCTGGTGCGTGTTTAATTGTACGGTTGCAGTCAGTAGAACGACTGTCCGCTGCGTAAAACCGATACCGATTAGAGAAGGAGATTTACGTTGGCCAGATATACAGGAGCATCCTGCAGGACCTGCAGACGCGAGAATTTGAAACTTTATTTAAAGGGCGACCGTTGTTATTCGGATAAATGCTCTTTTGAACGTAGGGCTTACAGCCCGGGACAACACGGCCAAAATCGTTTCCGTAAAGTCTCCGACTACGCTATTCAGCTTCGTGAGAAGCAGAAAGTTAAACATATGTACGGTATGCTTGAAAAGCAATTCAAGCGATATTTTCAAATGGCCGATCAGGCAAGAGGGGTCACAGGTGAGAACCTGCTTGTCATGCTTGAGCGTCGTCTTGACAATACCGTATATCGTCTTGGTTTTGCCAGCTCACGAGATCAGGCCCGACAACTTATCAGGCACAATCATTTCACTTTGAACGGAAGGAAAGTCAATATTCCTTCCGCATTCGTTAAGCCCGGCGATGTTATCAGTCTGAAAGAGAAAAGCCGGAAAAATGAGATAATCATCGACAACATTGAGGGTGCTGCACGTCGCGGCGTCCCAAGTTGGCTTGAGCTTGCTCAGCAGAATTTCCAGGGAACGGTCAAGGCATTGCCTAACCGTGAAGAGATCACCCTGCCGATTCAGGAACAGCTCATCGTAGAATTGTACTCCAAGTAACCTTAAGAATCAGGTATTGCATGGTACAGGAAATCCAGGACGACAATCCTTTTTACAAAAACTGGCATGAACTCATCTCACCGGAGCGCTTGGAGGTCACGGAACAGACCCATAGTGAACGATACGGGAAATTCATATGCCAGCCTTTTGAACGTGGATTCGCAGCAACAATCGGCAACTCTTTACGTAGAATCCTGCTCTCATCCATCAGGGGAGCTGCGATAACATCGGTAAAGATTGATAATGCACTTCATGAGTTCACAACCATTGACGGTATTCATGAAGACGTAGCAGAAATTATTCTTAATCTAAAACAGGTTCGACTGAAACTCAATGGTCCGGATATAGCCAATGTGGTTGTAGAAAAAACCGGAACCGGGGTTGTTACCGCAGGTGACATCAACGGTGGTGCGTATGTTGAGGTCATGAATCCTGAACAGCCCATATGCACTATAACCGGTGACACTACCTTTCGGGCGGAACTTGAGGTGTGCTGGGGTAAAGGTTACGTAACCGCGGAACAGAATAAAAAAGAAGGCCAGGCCATCGGCGTCATTCCCATTGATTCTGTTTTTGCACCGATTGTCCGTATTCAGTATGTTGTGAGCTCGGCCCGGGTTGGGCAGCGTACGGATTATGATCGTCTGACTATTGAGATCGAGACTGACGGCAGTGTGCGACCGGAAAATGCACTTGCCTATGCCGCTAAAATTCTCAAAGAACAGATGACTATCTTTATCAACTTTGATGAAGAAGCAGCCAAGGTACCCGACAAGGTGGAAGGGGACGGAGATGATGTAGAATATCCCCCATTCCTGGATAAAAATGTTGAGGATCTTGAGCTGTCGGTACGTTCTGCAAACTGTCTTAAAAACGCAGATATTCAATTTATTGGACAGCTTGTTCAGAAGACCGATGCGGAAATGCTGAAAACCAAGAATTTTGGTCGTAAATCACTCAATGAGATTAAGGCACTGCTCTCCGAGCATGAACTGACCCTCGGCATGAAAGCCGATGGTTGGAAAGCTCCCGGAGAAAAGAGTGAAAACGGCGAAGAAGGTTAACTGTTCTGAAACCAGACCTCTTTTTTGGTATACAGACAGAGAACAAATTTTTAGTGTAGATAGAAGGACAGGACAATGAGACATAAAATAGTCGGCCGCAAACTCGGCCGAAATGCGTCACACCGGAAGGCTATGTTTCGCAATATGGTAACTTCCCTGCTTGAGCATGAACGAATTGTGACTACAGTACCTAAGGCTAAAGAAGTTCGCAGGGTTGCCGAGAAAATGATCACACTTGGTAAACGTGGTGATCTGCATGCCCGTCGTCAGGCCATGACCTATATCCGATCCAAGGCCGTGGTTGCCAAACTCTTTGACGATCTGAGCGAACAGTATGCCGATCGTCAGGGTGGCTATACCAGAATTATCCGCACCGGTACCCGGAGTGGAGATGCTGCACCCATGGCCATCATTGAACTTGTCGGCTACGAAGAAGCCTATGAAGAACCCGAGGTTGACGAGGAAGAGTAGTCATATGGTATAGCTGTACCTTTTTTTAATACTTTCAGGCTGGGACGGTGATGATTCACCGACCAGCCTTTTTTTATGGGGGTAACGATGAGCGAACATGAAAATCCATTCCCGATTCCCGAAGGACGAACTCCGGTTGGTCAAGAGCGATTTCATTTTCACTGTCATCCCGAGGTCCCCTGTTACCTGGTCTGTTGCCATAAGGTGGAGATGTATCTCTATCCGTACGATGTGCTCAGGTTGAAAAACAGGCTTGGCCTTCATTCCCGTGATTTTATGGAGCGCCATACCCGGATTGCCGAGGGCTCTCATCCCTATTTTCCTGCAGTGATGCTCAATATGGCCGATGAAGACGGGTATCCCTGTCCATTTCTAAAAAAGGCCGGCTGCTCGGTCTATAAGGATCGTCCTTCATCCTGCCGGACCTACCCCCTTGAGCGGGCCGTTGAACGACTGCCCGGGAAAAAGTCTCTGCAGGTTCATTATTTCATGACCCATCACCCCTATTGTAAAGGACATCAGGAAGAACGGACCTACACGGTATCTGAATGGGAAAGGGATCAATTCATTCATGAGTATAACCTGATGAATGATTATTGGGCTGAAGTCGATGCTTTTTTTGCCACCAACCCGTGGCAGGGCGAAGGAGAGGCCGGTCATCGCCAGCAGATGGCCTTTATGGCATGCTATAACCTGGATGAATTTCGTTCCTACGTCAGTCGCCACAACCTGTTGTCCGGTTTTCGATTAAGCAAGGACGAGCGCCGGCGGATTAAACGTGACGATGCCGAACTCCTGAAATTCGGCTTTCAATGGCTGCAGTTTACTCTAGGAGATCGTCGGACCTTAACACCGCGGTAATTTCATTTTGCCGACCGGCAGCAGCCGGTAGCCCTCTTGGCGGTATGAAAACCCAAAAAAACATCATCGGTTGTTCTACTCTTGCATCCACATCGTTCAAAGTCAAAGCAGCCCCTTGTTCATTTTCGACCAAAGTTCCCTATTGCACAGGCAGGCAATGGCTTGGCCGCAATTTTTCATTTGATCTGCTTGAAAACAACGAGACAACGTGGTATTAAGAAAGTTTTATGTTTAAATGGCCTTCGGCATGGTGTCGGAGAGCTTAATGTACTACACACATCCCGCATTAATCCTTTGGTGTCCGCTCTGCGGATTGGATACAGGGATGGAGGAAAAACCAAAAACAGGAGAAGTTTATGGCAAACGTAACAATGCGACAGATGCTTGAGGCCGGCCTGCATTTCGGCCATCAGACAAGGCGATGGAACCCGAAGATGAAACCCTATATCTATGGGCCCCGCAACGGGATTTATATCGTCAACCTCGATGTAACCATGAAGATGTTCCGCCGGGCCTACGCCTATATCGTCGACGTAATAGCCAACGACGGAACCGTGCTGTTTGTCGGCACCAAGCGTCAGGCCCAGGCCCATATCCGCGAACAGGCCGAGCACTGCGGCATGTATTTTGTCAACCATCGCTGGCTTGGTGGTATGATGACGAACTTTCAGACCATCAAAAACTCTGTTGACCGTTTGAAAAAGATTGAAGCCATGCAGGAGGACGGGTCGATCAACCGCTTTCCGAAAAAAGAGATCCTGCTGATGGAAAAAGAGCGCATCAAACTTGATCGGAATATCGGCGGAATCAAAAATATGAGAAGCCTGCCCGATGTGTTGTTTGTTGTTGATCCGAAAAAAGAAGAAATTGCCGTGAGTGAGGCAAATAAACTGGGAATTCCAGTAGTTGCCCTCACCGATACCAACTGTGATCCCGATGGAATCGACTATATTATTCCCGGCAACGATGATGCTATTCGTGCCATCAAGCTGATTTCCTCATTGATAGCCGAGGCTGTTAAGGAAGGCAAAGCCAAGAGTGGTGCTGAGCCGGATGTCGATGTCGATGTCGAGGAACTCGAGGCTGCCATGGGTGGTCAGGAGCCGGTTGCAGAGAAAAGTGAAGATACTGCGGCAACGACAGAGAAGACTGAGGATGTTGTGGCAACAGCAGAGAAGATTGAGGATGTTGTGGCAACAGCAGAGAAGATTGAGGATGTTGTGGCAACAGCAGAGAAGACTACCGAATAGTTCTGCCTGCTCAGCGAAAACTGTGTTGTACTGGAAGGGGCTTTTTAGCCCCTTCTTCTGTGCTGATAACGGGTGTATTGCCCGAAAAGAAATAGAATTTACGGAAAGTCGAGAAGATAAAACATTCTGTTTATGATTTGTTAACAGTAGAAAGGAGATTGCAATCGTGAAGATTACAGCCCAGATGGTCAAAGAGCTGCGTGATAAGACCAATGCCGGTATGATGGACTGCAAAAAAGCCCTGGGAGAGACAGAGGGTGATATGGAGAAAGCCGTGGACCATCTACGGCAGAAAGGTCTTGCCGTCGCTGCCAAGCGAGCGGACCGGGTGACCAGTGAAGGCGTGGTTGAGTGTTATATTCACGGCGGCGGTAAGCTCGGAGTCATGGTCGAGGTCGGCTGTGAAACTGATTTTGTTGCCAAAACCGACGGTTTTAAAGAGTTTGCCCGCGATATAGCCATGCACATTGCGGCCGTAAATCCAGTTTCCGTTGGTCGGGACGATGTGCCGGCCGAGATGGTGGAGCGGGAAAAAGAGATTTATACCGCCCAGGCCCTGGAATCCGGTAAGCCAGAAAATATCGTTGAAAAGATCGTTACCGGCAAGATTGAAAAATACCTTTCCGAGATCTGCCTGATGGAACAGAAGTATGTCAAGAATCCCGATCTCAGTATCCAGGACCTGCTCAACGAGCTGGTGGCAAAGATGGGTGAGAATATCTCCATCAAGCGTTTTTCCCGTTTTCAGATCGGCGCTTAAGCTAAAGCGTTTGCAACGGGCACGATATTGACTCGGCAAACATATTTTAAAACGGATCAAGCATCTCAGGAGGTTGAATGAAGTTTAGACGCATTCTTTTGAAGATCAGCGGTGAAGCCCTGATGGGTGCGGGAACCTACGGCATCAGCCCTGAGATGATTCGTTTTGTGGCCTCCGAGATCAAGACCGTCCATGAACGCGGCGTTGAGCTGGCCCTGGTCATCGGGGCCGGAAATATTTTTCGTGGAGTTGCCGGTGCCGCCGGCGGTATGGACCGGAGTTCGGCTGATAACATGGGCATGCTTGCCACGGTCATAAATTCTCTTGCCATGCAGGACGGCCTGGAAAAATGCGGTATATCCGCCCGGGTCATGTCGGCAATTAGCATGCGCAATGTCTGTGAACCCTATGTCCGGGCCGAGGCACTGCGTCATCTGGAGCAGCAACGGGTGGTCATCTTCGCCGCCGGTACCGGTAATCCGTTTTTCACAACCGATACCGCAGGCGTGCTGCGGGCCCTGGAGATTCAGGCCGATGTCATCATGAAGGCAACCCGGGTGGACGGGGTCTATGACCGCGATCCTGAAAAAGATGAAAGCGCAGTCCGATTTGACCGTTTGAGCTATACGCGGGTGCTGCAGGATGACCTGCGGGTCATGGATGCCGCAGGTATTTCTCTTGCCAGGGACAATGATCTGCCGATTTTTGTCTTTAACATGAAAGAACCCGGTAATATTGCCAGGGCAGCTGCAGGAGAAGATATCGGTACGCTGATCAGCGGATAAGAGATTCTGCCAGCAGGGCCTGGAATAACCATGCCGGTCCAGGGCTCCAAGGCGATGGAAAATAAAGAAAAGTTCTGTCTGGTAGTTTGGTTTAAATGGTTGAGGAAATCCTAAGGAGGACATCATGAGCAGTGAACAGGTAGAAGAACTCAAGGAAAAGATGCAGGGGAGTGTGGATGCCTATAAGCGTGAACTGACCAAGATCAGAACCGGTCGCGCCTCCCTTGCCTTGCTCGACGGCATCAAGGTTGATGCCTATGGTTCTATGTTACCCATGGATCAGGTTGGAACACTGACTATCCCTGAGTCGAGTATGATTGCCATCAAACCCTGGGATCCGCAGATGATTGCGCCGATTGAAAAGGCGATCCTTTCCTCTTCTTTAGGGTTGACCCCTGCCAATGACGGCAATGTCATCCGCTTGAATATTCCGCCTCTGACCGAGGATCGTCGCAGGGAGCTGGTCAAACAGGTCAAGAAAATAGGCGAGGAATTCAAGGTTGCTATCCGCAATGTCCGCCGGGACGGCAATGATCTGTTTAAAAAACAGAAAAAAGACAAGGAGATATCTGAAGATGATATGTTCCGTCTTCAGGAAGAAGCGCAAAAGGCGACCGATGATTTTATCAAGCAGCTTGATGAAATAACCGCCAATAAGGAGAAGGAAGT
This sequence comes from Deltaproteobacteria bacterium, assembly GCA_024280455.1. GTDB lineage: Bacteria > Desulfobacterota > Desulfobulbia > Desulfobulbales > Desulfobulbaceae > DRLX01. Next base: position 16,263 of record JAJRQC010000001.1, on the reverse strand, counting down.
CATGGAGGTGTAGGCTCTCTGACTGTATTTACGTTTTCATGGACGAGACTACATCTTTTGATATTCGCCTTGTTCCGACCCATGTTGCCATTATTATGGACGGCAACGGCAGGTGGGCGGAAGAACGGAATAAACCGCGGCTGGCAGGGCACAAGGCCGGGGTTGATTCGGTCCGCGCAGTCGTTGAAACAGCCAGAGATATAGGGGTTCGCCACCTGACCCTGTATGCCTTTTCCACCGAAAACTGGCAGCGGCCACCCACCGAAGTCACCGGCCTGATGAAGCTGCTCCGAACCTATCTGGAATCGGAACTTCGCACCATGCTGAAAAATGATATCCGCCTCTTCTGTCTGGGACAGCGGGAACGGCTGCCCGTCGACGTCCGAAGAGTGCTCGGCACGGTGATGGAGGAGACTGCCGACTGTTCAGGTATGACCCTGAACCTGGCCTTGAGCTATGGCGGCCGCAACGAGATGATGCGGGCGGTTCGGCAACTGGCAAAACAGTGTGTTGATGGAGAACTGGACTACCGGTCCCTGTCCGAGGATATGCTCACCAACCTGCTTGACACCGCGGGTCAGCCGGATCCTGATCTGTTGATCCGCACCGGTGGCGAACACCGGCTCTCTAATTTTCTTCTCTGGCAGGCTTCCTATGCTGAACTTTATTTTACCGAGACCAAGTGGCCGGATTTCAGAAAGGACCAACTGCTTGAGGCCGTTGCCGCCTATGGCCGTAAGCAGCGTCGTTTCGGCAAAACCGGTGCTCAGCTCAACACGGGCTGACTGATATGGAACGGGTTATACCTGGGCTTATCATGGCGGCCGCCTGGCTGCTTCTCCTGTTGTTCGGCCCGTTTCTCCTCTTCTGGTCGGTTATTGTCATCGGTTCGGGTGTGGGCCTCTATGAATATTTTCGGATGACGGACCGAAAGCTGAGCGGCTTCCCATTCTGGACGCTTATTCTCATCGCCTCTTTTCCCGTCCTGGCCTCGTATTTTAAAACCACGGAAGCGGTCATGGCCGGTCTGATTGCCGGTCTGCTCGGCCTGGTGTTTCTTGTTCTCCGTCTCTATTCCAGGATTGACGATGTCTTTCGTTTCTTAAGTATCGGCGGCCTCGGGATTCTGTATGTCGGTTTATGTACGGCCCATCTTGTCCTGCTGCACGCCCTTCCCGACGGAGCTTACTGGGTGATTGTCCTGACGGCGATGACGGCGGGGTCCGATACCGGGGCCTACTATGCCGGGCGGGCATTCGGCCGGAAAAAGCTCTGTCCCGCCATCAGCCCGGGCAAGACAGTGGCCGGTGGTGTCGGCGGTATTATCGCGGGAATTCTCACCGCCGAGGTCGTCAGTCTAATTCTGCCGACAACTCCTTCGGTAATTGAAATCGGTCTGATTGCCGTCGTTCTGGTGATTATTGGTATTGCCGGGGATCTGATCGAATCGGTCATTAAACGTTCAATGGACGTCAAAGACTCCGGAACTCTGCTCGGCGGTCACGGCGGTCTGCTCGATCGGGTGGACAGCCTGCTGCTGACGGCCCCGGTTTTCTATTATCTGCACTACTTCAGAGTATTGGCATGAAACATATCTCTCTGCTTGGTTCCACCGGCTCAATCGGCCGTAATACTCTGGCCGTTATCCGCCAGTTCAGCGACCGTTTCCAAGTCTGCGGGCTGGCAGCCGGGACAAATATTGACCTGCTGGCCCAGCAGGTCCAGGAGTTTAAGCCCTCGTGTGTCAGTGTCGGGGATGCGGTTCTGGTTGCACCGCTGGTTGAAAAACTCGGGCCCGACTATCGTGGCCAAATTTTCTCCGGCGATGAGGGCAATCAAAAAGTTGCCACGGTCGAAGAGGCGGATATGGTGGTCTCCGCCGTTGTCGGGGCGGTCGGCCTGATGCCGACTCTTGAAGCGATCCGGGCCGGTAAGGATATAGGGCTTGCCAATAAAGAAACTTTGGTCATGGCCGGCCGGTTGATCATGCAGGCGGTCCACGACAACGGGGTCCGGCTGCTGCCGATTGACTCTGAGCACAGTGCGATTTTTCAGGCCCTTGAGGCCGGAAGAAAGCAGGACGTGGCCAAGATCCTGCTCACCGCTTCCGGCGGACCCTTTCGCACTCTTGAGTCGGAAGCATTTGCAGACATTACACCTGTACAGGCCCTGGCCCATCCGAACTGGGACATGGGACGGAAAATTTCTATTGATTCCGCCACCCTGATGAATAAGGGGCTTGAGGTTATCGAGGCCCGCTGGCTTTTTGATGTCAATGCAGACCGCATCCGGGTCGTGGTTCATCCCGAGTCCATTGTCCACTCCCTGGTTGAATATATCGATGGTTCGGTTGTGGCCCAGCTCGGCATTCCCGATATGCGTATTCCCATAGCCTATGCACTCGCCTATCCTGAACGGCTGAATCTTGAACTGTCACGGTTGAGTCTTTCCCAATGCGGGAAACTGAGTTTTGAGAAACCCGATTATGCGCGTTTTCCCGCTCTGCAGATGGCCTTTGATGCCCTGGAAGAGGGCGGAGTGAAACCGGCTGTCCTCAATGCCGCCAACGAGGTCGCGGTTGCGGCCTTTCTAGATGAGCGGATCGGTTTTACCGATATTACGGCTACAGTTGCAGTTGCCCTGTCCGCTATTGAGGCGGGTGACGACCTGGATCTGCAGGAGATTCTTGCCGCCGATCGCAAAGCACGTACACTTGCCGAGCAGGAAGTCGCTTTCCGCGCACGCTAATCTATTACTTCTATTATATTGAAAAAACATGAATTCACTTCTCTCATTTATCCTTGTTCTCGGCGTTCTCATCTTTGTTCATGAGTTCGGCCATTTTCTTTTTGCCAAGATCTTCGGCGTTCGAGTCCTCAAGTTTTCCCTTGGCTTCGGCAACAAGCTGATCGGCCGGAAATGGGGTGACACTGAGTATCTGATCTCCGCCTTCCCCTTAGGGGGCTACGTCAAGATGTTCGGCGAGCAGCAGGGGGAAGAAGTTTCCGAGGAAGATAAAACGATATCTTTTTCCCATAAACCGGTCTGGCAGCGTTTCGGGATCGTTTTCGGCGGTCCGCTTTTTAATCTGTTGTTTGCGGTCCTGTTATTTTTTGCCATATTCAGTATTGCCGGTCTGCCCGAGCCGGTGGACAACACCCTGGTCGGTCAGGTCTCGCCAGGATCCGCGGCCGAGAAAGCCGGGCTGCAGATCAACGATGTTATCCTGTCCATCGACGGCCAGGAAACGACCTCGTGGATACAGGTCTCTGAAATGATAAAAAACAGCGGCGGCCAGGAAGTTGAGCTTGTTATAAACCGGGACGGCACCAGGATGAAGATCAAGGCCGTTCCGGTCATGGAAAAAATAAAAAATCTTTTCGGCGAAGACGTGGGTGAACGCTATCTCCTTGGGATTACCCGCAGCGATGAGGTAGACTACCGGGCGGTCGGAATTGTTGAATCGGCCAAAGCAGCCTTTATTCAAACCTGGAACCTCATCTATCTTACGATTATGGGAATCGTCAAAATTGTGCAGCGGGTGATTCCGGCTACCGAGCTCGGCGGCCCGATCCGGATTGCCGAGATCGCCGGTCAGCAGCTGGAAGCGGGCTGGATGAACCTGCTCTATTTCATGGGGCTGCTGAGCGTGAATCTGGGTATTTTGAACCTGTTGCCGATCCCGGTTCTTGACGGCGGTCACCTGGTTTTCCTGTCGGTGGAGGCCATTCGCCGTAAACCCCTGTCCGACCGGGTCATGGAGATAAGTCAGAAGGCGGGAATCGCCCTGTTGGGAAGCCTGATGTTGTTTGTTTTTTACAATGATATTCTCAGGGTTGTGCAGCGGTGGATGGGCTCCTGATTCTCTCCATAGAGACTGCAACCGGCTGCGGCTCTGTTGCGCTTACCCGCGGGGGGGTGGTTAACGGCCGCCTGCTGGCCGAGGCCATTGCCCAGCCTGAGAAGACCCATTCCAGACAGCTTCTGGGCTCCGTCGACTGGGTCATGAAGGGGGCAGGATTGGGCTGGACGGAGGTGGACGGTATTGCGGTCAGTCTTGGCCCCGGCTCTTTTACCGGCCTCCGTATCGGTATGGCCGCAGCCAAGGGCATCGCCCTTGCCGCCGATCTCCCGCTGATCGGGGTGCCGACCCTTGACGGGCTGGCTCTTTCCTGCCCGGTTATCGACCGGCCGCTCTGGTGCCTGCTTGATGCCCGAAAACAGGAGGTCTATGCGGCCTGTTACCGGCCGGGGCCTGGGGGCAGGCCTGAACAGGTCTCTCCGGCCCTGGCAATTCGTCCGGATCTGCTGGTGAAAAATATTTCCGAACCCTCCATCCTGGCCGGGCCGGGAGTGGATGAATATCATGAGCTTTTTGCTCAGGTTCCGGATGTGCAGCTGATTTCGGCAGCCCTGGGTAGTCCAAGAGCGGCCCGGGTGGGTTTTCTCGCCGCTGAGTTTGTCGATCGGGGAGAAATTCTTGATCCGGTCACCGCCACACCCCTGTACGTCCGGGCCTCGGAAGCCGAGATAAATTTACGCATTAAATCTAAGGACTGAAATTCGTATAGTACCAACAGGCGTGATATTTGGGGTCGTCTGTATCAAACTGTGATTCCGGCTATTACTCGTAGATAGTTTTTTTATGTTGTCTCTGCAGACGCCGGCTTTTATTAAAAAGAAATCATGATTGAGCGAAAGAAAACAAAAGAAATAAAAGTCGGTCAGGTCGGGATCGGCGGCGATGCCCCCATTGCCGTCCAGTCGATGACCAATACCGATACCGCCGATGTTGAGGCGACCGTGGCCCAGATTCATCGGCTGGAAAAGGTCGGTTGTGAGATCATCCGGGTGGCCGTGCCCGATCCGGAGGCGGCCGGAGCCATTAAACTCATTCGGGAGCAGATCAATATCCCTCTGATTGCCGATATCCATTTTGATCCCAGGCTGGCGGTGGCCGCCATGGAGCATGGGGCCCAGGCAATTCGTATTAATCCCGGCAACCTCGGCGGTCCGGAGATGCTGGCCCGGGTGGTGGATGCGGCCAAGCTGCACCGGGTACCGATCCGGGTCGGCGTCAACTCCGGCTCCATTGAAAAGGATCTGCTCCAAAAGTTCGGCTACCCGACCCCGGAGAAACCGGATTCCCTGATCAATTCGGCACTCAGAAATGTTCGTCTCCTGGAAGAACAGGGTTTTGAAGAAATCAAGATCTCTATTAAATCTTCCGATACCCTGACCACCATTGCCGGATACCGCGAGCTTTCCCAAAAAACCGACTATCCCCTCCACATCGGGGTGACCGAGGCTGGCGGACTGATTGCCGGGACGGTCAAATCCAGTGTAGCCCTTGGCAACTTACTTTTTGAAGGCATCGGCGATACCTTTCGTATTTCCCTGACCAGGGACCCGGAAGAAGAAATAAAAGTCGGCTGGGAACTGCTGCGCTCGCTCCGCATTCGTGAACGAGGGCCGGAGATGATCTCCTGTCCTACCTGCGGCCGGACCAAGATTGATCTCTTTCCCATGGCCGAAGAGATAGAACGTGTCCTGCAGACCATGAAGAGCACCATTAAGGTTGCGGTCATGGGCTGTGTGGTCAACGGACCGGGTGAGGCCAGAGAAGCGGATATCGGCATTGCCGGCGGTGTCGGGGTCGGGATCATTTTCAAGAAGGGCGAGGTCTGGAAGAAACTGCCTGAAGAAGAACTGCTGCCGGTTTTTCTGGAGGAGCTCAAGAAAATGGAGAAAGAACAGGGTTGAGGGTTTAGGGATTCGGGGTTAGCCTGAAGCTTGCTGCCTTCGGCAGGATTGCCGAGGGAGAGAGGGGGGAAATGGGTATCTTTGCAAGGATAAATGTTGATCAACTGATTGCATTTCTTTTTCAGAGATATACCGAAGAAGGTGGGTTTTCAACCGCTCCGAGTCTGCCGGCAACCATAGAAGACACCTTTTACATAACGGATATCCTCGGTCTTCTGGAGCAGTTGGACAAGGGCCTTGATCTTCTTTCCCGAATAGATGCACAGCGATTGTCCGATTTTATCCGCAGAAAACATGATGAGGAACAGAGCCGCCTGCCGCTGAGGTTGAGGTATTATCTTCACCGGATCGGTCAGCGTATTCCGGGTGTGCCCGTTTTTTCCAGGGACAGGTTTGTCTATACGAAGTTAACTTTTGAGAATTTTTTTTATCTGCAGGAGCTTGAACGGGTAACTGCCGAGGCCAGGGAGCGCCTCATGCCGCTGGACCTTGCGGAGTGCACCTGCAAGGATGTTTTCCATTCTCTTCTGCTGGTTCCGACACCGGATACGTTACCGCCGCTTGAGACCATTACTGCCTGGCTCCGGGCCTGTCAAAACGGCGATGGCGGTTTTGGTTTTTTTCCGGGCACCACTTCGTTTCTGGAAAACAGTTATTACTGTCTTTCAGCCCTGTCTTTAATTGAAGCAAGCCCTGCTGATCGGCAACGGGCGGAACAGTTTATTGTCTCCTGCCAGACCGGGGCGGGCGGATGTGCCAGAAGTATTGTCGGCGTGCCTTTTCCGGAATCATCCTGGCATGCGGTCAAGATCGCGCAAATATTGGGGTGAGCGGTGCAGACACCAACAGACGTGTGTCTGCAGCTCTGTGACAAACGGGACCTGTTGGTATCTTCAACTCGTTGAACGGACTGAATTGTTTTTAATGCGTTCTGATGATACAATTGAACGTCTTGCTGCAAAAGGAAACCAATTTCAAGACGTATTCCAACCAAGTATATGAACAACAACCTCGGCAATACAAATTTTTTTTCATTCTTGTCGACTTCTGAACCCTGAACCCTAAACCTTAAAAAATAAAAATAATTTTTAAAAAAAATAAAAAAAATAAAAAATAATGCGTTACTCAAAACTTTTTTTACCCACCACCAGGGAGACCCCGGCCGAGGCCGAGGTTATCAGTCATCAGCTGCTGCTCCGGGCCGGATGCATTCGAAAACTGACATCAGGCCTGTACACCTATCTGCCCCTTGGCTTGATGGCCATGCAGAAAGTTGCCGCCATCGTCCGCGAAGAGATGAACCGGGCCGGTGCCCAGGAACTGCTCATGCCCATGGTGCAGCCGGCTGATCTCTGGCAGGAATCCGGACGCTGGCAGAAGTACGGGGCCGAGTTGCTTCGTTTCAAGGATCGCCACCAACGGGACTACTGCCTCGGACCGACCCACGAAGAGGTCATAACCGATATCGCCCGCCGCGAACTCCATTCCTATCGTCAGCTGCCGGTCAACCTCTATCAGGTCCAGACCAAGTTCCGCGACGAGATCAGGCCCAGATTCGGACTCATGCGCGGGCGTGAGTTTGTCATGAAAGATGCCTACTCCTTTGATGTTGATGACGAGGCGGCAGGCAAGAGTTATCGAATAATGAAAGAGGCCTATCATCGCATCTTTCAGCGTTGCGGACTTTCTTTCCGGGCGGTGGAGGCTGATTCCGGCTCCATCGGCGGTTCATTTTCCCATGAATTCATGGTCCTGGCCGATACCGGTGAGGACACCCTTGTCATCTGTTCCTCCTGCGAGTATGCGGCCAATGTGGAGAAGGCTGCTGTTGCCCTGTCGGAAGCCGGTTCTGCAGCTGAAGGCACGGCCGCGCTGACCCGGGTGGAAACGCCGGGCATGAAAAAGGTGGACCGGGTGGCGGACTTTCTGGACGTGACTCCGGCTGATATCATCAAGACCATGGTCTTTCTGGCCGATGGCGAACCGGTGGCCGTACTTGTCCGCGGTGATCGTCAGGTCCAGGAGGTTAAGCTGAAGAATCTGCTGGGTGCGGCCGAGGTCGAACCGATCGACGATGACACCGTCTGGAAACTGACCAAGCTGCCGGTTGGCTATATGGGGCCGGTTGATATCCAGATCCGGCTGGTTGCCGATCAGGAGGTCATGCGGATGACGGATGCGATTGCCGGTGCCAATGAAAAGGGAATGCATCTGAGAGGGGTCAACCCGGGTCGTGATTTCACCCCCGAGCTGGTCGGCGATCTCCGCCAGATTACCAGCGAAGATGGTTGTCCAGCCTGCGGCGGCAGGCTTTCGTTCACCGAAGGCATTGAGGTCGGTCATATTTTTAAACTTGGCACCAGCTATTCCGAGGCTTTGAAGGCCACCTACCAGGATAAGGACGGGGTTGATAAACCCTTTGTCATGGGCTGTTATGGTATCGGTGTCAGCCGGGTTGTTGCGGCGGCTATTGAGCAGAATCACGATGACAACGGCATTATTTTCCCCCTGCCGCTGGCCCCTTTTCAGGTTATTGTTCTGAATCTGGGTATGAAGAATGAAGCGATCAGTTCGGCGGCCGAGCAACTGTACAGGGATCTGCAGGACAGAGGCATCGAAGTGCTGCTGGATGATCGGGATGAACGGCCCGGATCCAAGTTCAAAGATGCCGATTTGATAGGGATTCCCTATCGGGCGACGGTAGGAAAGGTCTATGAAAAGGACGGTATGGTGGAGTTGCGTCTGCGGGCAACCGGTGAAACAACGATGCTTCCCTTTGAGAGCGCCGGGAAGCAGATCGCAACCATGATCCGTGAAGAACTTGAACAGCTGCAGCAATCGTTTGATTGATTGTTTTCTCTAAGGAAATAGAAAAACATTATGTCTGATTTCAAGGGTCTCTATTCCATAGCCGCAAGTTATCTGCAAAAGTCCGATCTTGTCCCCCTGACGGAAGCGTACGCGTTTGTCAGCGAGCGACATGCCGGCAAGTTTCATGCCTGCGGGGATCCGTATATCCAGCATCTGCTTGAGGTGGCCTCCACCCTGGCGTCTATGAAACTGGATCGTGAGACCATTATTGCCGGCCTGCTCCATGGTGTGTTGAAGGAGCACGTGGCCACGATCGCGGAACTGGAAAAGCATTTCGGTCAGGGGGTAGCCAACATTGTCGACGGCGCCACCAGGATTACAAATGTTCAGTACAATTCCAGGTTGGCCAGTCAGGCCGAGAATATTCGTAAACTTTTCCTTGCCATGGGAGCGGATATCCGTGTTCTTCTGGTCAGGCTTGCTGATCGCCTGCAGGACATGGTCACCCTGGACCCGGCGCCGGAAGAGGTCCGCCGTCATGTGGCCCGGGAGACCATGGATCTCTACGCACCCCTTGCCAGTCGACTCGGTATTGACTGGATGAAGCGGGAACTTGAAGATCATGCCTTTGCCTATCTCTTTCCGAACGAATATAAGGATCTGACGACCCATCTTGAAAGTTCGCTTACCGAGCGGCAGGCCTATGTCGATGAACTGATTGCTATTCTTTATGAAAAATTGAAGAAGAATAATATTACCCCGGTGCGGATTATCGGTCGTCCCAAGCACCTGTACTCCATATATAAAAAACTGGTGGCCCAGGATATTCCCCTTGAGCGGGTGTATGACAAGGTGGCTTTCCGGATCATCGTCCACACCGTCAAGGAGTGCTATGAGGCCCTGGGAATCGTGCATGCCGACTGGACACCGGTGCCGGGACGGATCAAAGACTTTGTCAGTGCGCCCAAATCGAACAACTATCAGTCACTGCACACCACTGTGGCCGGGCCGCAGGGCCATTTCATAGAGATTCAGATTCGTACCGAGGAGATGGACCGGGTGGCCCAGGAAGGTGTCGCCGCCCACTGGGCCTACAAGGAAGGGCAGAAAATTACCAGCAACGATGCCCGTCTGTTTCGTGATCTCAAGACGCTGGTCAAGACCTTGCAGGAAGTCGAAGATCCCAATGAGTTCATGGAGTCGGTACGAGGTGAGCTGTTTCACCCGGATGTCTATGCCCTGACCCCGACCGGTGAGGTACGGGAACTGCCCAGGGGCTCAACCCCGATTGATTTTGCCTACTCCATCCACACAGCGGTCGGAGATTCCTGTGTCGGGGCCAAGGTAAATGGTCAGCTGGTTCAACTCAAGCATGAGCTCCAAAATGGCGACATTGTAGAAATACTGACCGCCAAGAACCAGCAACCCAAGCGGGCCTGGCTGCAGATCGTCAAGACCAGTCGGGCCAAAAACAGGATCCGACATTGGTTGCGGCGTGAGGGAAATGAGCGGGCAACCAGGCTCGGACTGGAGATCTGTGAACGTGAGCTGAAAAAGCACGATGTCACCCTCAAAAAGCTGATAAAAAGCGGCCATATTCGTTTATTGCTCAAAAAGCTGCGCTGCAACAGTCTGGACGATATGCTGGCCAAGGTCGGATCGGGAAAAATCAGCCTGCAGCAGCTGCTGAAAGCCATGCAGCCCAAGGAGATCCGGGAGGAGGAAGAAAAACGGCGACAGGCGGAACTGCTGGAGAAAGCCAAACGCGGTGAAGAGAGCAGGGCGCGGGCGGTTTCCAAGGAAGGGCTTGACATTGAAGGCATCGATGACATGCTGGTCAAGGTGAGTCAGTGCTGCAAGCCGGTCCCCGGTGACGAGATCATGGGCTTTATCACCACCGGCTCCGGGATCTCCATCCATAAGGCGGACTGCCCCAACCTGCTGGCCATGGATCCCCAGCGCTGGCTGCCGGTGAACTGGTCCGCATCCAGTAAAACGCAGCACAGGGCGGAGCTGTTTATCCGCTCGGAAAACAAAAGAAATATTTTAGCCGATATCAGTGGTATTATTTCTGCTGCTGACGCGGATATCGTGGAGTTGAAGGCACGAACAACCCCGGAAAACGTCGCCCTTTTCGATGTGGTGGTGGAGGTCTCCGACCTGCAGCATCTCCGCCTGCTGCAGCAGCATCTGCAGCAGATGCCTGAAGTCATCGAAGTCCGCAGGCGCTAATTGGCCCGAGTGACAGATACCGGCTGCTTCAGAACAGGTGCGATACAGAAAAAAATGATTGTCTGTGAGGTGTGCGGAAATGAGCTTGGCCCGGGAGTAACCACCTGCCCTTACTGTGGAACGGTATCCACGTGCCCGGTTGTCCAGGCATCGGGCCTGCTCCATAGGATTGTGAACCTTGAGAAAGGACTGCCGACTGTGGCCATGGCGCTGCAGCGTCTTGATACGGAACTTGAAGTATCGCACCGGCAGGGCTACCGGGTGCTGACCCTGATCCACGGTTACGGCTCAAGTGGTAAGGGCGGGGCAATAAAAGATGAGGCCCGTCGTCAACTGCACTATTACAAACACAAGGGACGCATAAACGATGTGGTTGCCGGCGAGGATTTCAACAGCCGTTCAGGGGCAGGCCGTCAACTGGTTCGTCGTTTTCCGGCCCTTGCAACGCACACCGATTTAAACAGGAACAACCCGGGCATTACCCTAGTTGTCCTCTGATCTGCTCCAACTGTGTAAAAAGTATCCACTTTCGGCAAATTTTCGTTTCAGCAGGTCCGGGTCTGATGCTCCGCCGTAATGTCACATAACTACTTGTTATTATAGAGATTAGTCGGAATATTTTCGATTAAGGCAGGGGAACCTTAAAAAAAAACTTGAGGTTCGCTCTATTTTCGTGTTCTAACTCGAGCCATATGCTTTTGGCAGCTATTCATTTGCGTACCCAATACTTTGTGTACTCAATAATGACTAGTTTTTAGTCAGTTCAATCCAGGGAGTAAAAATGAAAAAGATTGTTATTGGTCTGATAGGAGTATTTCTGGTAACCGGTTCAGCCTTTGCTGCGGAAAAGGCTACGGAGCTGAAAACTGAACAACAGCAGCTCAGCTATGCAATGGGCCTTGATCTAGGTTCGTATTTCAAGGGTCTGGGCGAGGATTTTGACTTGAAGATTCTTCAGCAGGGTATGGTGGATTCGTATACTGGAAAAAAGACTCTGATGACACCTGAGGAGGCGGCGGAAGTGCAACAGAAGTTTGCCGCCAGACAGCAGCAACAGCAGATTCAGAAAACTGTGGAAATGGTCACTAAAAATCGTGAAGCCGCAGACAGCTTTCTTGCTGAAAACAAGAAGAAAGAGGGTGTCAAGGTCACTGAGTCCGGCCTGCAGTATAAGGTGATCAAAGAGGGTAAGGGTAAGAAACCTGCCGTCGATGATATGGTGAAAGTCCATTACAAGGGAACTCTGATTGACGGAACGGAATTCGACAGCTCATACAAGCGAAAGGAACCGGCTGTTTTTCAGGTCGGCCAGGTCATTACCGGCTGGCAGGAGGCCCTGCAGTTAATGAATGTGGGCTCGACTTTTGAGTTGTACCTGCCGCCTGATCTTGCCTATGGCGACCGGGGTGCGCCACCGGTTATAGAGCCCGGTTCCATGCTGATCTTTCAGGTGGAACTGCTTGACATTCCCGCAAAGGAAGGCGAGCCTGCAAAGGAGTAAGTCAAGCGACCGCCTGTTATCGTTTCAGGCCGACACTTCCTGCAAAGCGAGCAAGGTCGTGCCGGCCTGCATTCTCGGAGGTCTGTTATGGGTAAAAAAAAGAAGAAAAAAGTAAAAAAAAGCTGTTGTGGTAAGTACCTGAAAAAGGGGAAGCATTGCAGCAAGTGTCCGGTCCTGATCAAGAAGAAGTGTAAACAGTTGACAAAGGAAAAGGCCGCGCTAAAGAAGAAAAAGAAGAAGAAAAAATAAGCTGTTTTTCCTCCTCTGGTTGCCCTGAGTATGAACATGCCATTCAACAACCACCATGGTTTGTTCAACTTGTTGAAATGACCGTTAATCGGTTCTGATTATGGTCAGCGGTGCGGCCTGACCAAGCTCTCCGTCCAGCTCACGGATGTATTCAATATTGCGCCAGTTTTTACCGAGAAGTCCTGCCCCATGGCTATCAACTGCCACTGGGTCGGAACCCGTAATCAAAAGGCCCACCGGCGGTTCACAGGTCGCCCCCCGGAGATGGGATTCGACCATGCCCACTCCGGCATCAAGCAGGGTGAAGTCAGGACGGCGATAGCGGTTGAGATCGGCCACCGCTTGTCCGATTTTTCGGTGAAAGGCTGTTTTTTTCCAGCTGCTTTTTCCCTGCTGATAATGAGCAGGCGGGGCCAGTCCCATCATATTTTTCAAGCTCAAGGTCACCCCGGCCAGAGTATGAGCCTTCAAGACCGGGACTGAGAGCAGAAAACTCTCGTACACAATCTTCGGCAGGTGCATCTCCGGCCAGCGGAGGCACTCTTTGCGCCTGCGGCAGACGGTTTCCTCGTCGTTGAGATCCAGCAACCGCACCCCTTTTTCGGCCGCCATTTTCGTATAGCCGAGTTCTGTAAAAACATGAAAGGTGTCGTGTCGGGCGGAAGCTGTTCCTTCTCCGATGATGATCTCGGCAGCGGTTATTGCCTGCAGGTAATCAATCAAATGGGCGATAAGTTCAACCGGGGTAGTGATCGGTGGTGGCAGAACATTGACCAGATTGGGCTTGATCAATACGGTTTCTGTCGCCTGAACCTGCTCTCCGAGCCCGCTTGCGTCCAGCAGCCTTTCGAGATTTTTTCGCAGCGGTACATTGCCGCAGGTATAGACCGTGCCCAGGTTCATCACTCTTTGTTCTGTTCGGATTCCAGAGTGGCCAGCAAACCTTTGAGCAGGACGAATCTGCCAAGTGGTACGATGTTGCAGGGGAAACTGCCGGTAAATAAGGGGTTGTCACAGAGACCGCCGGAAAGATACAACCGGTCAGGGGAGCCGGCAAAGCGATAGGCGTTGCGGGCGATACCGCGGACAAATTTTGCCACGGCTTCAGCTTCCGAAGCGCCCGAGATGACGGCATCAAAGATATGACTCATGCCGAGAACACCGCAGGTTATGGAAAAGCCTGTTTTCGGGATGGCGATTTCCGAATAATCGAGTTTGTAATAGGTGGCCAGCATTTCGATGGTAAATCCCATGGAGGCACCGCATTCAGCGTTCCAGCCCATGTCAACCACCTGGCCCTGATGGTAGCGAATAAATTTGATATCCCGGCTACCGCAATCGAGCAGAACAAAATCATCTTCCTCAATCAGAATTTCTCCTCCCCGGGCCAGGGCGGTCAGTTCATTAATGCTTCTTGCGCTGCGTCTGGCTGCATTATGGCCGGTGGCCAGATCGGCGCAGAAATCAGGGCCAATATCCCGGGTGGCGACAATGGCCGGGTCTTTGCCGGAATCTGTTTGCAGAATTTTACTGTAGGATGTACCAAAATCAGCCAGCAGCATCAGGACTTCTCCTTTCGGAGAACAGGTGTGCCCGAGAGCTCAAAAAAAGCCTCTATTTTTGCCCGCGCACTGCTGCCCGCTGCAACGTCACAGTCAAGGTACAGTCCCCTTGGATGCCGATCGGCCAGGTGTCTGGCCAGTGCGGTTTTGGCACAGAAGGACTGGGCAAAGAACACTGTCGGCACTCCCGGGTTGATCTGCGATTCAAGGCTGAGATCGGACGGGGTCTTGTTTTCCATGCAGCGGGTCCAGCCGTAGATATGGGTGGTGTCCGGAAAGAGGGTCAGCAGGTTGAAATCTCTGGGGGGGACACCCCAGAACCCGGCCGTCGGGGGGCAGGAAGGATATTTTTTTCCTTCGTCTCGGTTAATGGAACGGACGTTTTTAGTAATGGTGAGCATTTTGTCCAGGAGCGGCATCCGGGTTCTGCAGAGGGGGAAACCAAGCCCTTCCATATCCTGATTACGAGTGGGGATAATGGGGATGGAGAGCATGTCCTTGAGGATTATAGAGACATGGAGCGCACAGTCGCATTTACCCGGCCCTACATCAATATAGATCCGGTCCAGTTCAATGTGCATGGCATTGAGAATCACCGTCCGCAGGATAGCGCAGTAGACCCGGGGCAGGTGGGCTGCCGTCAACTCCAGAGACGCCTGAACCTGTGGCTCATCCAGATCGATTATCTCGACCTTTTTACGGTGCAGTTCTTTGATGATTTCAAGCGGCGGAATACCGACAATACCGACTTTTTCTTTCATTGTTCCTCAAAAGGCGGCGTGCTTAGCTGTCTTCCCGCATGAGTAGGATTATGCCCAGCAGAATACCAAAGATATGGATTGAACCTGCTGCAAGGAGCGGATTGATATACCCGGCTTTTGCCAGCGACTGCAGCGTGCCCCAGGTTCCCCAGCAGGCAAAGGCCATGCCGCAGCTGACCGGGATGGCCAGGGATAAGTCCCTCCCCCAGGAACGATAGACAAAGAGCAGCAGGGGCAGCCCCAGCAGCAGCAGAGGCAGGCCCAGCAAAATATAGGAAATTCGTCCGTAAAATTCGACCCAGGCCCTGTTTTTTTCTTCAGGAGAATTTTTTCGCAGGGCCTCCTGATAGAGGCCGGTGAGGGAGAGTTCTTTCGAGTAATACTCAGGGACAAAAAAATCGGCTGGTTTCTCCGGAAAGGCAAAGACTCGATCGCTGAAGGTTTCGGAGATGAATTTTTCGTGGTCAATACTGGTCTGGACCTGGCCGTTGAACAGGGTCCAGGTCCCGGCATCCCAGAGTGCCCGTTCCGCGGCAATCAATGAACTGAGCCGATAATCGGCATCCCAGGAGGCATAAGAGAAGTTGTAGAAATTATCTCGTTTAAGATCCGGTCGGGCAAAGGAATAGAATCCGTCCTGTCCCCGATAATAAAAGCGGCCGTTCCGGTAAATGCCCAGCGCAACTCTGCCCTTGACCTCCTTGTTCCATATCCGGTGGGTCACCGAGATCGTCTTGGGAAGTACAAACTGGGACATGGCAAGAAAAAGCAGGGTAAAAGCAAGTCCGGCACCAATGATAGGGGCGGTTATCTTTTTTAAGGGAATGCCGCAGGCTTTGAGGGCAATAAGCTCATTGCTGTGGTTGAGGACGCCCAGGGTGATGACTCCAGCCAGCAGGATACAGATAGGACCCATCTGGTCGAGGATAAAGGGAATGTTGAGCAGGAAAAATTTGATCACCAGTCCCATGGATTTTCCCTTTTCCATGAAGTTGTCGATTTTTTCGAAAAAATCGATCAACACATAGATGGCAATGAAGCTGGCCATCAACATGAAAATATTTTTAATAAACAGCTGTAAAATATAGCGATAGAGAAGTTTCACTGGGCGATAGTCCGTGATTGTCGTTGGACGGGTTTTTTATTGTCTAGGTAAAGCGCATGTAGTACCCTTTGCGCTTATTTCAGTCAAGCAATACCCGTCTGAATGTCTCGAGTATCAGTTCTAATAAAAACAAAAATGGTAACTGTTCAGCTGCACCCAATCTTCAGGCGATCAGGCGCCTCACATAGGCGGGCTATAGATTCGTTGGCCTGATTACCTGAATCTCAGGCACATCTGAACAGTTACAGCCGGTGGTTATGCGAATTTCCAGCACCCATC
>JAJRQC010000037.1 GCA_024280455.1 Deltaproteobacteria bacterium | reverse complement strand
TTGGGTCAGATTTGGATGAGGAGATTGAACAAAACCGCAGGCGTAGCAGGGCTACGTCGAGGATTTTGTGATTGAGCCTCATTCAAATCTGACCCGAAGATAAGATGCAAGATGGCCATGTTATTTACTTACAGGCCCTAAAGAGCAGAAACCTGTCCTGCTCAGGCCGAAGTGGTCTCCTCGTCAAAAGGCGTTGTCGTCAGCGCGTCGTCTTTTTGAAGTAACAGGTCAACCCTGTTCTTTGCCTCTTCAAGTTTCTGATTGCAGAATTCGACCAGGGCGATTCCCTCGTCGAATTTCTTCAGACTTTTTTCCAGGCTTAATTCACCTGCCTCAAGTTCATCGGTAATTGTCTCTAAACGGGACAATGCACTCTCAAAGGTTTTTTTTGCCATAATTTTCTGGTTTGCAGAGGCTTAATCCGTAAATATTCGGCGAGCACCCCACGGAGTCTTCGCTTACCTCTTCGCCCGATCCTTGCTCAAAGTCTACGCTATCTGGTCGCATATGACTCAATATAGCTTTCAAGCAGGCTCGGAGTCTCACAGGCTCGCTACCTGAGCAAACCTGGGGCACTTCCAAATATTTACAGTTCATCAAAAAGGGCCATTCCTGAGCAACAACCCGAATGTTTACCTTAATCCTGTAACTGTCTGTTTATAATGCAGGGTTTGGCAAATGTATACGGTTCAGGCAGGGAAGGCGACAAGCGCTGAAAAAAAAGTACGGCCCCGCAATTGTTTACAAATTCTCTGTTCGAGAGTAATCTGTTATATTAAACCTTAATGATGAGGCTTTCAATAACTGTTTTTCAATGTCCATCCCTGTTGATACATTTAAGCGCTGGTTACTGGTCGAACGGGGCTATTCTCCGTTAACGGTTGAATCCTATCTCTCGGATATCAATGAACTTTATCGCTATTGTCGAAACAACGGCAATAGCGATCCGTTTCAGACCAAGACATTGCGCGGATTTATCGCCTCCCTGCACGGAAAAAACTCCGCCGCTTCCGTTGCCCGCAAACTTTCCGCCTTACGCACCTTTTTCCGATATCTTCTCCGGGAAAAACTCATTCATGAAAATCCATTGCAGGGTATTGCCAATCCTAAACTGGTTCGCTATATTCCATCCTTTCTGACGGTTGACGAGGTGTTCTGTCTGCTCGATGCCCCTGATGATCGGGACAGCTTTGCCTCTCGTGATCAGGCGGTCATGGAACTCCTGTATGCTACCGGCATGCGGGTCTCCGAGCTGGTTGCCTGCAACTGCTCTGCTCTTGATTTTGACGCAGGTATGGTTACAGTGATGGGCAAGGGCCGTAAAGAGCGAATAGTTCCGTTCGGCAGAGCTGCAGCTGAAGCGCTGCATCGGTATTTCTCCCAGAGGGAAACACTTATTATTGCCCGAATCGAACGGGGGCATCCGCCTGAACGGGAGGCTCTTTTTTTAAATAACCGCGGCTCGAGGCTTACGGCCCGCAGTGTGGAACGGTTTGTCGGCATGTATGGCCGGCGTGCTGGTATCCAGGTAACAGTCACACCCCATGGGCTGCGGCATTCTTTTGCCACCCATTTGCTTGAGATGGGTGCAGATCTGCGAACCGTGCAGGAGTTGCTTGGTCATGTCAGCCTGTCGACGACCCAGAAATATACCCATGTCAATATGGATCATCTGACGCGGGTCTATGACATGGCTCATCCCCAGGCCGGACAACAGCAGAAAAACAGGCCACAACAGGAAGGCCAAGAGGAAAAATGAAAAAAGTACGATCAACAACTATCCTTGCTCTCCGACACCGGGGAGACGTCGTTATCGCCGGTGACGGTCAGGTCAGTTTCGGGCCAACGATAATCAAACACCAGGCCCGCAAGGTCAGGCGGCTGTACCATGATAAGGTTATTACCGGGTTTGCCGGTTCAACCGCTGATGCCTTGACACTGTACGACAAACTTGAACAGAAACTGGAACAGTTTAACGGTAACTTGATGCGGGCCGCAGTTGAACTTGCAAAGGACTGGCGTACGGACAAGATGCTGCGGCGCCTGGAGGCCATGCTCATTGCTGTCGACAAGGACCATTCGCTGTTATTATCTGGTACTGGTGACGTTATCGAGGCCGATGATGGTATCCTGGCAATTGGTTCCGGTGGCCCCTATGCCCAGGCCGCAGCAACGGCACTGGTGCGGCATGCTGATCTTGATGCCGAAGCCATTGCCCTGGCGGCCATGGAAATTGCCGGATCAATCTGTGTTTATACAAACAATAATATTATTCTTGAAAAGGTCTGAAACCAGGCCGCCTTGCCTGTCGGCCGGTCGCAGGCAATGCCGAAAGAAAAAAATAAACCGGGTGTTTTTCCCGGAGAATACAATAAATGAATACAATTAACTCACTCACACCACGAGAAACGGTCCAGGCTCTGGACCGATATATTATTGGCCAGGGCGATGCCAAGCGTTCCGTAGGTATTGCCCTTCGTAATCGCTGGCGCAGGCAGCAGGTCGAGCCGCCGCTGCGTGAAGAAATTGCCCCGAAAAATATTATCATGATCGGCCCGACAGGCGTCGGCAAGACCGAGATTGCCAGACGGCTTGCCCATCTGGCCCAGTCACCTTTTTTAAAGGTCGAGGCCTCGAAGTTCACCGAAGTGGGCTATGTCGGTCGTGATGTTGAATCCATGATCCGTGACCTTACCCAGCTGGCTATCAATATGGTCACTAAAGAAGAGGAAGAGGGCGTCGCGGGCAAGGCTGAAAAAATGGCCGAAGAACGTCTCCTAGATCTGTTGTTGCCGGCCACAGCCGGTCGACCGGTCCCGCAGCCGCAGGCAACGGATGAGAATATTATCCCGCTGGGTTATCAGGGTATTGACGTCACCTCGGGCATACCCGGTAATCCTCAGCAGCCGACCAGGGAAAAGCTTCGGCAGATGCTCCGAGAGGGAAAACTTGATGATCGGCTGGTGGAACTGGACGTGACTGCCCACTCGTCGGCGCCCATGGTCGAGGTTTTTTCCGCTTCCGGTATGGAGGACATGCAGTCTTCCCTGCAGGATGCATTCTCAAAATTTTTTCCAAAGAAAAAACAGAGACGGAAAATCCGGGTTCCGGAAGCGCTGGAGTTTTTGAAAAAAGAAGAGGCCGAGCGGCTGGTTGATATGGAAAGCGTGACTGAAAAGGCGATCCGTAAAACCGAGCAGTCAGGGATTATCTTTCTTGATGAAATCGACAAGATCGCCTCACGGGGCGGATCCGGTTCCGGAGGACCGGAGGTCTCCCGTGAAGGGGTGCAGCGGGATCTGCTGCCCATCGTCGAGGGGGCGACCGTTACCACCAAGTATGGGATGGTCCGTACCGATCATATTCTGTTTATAGCCAGCGGCGCATTCCATATGTGCAAGCCCTCCGACCTCGTTCCTGAGCTTCAGGGACGTTTTCCCATCCGGGTTGAGCTTCATGCCCTTGGCGAAAAAGAATTTTTTCGGATTCTGACCGAACCCAGGAATGCATTGCTCAAGCAGTACACCGCTCTTCTTAAGACCGAGGGGATATCCCTCAAGTTTGAGGAAGCCGCTATTCGTGAGATGGCAAAGATTGCCGTCCAGGTCAATCAGAAAACCGAAGACATCGGTGCCCGTCGCCTGCATACCATCCTGGAGCGGGTGCTGGATGAGATTTCGTTTGATGCCCCGGAGCGTGATCAGGATGTTTTTACGGTGACCCCTGAATATGTCCACCAGCAACTTTCTGATATCTCTGAAAATGAAGACCTGAGTCGTTATATTCTGTAACCTAACCTACTATTTTTTTGTAACTATTCAGGTCGTGCTCCAATTAGCCCTAAACTATGAACTGTAACTGTTCAGATGTGCTCCATATTGGAGTGGAGCTGAACAGTTACTTATTTTTTTGAGTTTTTACCATGGAATTACGGATTGAAGATGAATTGAAGTATTGTCCCGGGTGCCGGGATGAGTATCGAACGGAAATTGAAGTATGCGCTGTCTGTAATCTGCAGCTGCTGACCGGGACGGCCATGCGGGCCCTGGTCGAGGAAAAGCAGCAGGCCAGATCCGGGCGCAGTATGGAGATCAGCCCGGATGATGAACTGGTGGATATCCGCAAGGGGCCGGTTATGCAGATGAAGGAGCTGCAAAAAGTGCTGGCCGCTCAATTGCTGCCGTCATTGACTGTTACAGAGGGCAGTGGATGCGGCAAGGGATGTTGCGGCACTGATCTTGTTCTGCGTGTCCGCATGGCAGACATCCAGGATGTAATGGCCGTGCTGGAAGAAGAACATATTCGTTCCACCGGCCTGTCGGATCATGATACAAGCCATGCCGGTGCAGTATTCAACACCCACGCCGAGCAGGCAACCTGTCCTGCCTGCGGTTGTACTTTTCCGACAACGACTCCGACCTGTCCGGACTGCGGTCTCTGCTTTGCTTGATTTTTTGCTGTACGGCCGGGAGGGTTCATTACAGTATCCCGGCAAGGAAGGGCCCGGCCGCGCGTTTTAGCTGGTACCGTTTTTTTCCAGACTGTTGAGATACTGGGTAAAGGGCAGGATATGGGTATCTGTCTGGACGGCAACCTGGTTACGGCCCTGCTGTTTGGCGAGGTACAAAGCCTTGTCGGCAAGATTGAGCAGGTCGTCGGGTTCAATTCCCTCTTCCTGTACCTGGGGCCAGGATACAACGCCAAGGCTGATCCGGACCTGCAGTTCATTCTGACCGATGCAAAAAGGCTTATCATGAATAAAGTATCGTATTCGTTCGGCACAGAGCGCCGCTCCTGTCAGGTCAATGTGCGGCAGAATAACGACAAATTCCTCCCCACCATAGCGAAAAAGAATATCTTCATCCCGAAGATTTACCTGCATGCGTCGACAGAGCTCCCTGATAACCTTATCACCGGTTTGATGTCCACATATGTCGTTGATTTTTTTAAAGTAATCAATGTCGAACAGGATGAGTGAAATGGAAATCCTGTGGCGCTGCGCTGCGGAATATTCCTTATAAAGGCGATGCATTCCGGCGCGTCGGTTGAGAATCTGGCTCAATTCATCAATGGTGGCAAGCTTTTCTATTTTAGCATGTAGCAGGGCATTGCGTAAGTACGGCTGAACATAATCACAATAAGTACGGCACCACTGCTGATGTTCGCTGCTCAGAGGAACAAATTCATGGCAGGCCGTGACGATAAAACCGATGATGGTTTCATCTCCAGTCAGTGGAGCAATGGTTACGTGGGTTGGTCTGTGGGGGGTCCCGGATTGAAAAAGTTCAAGAGTTTTGAAACAGGTATCCTCGATTGCCATGGTCTTAAAATGATCAAGTGAAATAGCATCGAGAAAGCCGAGATCTTCAGAACGGAGTGTTGCGACCACCGAAAGGATGTTAACGTTTTTCATGGCGATGCAGCGGTAGTTTCCCTCAATCAACATATACAGGAGTGCATGCTGCCAGATAGGCGGAGCAGGAATATGGGTGAGGATGACCTGTCCGACAAAGGTGAGGTCCACACTGTCGGACAGGGTGTTCATGGCCTCGCGAAGCTGGCGCTCACGTCGTTGACGTTCATCTATGGTGTGGCCCATGCTGTTGAAGGCGAGAATCACCTCGCCTAACCGGTCACGACTGGTAACTTTAAGTTCACAGGGTTTGTCGGAATGAATCTGTTGCAGCAAGGCCTTCTTGATATTGGTTGAGATCTCGTACATCCCCTTGATGATGCGATCAAGTTCTCTGGATATAACCAGATGGAAGAGCAGGTAGTTGACCAGACCGACCAGCAGGCCGGCAGCGAGACAGAGGGCCTTAAATTGAGTGGAAAGGGCTTTTTCCGTTCCCAGAAGATACTCTGCAAAAAAAGGGAATATCGTGCCGATGAATAACCCGAAGGCAATCATTGCACCTAACAGGTAGAAAAAGACATTTCTTTTCGGGGTGTTTTCCTCCATGCCGTCTGGCTCTCCAGTTATTTATTAATGTTCTGTTTTTCGGTTGTATTTTTCGTAGCCGTGGCCTTTTCTTTTCTTGACCTCGGTTTTTTTCATTTGAACCTGCAGGGCGCCCGGCCCGCAGAGTCCGGTAATGGATTGAAAGAAATCCGGGTCCGGCCTGATGGCAAGATCTTTGAGGATTTCAATATCTACTTCGCCTCGACCATCAAAATGAAGGGTCAGTTGAACCGGGACTTTGCCGTGAAAGGTATAAAACATTTCCTTGAGCTGTTCCATGTGCTGACGCGAGGTTTTGCTCGCCTGCAGGCGAATACGGGTTGCCTCGGTATATTTTTCCAGAGCATCAGCGAGGCGGTCAATGGACTGGGCAATTATTTTAGCCCCTCGCTCTCCCTGCTGTACCGTTCCCAGAACAATAAGCGGTTCTTCGCCGCCGAGCAGGTGGGAACAGTCGGCAAAAGTGGACGGAAAAACAATAACCTCGACACTTGAAGTCATATCTTCAAGAACCGTAAAGGCCATGCGGTCACCCTTCCTTGATTTATGTTCCTTGACCTGTTGGATCAGGCCGCCAAGACGCAC
Source organism: Deltaproteobacteria bacterium (assembly GCA_024280455.1). Classification (GTDB taxonomy): domain Bacteria; phylum Desulfobacterota; class Desulfobulbia; order Desulfobulbales; family Desulfobulbaceae; genus DRLX01. The sequence goes on along the minus strand of JAJRQC010000037.1, from coordinate 5,148 downwards.
GGCCTGGCCATCCTGCCAGGAGTCCAGCTTGTCGATATTGGTGTCGATCAGACGATTAATGTCATCTATGACCGATTCAAGAGGATGACCGGTCAGGAAGAACCCTACGGTTTCCTTTTCATAGGCGAGCCTCTGCAGTTCGGGCCAGTCCTCAATGTCGGGGAGTTCTAATGCATTGCCGGTTGTCTCCTGATCAGCCTGTCCGGTCAGGGCAAACAGGTTCATTTGGCCGCTGAGCCGGTCGCGCTGCACGGCTTTGGCCTGATCGAGAGCCTGATCCAGAATCTCCATATATTGAGTCCGTCGGCCGCCCATGGAATCAAGGGCTCCGGCTTTGATCAGGCTTTCGATAACCTTGCGGTTCACCCGTGCAGAGTCGATGCGGCTGCAGAAATCACCAAGTGATTTGTAGGCATCATTTTTTTCCCGTTCCTCAATAATGGAAACCAGTGCTGCTCCACCCACGTTTTTCACCGCTGCCAGCCCGAACCGGATGCGGTCGTTGATAACGGTGAAGTCATCGAATGATTCGTTGATGTCAGGCGGAAGGACGGCAATACCCATCTGCTTGCATTCATTGATGTATTTGACCACCTTATCGGTATTGTCGACGTCGCAGGAGAGCAGGGCGGCAAGGAACTGAGCCGGATAATGGGCCTTGAGATAAGCGGTCTGATAGGCGATCAAGGCATAGGCGGCAGAGTGGGATTTATTAAAGCCATAGCCGGCAAACTTGGCCATCAGGTCAAAGATATATTTTGCCTTATCTTCAGGTATTTCGTTTTTTGCCGCCCCGGCCATGAATTTTTCCCGTTCCTGCTCCATGACCTCCGGGATCTTTTTGCCCATGGCCCGGCGGAGGATATCAGCATCGCCAAGACTGTAACCGGCCAGGATGTTGGCTATTTTCATGACCTGTTCCTGGTAGACAATGACCCCGTAGGTCTCCTCAAGTACGGATTTGATCTGCGGAAGCGGGTATTCCGGGAGCTGACGACCATGTTTGGTTTCAACAAAGGTGTTGACCATGCCGGAGTCAAGCGGTCCGGGCCGATACAGTGCAACCAGGGCGATCAGATCGGAGAACTGTTCAGGCTTCATATTGATCAACAGTTCGCGCATGCCGTCGCTTTCAAGCTGAAAAACACCCAGACTGTCTCCCCGGCAAAGCAGGTCATAGGTCTTGAGATCATCCATGGGAACTTTTGTCAGGTCCACCTCAATGCCGATGTCCTGCTTAACCAGTTTGAGGGCACGATCAATGACGGTCAGGGTCTTGAGGCCGAGAAAATCAAACTTGATCAGTCCGGTTTTCTCGGTGTACTTCATATCATATTGGGTGATGACCTCTTTGTTGGGGCCAACGCAGAGCGGCAGGTATTCGACCATGGGCTTGGGCGAGATAACAACTCCGGCCGCATGGATGGATTTATGGCGGGATAACCCTTCCAGGGTCTGGGCTACTGTGAGCAGTTCGCGAATATTATCATCCTTCATCGCCTCTTTAAGACGCGGCTCTTTTTCAATAGCCTTTTTCAGGGTGATTTTCATTTCATCGGGAACCAGCTTGGCAATCCGGTCGACCGCAGGAAGCGGGACTTCCAGCACTCTGCCGACATCGCGCAGAACCGCCCGGGCCTTCATGGAACCATAGGCGACAATCTGAGCTACGTGCCGATCGCCGCCATAGCGTTTGCGGACATAATCGATTACTTCATCACGGCGTTCTTTGCAGAAGTCGACATCAAAGTCGGGCATGGACATCCGTTCAACATTGAGAAAGCGTTCAAAGATAAGTCCATAGGGCATAGGGTCGATATCGGTAATAGCCATGCAGAATGCGGCCAGGCTGCCGGCACCGGAGCCACGGCCGGGCCCGACCGGAATCTTTTGTTTTTTGGCCCAGACGATGAAATCGGCAACAATTAAAAAATAGGCAGGAAAGCCCATCTCGTTGATAACTCCGATTTCCATGGTCAGCCGGTCCCGATACTGTTTTTCCAGTTCCGGGCTGACCTCCTGCAGTTCGCGCAGGTGGTTGAGGCGGGTTTCAAGTCCGTCCCAGCAGGCTTTTTCAAATAGGGTGTCAAGACTCTCGCCTTCGGGCACCGGGAAGATAGGAAAATGGCTTTCCCCAAACGACAGCTCCAGATTGCACCGCTGGGCAACTTCCAGGGTGTTGGTCAATGCCTCGGGACAGTAACTGAACTGCCGGGCCATCTCTTCAGGGGATTTGAAGTAGAGCTCATCGGTGGAAAATCGGAATCTTTTCGGATCATTAATGGTCTTACCGGTCTGAATTGAGAGCAATACCTCGTGGGCATACGATTCATCACGGTTGAGGTAATGACAGTCATTGGTGGCGACCAGCTTAATGTCAAGTTCATTGCCAAGTTCCATCAATCCTTTATTGACAATTTTTTGTTCGGCAATCCCGTTTTCCTGAATTTCAAAATAGAGCCGATCGCCAAAAACTTTTTGCAGCTCCAATGCTTTTTTTCTGGCTCCATCACGGTCATTGTGACTGATGCGCCAGGGGATTTCACCGTGCAGGCATGCGGTCAGGGCCAGAAGCCCTTCCTGATGGGCGATAATGGTCTCCATGTCAATCCGCGGTTTATAATAAAACCCTTCGGTCTGGGCAATGCTCGCCAGCTTCATCAGATTGCGATATCCGGTTTCGTTCATGACCAGGAGGACCATGTGAAAGTTGTGTCCGGCGGTTTTGTCATGGATCAGGCGGCCGTGCTGGGAGACGTAAAATTCACAGCCGATTATCGGCTTGATCCCGGCCTTCAAGGCCTTTTCATAAAACTGCAGAGCACCATACATGGCGCCATGGTCGGTAACGGCAACCGCAGGCATGTCAAATTCCTGGCTGCGGCTGATAAGATCGTCAAGGCGAATTGCCCCGTCAAGCATGGAAAACTGGGTATGGACGTGGAGATGAACAAAAGGTGCGGACATTATTTCAGGTTTCAGGTGTAAGGTTTCAGGTGTAGGGCGGCATCCGGGATGGAAAAAATGTCTGCGGTATTACGGTTTGTTAAGGCCGCGCACGCTTTCGAGCAATGCGTCCGTCAAGTCTGCGCCTTTCAGATCAGCACCGGTCAGGTCGGCACGGATGAGATTGGCCCCTTTGAGGTTTGCCCCGGCAAGATGCGCATTCCTCAGATTTGCACCGGGCAGGTTTGCATATGAAAGGTTTGCCCCTTCAAGGTTGGCGCCCTCAAGGTTGGCACGACGCAGGTTTGCCATCTTTAAATTCGCCCCGCGTAGATTTGCTCCAACAAGATTGGCCTGGACAAGATCAGCCTTTTTCAGATTAGTCTCTGCAAGGTTGCACCCGGGACAGTCTCGGGCCATCCACTTAACTGTTGAACGTAAGTCTTTTGTTTCGGTTGGTGTACTGTAGCCGGGGGAATCCTCAACCACGGACGGGCTTTCCTCTTCAGGGGCAGGGGATAGTGTCTCGGCCCTTTTTTCAGGTTGTGGTCTCTGCTCTGTGTTTCGGATCGAACGGCGATAACTCTTTTTTTTGCCCTTGGTCACATGATAAAGATTTTTAGGGTCACCGGCATACTGCTTGGCAGAATATTGAAGAATACCGCTGGTGTTGGCAAGGTGGATACCGTTGCCTCCGGCAAGAACCTGAAAGCAGCGCAGGTCTCCATACCACCAGCTGGTCATCCGCAGGCAGAGCTCTCCCTCTTCACTGACATCCCATTTGCCTTTGTCTTTATTGTTATAGATATCCCTGGCAAACAACTTGCCGGAGTGGTCAAAAAATATATAGGAGTCTTCTTCAAAAGATTGAAGAAAGAGTGTGTTGCCGTCAACAAGCGTAAGTACATCTGCAGGCTTCATGAAGCTTGCGTCGGCAGCCCGTTCAAGTTTGTTTACATTGGTCGGTCCACAACCGGCGAGGAGCACGATGAAACAGAGCAAAACTGGAATCGCTTTCATTGAGAGTTCCTGTACAGGAGTTTCGGCCATAAAAGAAGGTTGGCTCTTTTTAAGTCAAGGTTGAGAGGAAAAAATGTTAACAGCCTTTGTACATTCCACCTGGGGCGGCTAATCTTTGCTCATATCAATGCAGAAAAAAATCTTGAGGAAGATCAACAGAATGTAAAGCATGTTTTCCTCAACAGGAAATAGAGTCTGCAGCCTAAGGGCTGCCTGAAAAACTCTTTTGATAAAAATAGAAATAACGGCTAGTTATTTGCCGTCGTGCGTGAAATCAAATCTGTTTTTATTGTACACTGTTCAAGCGTTTTGTACATCCATTTCTTCGGGCAAAGGGTAAAAAAAATCCTTACGAAGCTGTGCAATACCTGCCTGAATTACTGTGGAGGAGAACTGATGGAACTTCACAAATAAATAGAAGGCAGCATTGACAGGTTATTACGTATTCAAGAATAATCTTAACATTGATGTGTGTTTTTAAATGAGGCCTGCCAAGGGACATCTCTCCAGGTTAAAATTAACCTTGGAGATAGAAATATTAATGGTAAGCTTGACCCTACCTATTTTCTGACCAACAAGGATCATCCTTCTTGACCATTTGTCAGGATTCTGTAATACGACTGTATTACATTTATGAAGAAGTGAATGACACTTGAAGGATTTTTTCATATTTTAAAAGGCTTAAAAGGTTTAAAAGGTTTAAAAGGATAAAAATGAGAAAAATTTACAAATTGACCCACCCGAAGATTAAAGTCGATAGACTGGTGGAAGGTGTAAAACACGATGTTAAAAAATACGTTAAACGAGAGCGTAAAAAAGCACTGCCGAAGGGCGTCGATTATTGGGATTTTGACTGCAAATTCGGCAATACGGTTGAAGCATTGCAGGAGATTCACCTTGCCGAGATGAATACGTATATTGATCAAGCCAAAGAGCAGCAGATTGAGTCATTTTGTATTGAAATTCAAGTAAAGCCAGGGCACAGAATGAAAAAATCTGATACCTGATGAATTTGTCAGGTGAGAAAAGAACAGAGGGAGAATAGGTGTCATAGACTATAATTCTTCATCAGAAAGTGAGGGTGAATTTCTGACGTTAAGCGCAGGCCGTGCCTTTATGTTCTCCAGTATAAACACAACGATAGGAGAATACAAATGTTATCGTCAGGAGTTGACACAGTAG
>JAJRQC010000036.1 GCA_024280455.1 Deltaproteobacteria bacterium | reverse complement strand
GAATATAACCGACTGCCCGTTTGAAAAGCGCAAGCAGTGTACGGCATTCATGTCCAACGGCTTTGTTCCCCGGAAGATCGAAACCGAGAAACCCCGCAAGGTGGCCCATCTGAAGTGGAACGCTGCCTGATCGCTCCCGGGCACCATGCTTAAACAAAAAAGCCTTCCCAGGGCCGATGGCCGAGGGAAGGCTTTTTTGTTTTGTCGATGACGGGGAGCTCAGTTTTCTACAGGTGGCAAGTCGACTTCGGGAACCGGATAGGGCGTACCCAGCTGCCAGGCGAATTGTCGATAAAGAGCCCCAAGTTTATTTGTAGTTTCCATCAGGGCATTTTTTGCATCAATCAGTCGGTTCTGTGAGGTCAGGAGATCCTGCATGGAAGTCTGTTTGATGGCATAGGACTTCAGAGAAAGGATGACGATTTCACGTTGCTGCTGCAGGTGAATTTGTTGGGTTGTATAGACTTTGTCCAGGCTTTCAATAAGTTTACGGTTGTTTTCCAGGGCGTGAACCGTTGCCCGAAGATCGGCGAACTGGGTGACATCGGCAATGTGCAACGCCATGGTTTTTGTCCTGGTGTTGCTGAAAATGGTTCCCCCTGTGAAGAGGGGTACGGAGAAGACAAGGGCTAGAGAACCTTCACCGTTGAATTTACTGAACTGGGTATCGTCCCGGCGGTCGTACAACCCTCGTACACTCAGGCCGGGCCACTCATTTTGGGTATAGGTCAGGGCCTGGTTATCAGCAAGATTTCGTTCAAATCGTATCTTTTGATAGAGCAGACTGTGTTCAAGAAAATACTGGCGAAGATCAGCATCAGCCGCCGATTCAACAAAATGCTGAATTTTTGGATAACTCTGCTCCAGGTCGGCAAGAGAGTTGATGCAGCCGGCGGCGGAGAGTTCGTCGGTTAATAGAGTGTGCAAACGAAGGAAGATCCGGTTGTCCGCCTGCAGCCCCGTATAATCAAGGAGCTCACGAAAGACAGCATCGCGTTGATGTTCGTCCAGGTCACGACGGGCTTCGAGTTCCTTGAGGTTTGCCTGGGCCCGAAGCAGCTGCAGCCTTGTCTGGTCGCGCAACTCATAACCGCGGTATATCTTGTCAACATGCTCCCTGTACAACTGGACGGAGTTTCGAAGGTTGAGTAATCGATAGGAGGCGGTGAGGTAGTTGCCGAGCAGCTCACGCAGGCGCAGATCAAGCTCCTGGGTCTTGATAGTGAGATTGTTATCGGCCAGATCTTCTTCGGCTCTGGCAATATCAACCTGGAGCGATAACGGCCGCCGATAGACCGGCAGGTCAAGAATAAATCCCCAGTCCTGATAATCTTCCCCGTCAGTGTACTGAGATGGTGGAACTGTCCGTGTATTGTTGTTAGCTGTTGCCGTGCCGGAGTCCATGTTGAACTCATGCATCTGCGATAATCTTGCATTAACGGCTGGTGCCAACCGTTTGGCCCAGGCGGTGTGGCGTTCGGAACTTTTTTGTTTTTTCCGGGCCCGGGCAATACGAATGTCCGGAGCTGCAGCATAGGTAACCTGAAACAGTTCATTATATATCTCTATAATTTCTTCTGTTTCCACGGTGGCGTCGGATGCTGCTGTAAAGTCCTGGACGATTTTTTCCGGATTATCCTCTTTTGTTAAGATTCGGTCATCTTTTGGTGGGGAATTTTGTGCCGGGGCGGTAGCTGAACTTTGAGCATACAGGAGGAGAAGCGGGTTTTCTTCACAAAGAGCCGGGCCGCCAATCAAGAAGGATGCAAAGAAAAAAGAGATAACCCAGCATGGCTGGACCAGATTTTTTAACGTCCCGGCCACGAAAAAAAATGAAAATAACCAGGATCGGCAGTACTTCGCGGGCAATTTCAGGATGAACAGCAGGCTGTATGGCGGGGAATGCCGAAGACTATACATGAGAATATTGTTCAGCCTGATCCTGTATCTGTGAGTATCGGGTTCGTTATTACATAATAAGCAGCCTGTTTCGGGAAAAACCGGAATGATCCCCGAAACAAGCTGTCGTATTCTCCTAATTACACCATATTATGCGAAAAATATTGAATTGTCACGGGAAACCATATTTTGGTTGTCTTCCAGACATCAACCGGGTTTGGTTCAGGCTGCAATCACCTCATCCTGAACAGGGGCGGGATCCTGGATGTCTTCCGGGATTACTGCATCATCAACCCCTAACCCGGCATCTTCGGGTTCCGGTAACGACCCTTCCTCAGGTGTAACGTCAAGTCCGTCCATGGGCGGGATTTCGTCCATGCCCGGATCGACGTCACTGACCGTAAATTGACCAAGATCCTCATTTGCGGCGCTATAATCAGCTCCACTGCCTGTCGAGATATCAAATGCGTCCAGATTGTTTTCTTCCCCACTGCCTCCAGCCGCGTCAAGGGAGGCGCTTTCATCGGCGAGTGCAATACTCGGTGTTTCTCCGACTTCGGAAATATCATCTTTGACCCCTGGATCGAGCTGTTGGCTATCCGTATCCATGCTGACGACTTCTCCGGTCACGGGCTCTTCACGTTCAACAGTGTTCACGGTTCCGGCTTCAGTGGTTTCTGCGCCGGAAGAGGGTTGGGCAGCCGGGGAATCAGCCGGCACTGAAGTCTGCTCCTGCTCAACTACCTCGGTGTGTTGAGCAGTATCCGAACCGTCTGCTGAAGGTTCAGCGGCGGTTACAGATTCGCTGTCCATAGAGGTATCCCCGGACATCGATGTGTCTTCCGTGGAGCTGTCCGGGGCCAGAGCTGCCGAGGGTAACTCATCGGACAGCAGGTCGCCGGTGAAAACTACTCCCTGTACATCGCTACCGTCGGAATCGGCTGGGGTATGATCCTGTCCGACTGTCTCGGAGTGAGAACTCATACCATCCATAGCATCCGGTTCGCTACCCACCGTCTGTTCGAGGGGAACCTGTGTGTCCGCTTCATCTCCCTGTTGTATATCAGCAGGAGTGTCGAAATGGATTGAAGGTACTTCAAACTCCATTGTCGAGGTTTCCTGCTCCTGTATCCCTGCTATCTGAATATCATCAGGCAGGGAGGAAATGGCATTGTCACGATGATCACCGGCCGTGAGGCTGTCGGATATATCATCATCTCTATGTTCTTGAAATGCTTCGTGGTCAAGGTCGGTGTTGGCCACAAGCATGTCCTCGACATGCTCCATGGCGGCATCTTCGTTGACATAGACTTTGCCGACCTGTTCAATGACCTGTTGAACCTCTTCTTCCGAAGCCGTTTGCAGATCAATCTGCACGTTCGCCAGCGCATCTCTGATTTCATCGGTGATAACAATGCCGTCGTAGGCATCGCTGTTCTCATCCAGCGATTGCAGAAAAGTTGCCAGATTCTCAGTATATTCATCGTTGAGGTCGGTCCGGTCAACATCGGCAATATCCTGGAGAAAGGTCTGCCCACCGGCAACATCTTCTGCTGTGGCAGTGCCAAGCGTGACGCCGCCGACGGTAAATGTGATATCGTCACCACTTTTAAAGGTAAAATCACCATTCTCGTCGGTAAATCCGTGGATTCCGGAGGAAGTCAGGTATTCAACCCCTTCAACAGCTCCGTCAATCAGTGAGGCTGACAGGGGGAGGTCTTCGGCGTCAACCTTACCGTCAGCAAAGCTGAACTGTTCAACATCGGCAACGGTATCGGTCCCGTCCCGTCCAGCAATGGTATCTCGGACGGTAAAGCTGTTGTTAGAATTCTGAACAATTTTATATTCAGCAATGTTTCCGTTGAAAACTACCGTATCCGTTCCCGTGCCGCCGTCAATGGTATCGTTTCCGGCGCCGCCGTCTATTGTGTCCCTTCCTGCGCCACCATCAATAGTGTCACCGGTATCGCTGCCAATGACGGTATTGTTGCCGGTCCCGGCCCTGATTTCATCGATATTGTTGAGTTCGGTCTGTGAGAAATCAAGATTGGCATAGGTTGATCCCTGAATGACGTTTGCTCCTGCGCCACCGTCAATGACTTCAACTCCGTTGTCGGCGCCAAATGTGTTCAGGCCAATGACATCATCGCCGTCCGATCCCTGGATGGTGTCCGTGCCTGCACCGCCGTGGACATTGTCGAATCCGTCTGCATTACCTGCGACCTTGAAGGTGTCATCGCCCTGACCGCCGTTTAGGGTATCGTTGCCGCGGCCGCCGATGATAGTGTCG
>JAJRQC010000035.1 GCA_024280455.1 Deltaproteobacteria bacterium | reverse complement strand
TCGAAAAAAACGCACCGTGAAAGAAAAATCTTGGGGTTGCGGCCTGATGAAGAAGAATCCTTTGCAGAGTGGTTACTATCTGAGAATTAATATCGAGTTGCTTCGGCCGAAAAAGGCTGTTTTTGGACAGACACTAGCTATTAAAATTGCCTTCTAGTGAAAGGAACAAAAGCAAGAGCGTGTAGCCGTTACTGAGCGGTAATCTTTCAGGGGGGAGCTATGTTGGAATCTCTGATACTTTGGCTTGGAGTGACCGATCCATTCTTCAAATTTTTGATCGCCTTTGGTGTGTTGGTTGCAATATTTATCTCATCCACTCCTTTGATGGGTTTTCTTTTTGGGGTACTTTTAGGTCTGTTCTCTGTATCATTTTCCTTTGTTCGCAAGCTTCTTTTCCCAAAGCGGCGATTAGTAAATCCTCTGTTCTGGCCCGGCTTGAAAAAGAAAAAACAGGACAATTCAGGCTTGTTTTCCTTCCCTGATAATAGAGAAAATGGACACGGCGAGATATATTTTGGGAGCAGAGACGTGGAAAATAGTAACCAGCCACAGGGTACCGTTTAGACCTCCTTTGAGCAAGCGGCCTAGAAACGATAGCTATCTGTAGTTATTATTATAATCAACATTATTCCACTGTAATAGCGAAGTAGAAAGTCGCTATTACAGTGGGAACTAAAAAAATAGTGGCCCGACACGAACCTTGTCAGCAGCCCCATATACGGTATAAGGGATCCGGCCCGTACCCCAGACCACGTGCTATAAAGTACGGTGATCAGGCTTACACCTTAAACTGATTTACAATCCCTGTTAACTTCTCAGCAAGTTCACTCAACTCCTCAGCACTCACATTCACCTGCGTACTGCTATTATTGATTTCACTTGACGCTTGACCAACCTCAGCAATATCTGCGGCCACTTCTCCTGTTACGGATGATGCCTGGGCTACATTTTCATTTACCTCCTGAATACCTTGAGAAGCTTGGGACACGTTATCGGCTATCTCCTGTGTGGCTTTAGCCTGTTCTTCAACAGTTACCGAAACCGTAGAAACCATTTCGTTTACTTCACTTATGATTCCGGCAATCTGAGTAATCTCTGTGACCGAATTCCTGGTCTCATCCTGAATTCGGGTAATTTTATCTTTAATTTCAGCGGTGGCTTCGGATGTCTGTTTTGCAAGGTCTTTAATTTCGTTAGCCACTACAGCAAACCCCTTGCCTGCTTCTCCAGCTCGCGCTGCTTCAATTGTTGCGTTAAGTGCAAGAAGATTTGTTTGTTCGGAAAGCTCAGTAATCGTTTCCGTTACCTTTCCAATCTCTTTAGCTGCTGTGCCTAGATCGTTAATTTGACTAGAAGCATTTTTTGATTGGATAACTGCTTTTTCAGTTATAGATTTGGTCTTTTCAGTGTTAGTTGCAATTTCTGAAATAGTAGTAGACATCTCTTCTGTTGCGGTGGCAACCATACTTACATTTACCGAGGTTTCTTCGGAGGCAGCAGCAACTGAGTCCATATTCACATTCATCTCTTCTGCTGCGGCAGCGACAGTATTTGCCTTGCCGGTTGTCTGTTCAGCATTAGCTGACATCTGGCTTGAAATTGCCGAGAGTTCCGTTGAAGCTGAAGATAACGTCTGGATACCTGAAGCGATATCTTTAAACATATTTCTAAGATTATTTGTCATGTTCTCCATATCATGATATACGCCGACGAGCGCTGCATCACCCTTGCGTTTAAAATTTATTGTCAGATTTTTCTGGGAAATATTGCGGGCAATATCCGCAATTTCAGACGGATCCGCACCAAGCTGCCCAAACACACTTCTGGTAATAGCTAGGCTTAAGATAAATCCTAAAACAATGGATATGACCGTACAGACAATGATAGTGTTTTTAGTACTGCGAATGCGTTCAATATTAGTTGTCTGTCGTATTTTCATCAATCCTTCCTCTTCTTTACTGAAGTCGCCCATCAACCCTCTAAATTTATCAAAATATTGCTTACCACGAGCTTCAGCAATAAGATCGGCCATATCATCCATGGTTTTGGAATTACCGATCTCCCGGCGTAGCTGAATGCTTGATTCAATGACATCTTGCTCCCATCCAGTAATTGTTTTTTCCATTTCCCCTACCAGTCGAACCTGAGCAGAATTGTTACTGACCATTTTTTTTAAAATTGAAGCACGCTCGGAAAATTGTTTTTTACCATTGGTGTACGGAGCAAGGAAATCTTCCTTGCCAGCCAGGAGAAAGCCGCGTGCACCGGTTTCCATATCTACAGCCGCTGCAAGGAGTGCGTTGGCCTGCATCATAACCTGATAGGTGTGTTCAACGGCTTGAAAGGACTTATTCATACTCGTACTAGAATAATCGTTCATGTCTTTAGTTGCTTTTTGTCGCAAGACCATCAGCTCTTTTTCCCGATCATTAAACGTCGTTACCTGACTACGAAATTTATCAAAATATTTTTTTCCTCTCCCCTCACCCACCAGCTTTGCTATATCATTCATGGTTGCAGAATTTCCGATCTCTCGGCGGAGATCAATACTAGGTTCAGTTACATTTTTCTGCCATGATTTCAAAATATTGCTTACATCCTCAAGCCGTTTGACCTGAACAGGATTATCTGAAACTGTTTTCTGGAGAGCGGCAATTCTCTCATAGGTGAGTTTCTCTCCATTTTTATAAGGGGTCAGAAAATCTTCTTTACCTGCAAGCAAGTAACCACGCATGCCTGTTTCCATGTCCACGGCAGAGGCTATGATGTCTTTAGCCTGCGATAAAACATTATAGGTATGTTCAACCCATTCATTACTTTGATTCATTTTAGCTATGCCAGAAAGAGCGACTACTACAATTATAATTAATAAAATCAATGGAGTTATGCACCCGATCAAAACCTTTACCATCAAAGATAAATCCTTAAATCTCATCACGTTCTCCTTTCAGGGGTTCCTAAAAAAATGAAGCTGAAAAAAACAGTCCGTTACGGTTTCGGCAATCAGTTAAACTTACATGGTCGGAGCTACATCATGTAGCCTACTCAAATTTGGTTTCCTCATGAATATTATTCATATTGGCCGCCGCTGCGGAGCGCCAAAATAATATCCCTGGAGGTAATCGACTCCCAGTTCCCTTGCTGCTGCCGCAATCTCTTCGTCGGCCACGAACTCGGCCACGGTTTTTACCCCAATCTGTTGGGCGACCTCGACAATAGTCTTGGTGATGGCTCTGTGGATTTGATCGTTTGTAATCCGGCGGATGATTGAACCGTCTATTTTCAGATAATCTACCTGTAGTTTCATCAGCCTTTCGTAGTTAGAGTGGCCGGTACCGAAATCATCAATAGCAATACGGCAACCAAGAACTTTCATCTCCTCTATGAATACAGCCACCTGCTCATAATTCTCGAACCCCTCTGTTTCAATAATCTCCAAAATCGCCTTATCCTGTAGGTCATACTTCAGCAGTGTATTTTTCAGGCACTCTGAAACAGCCGGATCAAGAATATCCTCAGTGGACAGGTTAATGGAAAAATCATAATCTAAGCCTTGAAACATGGCACAGCTCAACTGAATGACCGACCTGGTAATTTTGGTGTAGATGCGGGATTTTTTAGCGATTTCCAAAAAATTGGCTGGCCCGACAATGGTTCCATCGGGATTGCGGATTCTGACCAGACACTCATACTTGTCAACCTGTCCGTCCCTAGCCCTGACTATAGGTTGACAGTACACGACAATACGATTTTCATGCAATGCCGTGCGTAGTCGACTGGCGCAGGCGAGGTTACTTGCCAGTTCTCTTTTTAGATTCTTGCTTTCCTCGAGGATATATAATTCTTTTTTCCTCTCTTGAGCCTGTTTCAAAGCGATGTCCGCCTCTACTTCCGGATGATCGAGCGCAAAAGAAACACCGACTGTAATGTTCAAGGGTATCTCATGCCTATCCAGCAGATATGGCTTCACTGTAAGCTCGTCAATGAGATCGTGACAAAAAAAATCAATAAAAGGCCGCGTCCCGGAATCTGAATGCAACAGGGCCAGACAGTCGCCATGGTAGCGGTATACTGTAAAAGGCTTGTTTCTGCAGAAAGCGTCTACCCTTTCGGCAAACACCCGAATCAACGTGTCTCCCTCTTCGATGCCGTAAAAATCATTCAGACTGGAGAAGTTATGAATATCTAACAAGATAAGGGTCGGCCGCTCCATGCTGTTCAAATGGTATAAAAGTTGAGCGCGGTTGGGCAGCCCGGTCAGTGAATCGATTGTCAGGGCTTGTTTCAGTTGTTCACGCTTTTCGACTAGCTCTGTTACATTGACGCGAGCGCCGATGTACTCAATGATTTTTCCCTCAATATTAAGTACAGGGCAGATGGTCACTGTATTCCAAACAGTACTGCCGTCTCTGAGCCGATTAGGAAGTGTACCCTGCCAGTGTTGCTTTGCCTGGATAGTGTTCCACATTTTTTCAAAAACAGCAGCAGGCACGTCCGGGTGGCGAAAGATCGAATGTGGCTTGCCTATCAACTCCTCCCGTCTATAACCGCTGTCTTGACATAACTTGTTGTTGACATAGGTTATATTCCCGTCAAGGTCACCTTTTGATACGATTGCACAGAGATCAAGTACCTTCTTGTATTCTTTGAGCAGATGCACCTGATCCCGTAGTTCTGTGTTCTGCTGGGAGACCTTTTCCTCTAACTGTTTTTTATAAGTTACTTCATCTCTACGGACTTTTTTCAGCAGGAAGAAGACCAGCAGCATGAACGCAGCACCGCTGAACAGGGTAGCTCGAGTGGAAGTTTGAAGAAAATTCCTCAGACATTTTTCCTGCGGGGAATCAATAATTTCCTGATTGGTTGTAATCTTGTGGTATTCAAAATATACCTTCGCTAGCATGAATAGGGAGAAGAGGATAAATATCGTAGTAAAGCAATAATATTTTTTGACCAATTTCGTCATAATCAGGAACATGTCGACTGTGCTCACAAGTAATCATATATTGTTTTTTACGCTATGGGTTCACTGTTCATTCTGTCCAGTTCGACACAGTTCATTTTCAGTTTATCCAAGTCGGATGAAGCAGACATTTTCGTTTTTTTGACCACGAGGCCCAGAAGAGGCTTGGTCGTTTTTGTACGAACCGGTGAAGCACAGTGCTTTAAAGTACAGCCCCGTAGCACGGGGAGATAGACATTGACCACATGGTCCCAAAATATTGTCTGAATCATGACAAAACGGTTATGGCCTGAACCCGCCCCACGGAGAATTCGATCCCAGTCCCGCTGCATGGCCCGAAGATTATCCCGAACCTTTTTTTCATGGTTTTCCGCTATATTTTCCTCAATAAGACGTCTTCGTTCCCGCTCAAAGCTGAATCGATCTTCCCGGTACAGCCTGACCCAGCTGTTGAACTGTTCCAGAAAATCAAGCTGTTGATCTGCCTGATTAGCTCTGTCGCCCATTGTTATCCTCCATCGGTTGTCCGGTATACTTGAATACCGCTTCTTCCATTGCCCGGCAAACCTCACTTAACGAGCAAGGTTTTCCCCTTCAAGATCATTGGTCGCTCCACTGAAAATGATTGCCGCAAAGGTACCACCAACTTTAATTTTCAGTGATACATCATTAATTCGCATACCCGTTTCTCGTGGTTCTTCAGCCCAATGACCTATTGGAATCATAAAATTGTCTTCGGCTTAAGGGGACACTAGCAGAACATTCGCTAAGAAGAAGACAAATTCTTGAAAAATCTCATAGGTACCAAATCGGCAACAATAATCCCAACCCTTACTACCCAAAACTGCTTCTCAATACTTTTTGTGAGTATCAATTATTTCCCCCCTTCTTGTCAATTGATATTTTCTTTTTTTAGCCCATAGCCACCTCTCATGACAGTGAGGAAGCTCCTCCCGCAGAGCGGGAGGCCTCAGGAAGCCCCCTCAAAGGGGGCGTTTTCTCGTGAGGAAAGCCCCGCTGGGGCTGATTAGTTTTTAAATAGCTCTAATTGTGATGGCAGTAAGGGGTACAAACGTCTACCGACCAAAAAAGAATTAAGAATCCTAAAGAAGTATTAACAATATCATGGAATCATTATTCGATATCAAAGAATCTGAAAAATATGGAGTTGTATTGACTGTACGAGATGCGGAAATTGCCGATCATTTTGACGATTATCTTGCTGAACAATGTTATGTTTTTACTGAGATAAAATTTTACGAATGTTACGTGGAATTTTATTTTGGGCAGGCTTCATGCGTAGAAAAAGTTAATTATATTGTCGAATCGTATACCAAGTTGCGACCAAATTACCAAAAACATCCGTAAGCGCCATATCAACCGCATGCCTTGCAGGCTGCTCAGATCAGCGTCTCCCGCTTGATGTTCCAAGGCAGCAGGGCTTCCAGGTCCTCGACGGTTACCGCATGAGGGAGCTTTTCAAAAATATGGCGCAGGTATCCGTACGGTTCCAGTTTATTGGCCCTTGCCGTCTCGATCAGGCTGTACAGCAGGGCACTGGCCCCGGCTCCTTCCGGAGTCCCGGAGAACAGCCAGTTCTTTCTGAGGGGTTTGGGGGACAGGGGGTTTGGGGGACAGTTTACCTATCTCCCCGGTCCCGGAGGCAAACAAGGTCTGGCGCTACGGCTACGACTCCGGCCACCGGATAACCAGCCTGAAAAATCCGCTCAACACCACCACGGCCACCAACACCTACAACACCCGGGGCCAGGTGATCCACCAGAGCGTGCCCCGGCAGTCCGGCGGCGACAAGACCTACAACTATTATTTCTCCGGTTTTCGCAACATGGAAGAGGACCCGGCCGGCAACTTTCTTGTTTATTCCTTTGACAAAAAGGGCAGGAGTATCGGCGAGGAGAACCAGTTGGGCTTCTCAACATCGAGAAAATACGACGGCCAGGATCATATCATAGAGTCCACCGATTACCGTGGCCATACAACCATCTTCCATTACGACGGCCACAACAACCTGGTCAAAATCACCGATACCCTGGGCAGGGAAACCACCCATGCCTATGATGCCGGCAATCACCTGGTGGAGACCACCGATCCCCTGGGGCACAAGGTGGACTTTACCTATGACGGGGAGCATCACCCGGTATCGGCGACCACTTACCCGGCTCCCGGGCAGGCCGTCACCACCTCTACCGGTTATTACGGCAACGGGCTTGTTGCCAAACGGTTGACGGTCGGGGCGTGCCCACATTTTTCACCCGTGACTCCCACGGCAACCCGGTCTCAAGCCGGATTAACGGACAGGAAATGAAAAGGGGACAGAATTATTTAATTGCGTCAAGAGAATAAAAAAGTCAATAACCACCATCCGGGCAGGTCTGCCTGAGCGAAACGATAACGGAAACGATACCGAACAATGGTTGTCCTGAAGCCGGGTAGGTCTGCTTGTGCGAAGCGAAAGCGGACATTGTCCGGTGTCTCGTCCAATCTCCCAGCCTTCCGGCGGCAAACTCCGGGCAGGAGCCTGAATCACCGGTAAAGCCGGCGCGTACCCCTTGAGCACTGTCGTATAAGGTGCAGTTATGTCCTCAATGGCACACCCTTACAGCACCCAATAACCCCGGACCCAGCCACAACCATACTTCTTAAAATACAGAAAAAGCCATTGAACATAATTGACCTTATGCGAGCGGACTGGCAGGCGGCCGGGTTGCGCCTTTTCTTTTCAGCAAACAGTGTGACAGACAGGGAGCGGTACAATGCGCACCCCTGATAAAAACATTAGGTCAGGTCTACTTTTGACCTTTCTTTTCTGTTTGACAGTCAGCCCTCAACCTGAATTCATTTTGAAAAATGGGCAATCCGTTGGAAAATTGTATAGTCTTCACACACCGAGAAAATATGAAACCAGACGCCTGTGTTTGAGCTTGTATATTTTTCCACCGTTTTCCCAGTTATAAATTGTCATGCCGCTCACGCCCAAGTGTTCGGCCAGTTCATATCCGGTCCACCCCAGTTTTACCCTTTCCGCTCTTATCTGTTCCCCAATGTTTCTGGGCGGTAAGGGTGGGGGATTCTTGATAATTATTTGAAATCTAACTTTTTGTATTTTTTGTGTAAAGGGTGTCACACCCTTGTTTTTGTGGAAATCTTGGTGATCCGCGCAAGGAATGCACCTGTACACCGGTGCAGATTCAGCGCTACCGATCCAGACTTTCCGGGCCGCTGCTTGATAGGATCGACCTCCATGTGGAAGTGCCGCCGGTGCGGGTCGAGGATATTGAACGGGCTGAACCAGGAGAGAGTTCAGTCGAAATAAAAAAACGGGTGAACGCGGCCCGTAGAATACAGAACCTGCGTTTTGCGGGCAGCCCTATGATCCACTGCAATGCGCAGATGGGCGCAAAGCTGATCAAGGAACACTGCCCGCTTGACCAGGATTCCTCCCGCCTGCTCCACCAGGCCATCGACCAGCTCGGACTTTCCGCCCGGGCTTATACCAGAATTCTTAAAATT